>JAFTAU010000032.1 GCA_017455435.1 Lachnospiraceae bacterium | reverse complement strand
GCCAAGAAGCACCGCCGGCCATGAATGCATCGCGATGATGTAATCAAAGTCCCCGCTGCCAATCAGCTCTTCGGCTTCTTTTTTGTATTTCAGAAACGTCCGGGCTTTTTTAATCTTAGAGTCGAAATCCGAGAGAGGATAAAAAAATTCGTGATAACCGACGCCGGAGCGCCTTTCGGCGTCCGGCGAGTCATCACGGTTGAAATAAAAGACCGTTATATCATTTTGAGCCGCATCAATCGTATCAAGATACAAAGACAGATACGGCATGTATTTCAGTTTTGCAAATCCGAGTATCAGTACCTTCATTAAAACTCAATAATAGGCATTTCGATACCTTTGATATGTCCGCAGATGTTGCAGCTGTTATCGTTCTGGCTCGAATACACGTGCGCTTCCGTGCTGTCCTTCGCGCCGCACACACTGCACTTGTGCCAGTGATAACCGCTGTTTTCCTGCCACGTGTCTTCATAGGAATGAGGCAGGAGCGCCAGTTCTATCTCTGCTGCCGTGGTCTCTTCCAGACCCTGCGCGTCTTTATACAGTCTGCCGCAGACAGAGCATTCGTAATGTTCTTCATGTCCGTGAACCTTGCAGGTCGAGTCAGTTTGTTCCTGAAGAACCAGGTTGTGAGAAACAGATCTCCATGTCAGTCTTCCGCCAAAGTCGTCAAGCTCTTCTTCTGACCACTCCATCGCGCAAAGATATTCCGCTTTGGCTCTGACACCCGAAAACGCCCTTTCATCAATAGTGGGGGCATCGCCCTCAAACGAGATTGTTTGAAGCTTTTTGCAGGCGTTGAACGCGTATTTGTCAATCGCAGTGACCGTTGATGGAATCGTAATCTCCGTAAGAGAGCTGCAACCGGAGAATGCGCAGGTGCCTATCTTTGACAGGGCGTCGGGCAGCGTGACCGAAGTAAGCGCAGTCAGTCCCGCAAAATCATAGTTTCCGATACCCGTGACACCGTATCCAATGACAACAGTTTCTATCTCATCGGCATATTCATACCACGGAACCTGGGTCTTGTTCCCGTAGCCGCGCATATTGCCGATTCCGGTTATTCTAAGCGTGCCGCCGTCAAGAGTCCATTTGACCGCGCCAACAGAACCCGCAAGATTGATATGGTATGACTCTCCGCCCACCGAAACAAGGGGGCTGATGCTCGCAAACGCCTTTTCGGAAACCGAAGGAAGCGTATCTGCTTCAAAACCGGCGCTTGTCAGGGACGTGCATCTGTAAAATGCGTAATTCCCGATAGTGGCTACAGACGCCGGAATCGTGATTCCCTGAAGCGCCGTGCAGTCGCTGAACGCACAAATGCCTATGGTCGTAACGTTTTCACCCAGAATAACGCTGCTAAGCTTTGTCATTCCGGAAAAAGCGTAGTTTCCTATCAAAGTGACGCCGGGTCCGATTACGACAGTCTCGATATCGTCCTTGTAGGCGTTCCAGGGGGCTTCGGTGCGGTTTCCGTAATTTCTCATGGCACCGCTGCCGGAAATGGTAAGCGTCTCGCCCACAAGGGTCCAGGATGCAGCGCCGCACCTGCCGGATGCGATAATATCAGCGGGCTCCGCAAAAGCACTGCCCGCACAGGCTAAAATCATCGCCGCAGAAATTAATGCAACTAATAACTTCTTCATGTAACTCTCCTGTTCAAACAATTTCGATTATAAAAACATTTAACTAACGCTTCTTCCTTATAATAATAAAAAAAGTTTTCATAGTCAAACGGAATATTAAGACTTTGGAAGCATTATTTCTTAACCCGTCTTTTTTTCTTTTTGCTTATATAGTCCGCCAGCAAAAATGAAAAAAATCCTACGGCAGCGCCAAGGACATTCATGAGCACATCGTCCCCCTGAGCAAAGCCCACGGACAGCTTGTACTGCAGGATTTCGATAGTAATGGAAAAAGCAAGAGCCGCGCCCGCCGTTGCAAGGAATCTCTTCAGATGCTTTCCGTCAAGCAAGAAAGGCAGAACAGTTCCGAAAGGCACAAACAGAAACGCATTTTGAGCCATTTCCAGAATAACATCGTCCGGGTCCTGTGATTCTATCAGTCTCTGAAAAGGCACAAGCAGATAGCCGCGGTAATACTGCGACCTGAAAACCATCGTAATGGCGATAATTGCGGCAAATACCAGTGAGAACAAAACCGCGCATATAATCTTCCACTGTTTTTTGAGGCCGAAAAGGCCTCCCGCCACGCCGAAAGCAGCTATTATGACGGCTGTCAGCAGCAGTACCTGCCACAGCGAAAGGCTGTAAACGAAGCTCAGCATTTGTTTTAGTTTACTAAAAACGGAATCCATTATTGTTTAACGAATCTTTTAATCAATTCTTCCAGCTTTCCGAGGCAGGCCTGCTTTGAGCCTGTTTTTACGGCGTATTCTCTTATTCCGTCCGGATCGTATTCTGATATTTTGTCTTTCATCAGGAGAATGCCCTCTGCCAGAGCCGCGGCATCCTCCGGACGCACGCACATACCGGCCCCGGAGGCCTTTAATGTCCGGCCCAGCTCGCTTTCCTCATCAAAAGCGGCGAGTATCGGTTTTCCGCACGACATTATTGACGCCGCTTTGCTGGGCAGTGAGGAAGCTCCCACGCCTTTTTTGCAGGTGATGAGGGCAATATCCGCCATTCCGTAAACCTGCGCTGTTTTTTCCTCCGGCAAAAGCGGGAAGATTTTTATATTTGGCGCCTTTTCCGCCGCAGTTTTTATTGATTCAAAACACTCACCGGCGCCGAATATGACAAACTGAATATCTTTTTCGTCAGCCAGGAGCCCGGCCGCTTCCGGCAGCATCTCCGCTCCCTGCGTGCGTCCCAGCGTTCCGGCGTAAAGCACGGTGAACTTTTCTCTGTCTATGCCAAGCTCTTCGAAGAGCGGGTTTTCATTCTTTTTTACCGGGAAGACAGCGTCTGTATCCACCCAGTTTTCAATGACAAATATCTTTTCCGGAGCCACGCCCCGGTCAACCAGATTTTTTTTGAATGTCTCACTGATAACTGTGATGGCCGCCGCCTTACGATAAATCCTGTCCGTGATACGCAGGCCTGTTTTGCAGAGCAGCCCGCCTTTTTTTATTATTCCGGCATTGACGGCAGATTCCGGGAACAGATCCTGTACACTATAGATAAACGGCACGCCCAGCCGGTGGGCGGTCTTTGCCGCGAGAAGCCCCTGCGTAGGAGGCGTGCTGACCGCCAGAACAAGGTCCGTATCCGTTTCTTTTTTTGCGATGCGGTACGTCCTTTTCTGCCCTATGCGGTATCTGAGCGCTCTCACAAGGACGCCCCTTCCCTCGCGGAAAAGAGGAAAACGCTTTATTATCTCATATCCGCCGCGCCTGGTCTCTGTAAGCTTCTCACTGTACGCGGATCTGGTTCTTTCATCGACGCCTCTGGTCGGCACCGGGGTTATAACGGTGTGCGTGATTTTGTTTTTTTCAAATATGTCACACAGGTCTTCCAGCATCCGAAGCCCCGGGATTTTTTCCGGATAATAATACGCCCTGAGATTGAGTATCTTCATTCTTTATAAATATATTCGTACATCCTGCGGCCTTCCAGCGCGGAAAACTCTCTCCGCCTGACAAAGCCGTTATTTTCGTAAAAGCCTGTTGCCTTTTCGTTTCCGACAGCGTCGGTGTCGAGCGAAATATAGTATCTGTCAAAATCAGTTCTCGATTTAATCTCTTTTATTAACGCGGTGCCGATGCCGCGCGATTGAAACGCCGGCAATACGCCTATGGAAGAAAGGCGCAGCGCGGGTTCGCCGGAGGGTTTCGTCTCCTTTTTCATGAATCTTCCGATTCTTTTTATCACCAGTCCGGGTTTTTTGAAAAAAGCCGCTGCGCAGCAGCCGAGCATAGGGAAAAAATGCCTTTTTATCATAAACCTGTAAAGCCCGGAAGCGTTCATTGTACAGGCGGCAAAGCCCACAGCCCTGCCGTCCTCAACCGCGGCAAGCAGAAATGAATTGTCATCTTCAACGTAAGAGGCGTACATTCTGCAAATGAATCCTCTGCCCATAAATGTCAAAAAAAAGCCTTTGAAGGATTTCATATGCACAGATACAATCTCCTCCGTAAGGCTTTTGTCTTTTTTTTGCACTTCTTTTATGAGCATCACGGTCTTTTATTCGCAGCTCGCGGACATGGCGATTTTTTCCTTTACCTCGTCTTTTGAGAGAAGTCTCGCATTATTGCTGTTAAAGCCTCCGCCGCTGTCGGCATCTGTATCTCCTTCGGTATAGTAGCCGTCGTAATTCAAATCTCTGGCATCAGCGGAAATCCTGAAATATTCTCCCAGATCCTCCGCCCGAATGCTTTCCTCCGCTGTAAGAAGGGTTTCAAACATCTTCTCTCCATGGCGGATGCCTATCTGCCTGATCAGACCTGTATCGGCGCCGCAGAGTTCGCAGACCGCCTCCGCTTGAGTCAGCATGGTGCAGGCCGGAGCTTTTTTGACAAAAATATCGCCGTTTCTGCCGTTTTCAAAAGCATAAAGCACCAGTTCCATTGCTTCGTCCAGGCTCATAATAAAACGGGTCATTTTTCCGTCGGTAAGCGTGACCGGCTGCCCGTTTTTTATCTGCTCTATCCAGAGCGGAACCACGCTGCCGCGGGTAAACAGCACGTTTCCGTAACGTGTGCAGCAAATCCTGGTCTTTCCCGAAAAACGCGACCTTGCGACGGCAATCTTTTCTTCGAGTGCCTTTGTCATCCCCATCGCGTTTACCGGGTAAGCCGCCTTGTCCGTGGAAAGGCATATTACCGAATCAACGCCCTGCTCAATCGCGGCCGAAAGCACGTTGTCCGTTCCGATGATATTGGTGCGGACGGCTTCCATGGGAAAGAATTCACAGGAAGGAACCTGCTTTAATGCGGCCGCGTGAAAGACAAAGTCCACGCCTTTCATCGCGTCCTTTACGGAACCCGGATTCCTGACATCGCCGATATAAAAGGATACTTTGGAATAATTCTCCGGGTCTTTTCTCTGCAGGGCATGTCTCATATCGTCCTGCTTTTTCTCGTCACGGGAAAAGACTCGAATTTCTCCTATATCTGCGCTCAAAAAGCGCTTTAACACTGCGTTTCCGAAGGAACCGGTACCGCCCGTTATCAGAAGTGTTTTTTCGGTAAAAAGTGACATGTCCTTGTCCATTAAATAATATTACAGAAAATTGATTCCGTTCTTTTTGCAGACCTTTATCATCTCTTCCGGCCACACGGAGTTCTGAACCTCGCCGACATGAGCCTTTTCGAGCAGGAACATGCAGAGCCTGCTCTGTCCGATACCGCCGCCGATGGTGAGAGGAAGTGTGCCGTCCGCTATCATCTTGTGATAATCAAAACGCATGCGATCCTCTGCGCCGCAGGCCGCAAGCTGGCTCTTTAGAGATTCTGCATCAACTCTGATGCCCATCGAGGAAATCTCTATTGCATTATCCAGAACGTCGTCCCAGAAGAGGATATCGCCGTTGAGCTCCCAGTCGTCATAGTCAGGAGCCCTGCCGTCATGCTTTTCGCCGTTTGAGAGCATTTTTCCTATCTGCATCAAAAATACGGTTCCGTATTCTTTTGTTATAGCTCTTTCGCGCTGCTTTGCAGTCATATCGGGATACATATCAAGCAGTTCCTGCGTAGTAATAAAGAAAGGCTCCTCGCAGACGCGGGCGCTCAGCGCCGGGTAGCGCATCCTGACCTGTCTTTTGGTATAAACAATTGCTTTGACGATGGATACGACTGTTTCCTTTAAGTATTCGACGGTGCGCTGGTCGCGTGTGATGACTTTTTCCCAATCCCACTGATCCACATATATGGAGTGAGTGTTGTCCATTTCGTCATCGCGGCGGATGGCATTCATATCGGTGTAGATGCCTTCGCCTGCGCGGTAACCGTAACGGTAGAGCGCCATTCTCTTCCATTTTGCGAGGGATTGCACGACCTCCGCCTCAGTACCGTCAAGTCTGATGTCAAAATCCACTTTTCGCTCGACGCCGTTCAGATCGTCGTTAATGCCGCTGTCCTTTCTGACAATCAGCGGCGCGGTAACTCTGTCAAGAGTGACCGCGAAAGCCAGCGCTTTCTGAAACGTGTCCTTTACATATTTTATCGCGTGCTGTGTTTCTCTAAGCGATAATGCCGATTTGTAGCCGTCGGGAATAAACAATTCACCCATTGTATTACCTCCTCAAACTTCCTTTTTTAGAAAATGCCCTGTTGCCGTCAGGGTTTTTATCTGATTCCGCCTACAGTTCTCGGGAACAGTATCACGTCGCGGATGTTCTGTACTCCGGTGACATACATAATGAGCCTTTCAAAGCCGAGACCGAAGCCGCCGTGAGGCACGGAGCCGTACCTGCGAAGATCCAGATAGTCTCCGTAAGGCGACATATCCATACCGCGATCTTCCATCGCCGCGACAAGCCTGTCATAATCGGCCTCTCTCTCGCTGCCTCCGATAATCTCTCCTACTCCGGGAACCAGCAAGTCCACTGCCGCTACCGTCTTCCCATCGGGATTCTGTTTCATGTAAAATGATTTGATTTCTTTAGGATAATCGGTTACAAAGACCGCGCGCCCGAATACTTTTTCTGAAATATATCTCTCGTGTTCGGTCTGCAGGTCCAGCCCCCATTCCACGGGATAAACAAACTGCTCGCCGGATTTTTTGAGTTCTTCTATCGCCTCGGTATAGGTAATTGTGGCAAACTTATGCGAGATCAGATCGCGAAGGCGCTCTATAATGCCGTTTTCAAAATGCCTGTCAAAGAAAGCCATCTCGTCCGGGCATTTTTCAAGCAGTGTGCCGATTACATGCTTTAGCATATCCTCCGCGATTTCTATAACATCGGGAAGCTCGGCAAAGGCAACTTCCGGCTCCACATGCCAGAACTCTGCAAGATGCTTTGGCGTGTTGGAATTCTCTGCGCGGAAGCTGGGTCCGAAGGTATATATCTTTCCCATGGCCATAGCTGCCATTTCACCCTCGAGCTGTCCGGAAACTGACAGGCCGGCTCTCTGCCCGAAAAAGTCAGCGGCATAGTATTCTTCGGCGTTTTTAAACCCATCCGAATAACCTATCGTGGTGACCTGGAACATCTCGCCCGCGCCCTCGCAGTCACTGCCCGTGATAAGAGGGGTGTTGACGTAGACGTAATTGCGCTCCTGGAAATATGTGTGAATGGCTTCTGCCAGGACAGAGCGCACGCGCATAACGGCGTTAAATGTGTTCGTCCTTCCACGAAGATGGGGCATAGTACGAAGGAATTCAAGCGTATGGCGCTTTTTCTGAAGCGGATATTCGAGGGGACAGGTTCCTATAACGGAAACTTCTTTTGCGTTAATCTCGGGTTTTCCCTCGCGCCCCTCCACTACGGTTCCGGTAACCTTTACGGATGTTCCGAGCCTCATGGCTTCCGCGTCACAATTCGTATTTCCCGATTTGTCTATTACTATCTGAATATGAGGAAGGCTCGTGCCGTCATTAAGCTCGATAAAAGCCACATTTTTTGAATCTCTCGCCGTGCGGACCCAGCCGCATACGGTAACTTCGCCGCCGAAGGCGGGCTCTTCAAAAATCTGCTTTACGTCGATGTGTTTCATTTATGTTCTCCCTTCCTTTTCAAAAAATAATATTCGGAAATTATACTATTTTTGGTGATTTTTTGCAATAAACGGCCGGGCTTATTTCTCTATGGCTGCCCTGATTATCATTTCGGTCAGTTCGCCAAAGCCGATGCCTATAGCGGCCGCCGAGTCGGGCACAAGGCTGGTGGCGGTCATCCCGGGAATGGTATTCAGCTCCACAACGTAAGGCTCTCCATCAGGGCCAAGCATCAAATCCACCCTCGTCAGTCCGCCGCAGTTCAGGCAGATATAGGCTTTTTTCGCAAGCTCCACGGCCTCTGCCGCGGTCTCCTCAGGTATCCGCGCCGGAATAATGTGGTGACTCATCCCCGGTTGATACTTCGATTCAAAATCATAAAACTCGTTTTCGGAAACTATCTCGATTATCGGAAAAGCAAACAGGCCGTCAGGCTTTTGAAGCAGGGGAACTGTAAGCTCTTTTCCGGGAAGAAATTCTTCTATCAGAAGTTCTTTGTCATATTCATAAACCCGCTTTATAGCTCCGGAAACTTCTGTTTCTTCACGGACAATCTCAACTCCCACGCTGGAGCCCTGGCAGGAAGCCTTTATTACAAGAGGCAGTCCAAATCTGTCAATCGCGTTTCTGGCAAGCTCCTCCGCACAAAAATCATCGCCCGGCGAGACGCTGATATAGCGTGCCGTACGAACTCCGCTCTCCGCAAGGATTTTTTTTGAGAGAACCTTGTTCATACAGACAGCGCTGCCGGCTACTCCCGAGCCGGTATAAGGTATTCCTGCTATTTCCAGCATCCCCTGAATGGTGCCGTCCTCTCCGCCCTTGCCGTGAAGTGCGATAAATACACAGTCCGGGTTTTTCTGAAGTATCTGTGCGGCGTTGCCGCCATCGAGCACAAAGCCCCCGGCGTTTAAGCCCCTGCCTTTAAGCGCCTCAAGCACAGCATTTCCGCTCATCAGGGAAATGTCTCTTTCGGAGGACGTCCCCCCCATAACTACGAGTATTTTTGCCGTTTTTATATCCATTTTTATTTGCTCCTTATCGATAACCTCTTATTTGCATCCTCGGAGCATTCCGATGATGCAAACGGGCTTGAAAGCACTAAGTTCAAAGCACTTGCGAAAAAACACGGCTTATTCCCGCAAACTCGTTTGCACCATCGGAGCATTCCGTGATGCAAACGGGCTCGAAAGTACTAAGCTCAAAGCACCCGCGAAAAAGCAGGGCTTGTCCGAAAGAACTCGGCCGCTTGCTTTTTGAAGTGCTTGTTGTTGCAAGCGGCCTCAGACAGCATTCGGCCAGCGCCCAAACGCGGTCACTTTTCGCTAAGGACTTTCGGCTTTATTGTTTGCATCATCGGAATGTTCCGATGATGCGCCCGGTTTTCAGTTTATGTAAACCCTATCTACACGCTTGCTGATATTGCAAACGATGGTATAGCCTATAACTCCGATTTCGGAAGCCATGGCGTCCGCGTCATAATGCTCGCCGATAAGCTCCACTTCGGCCTCATATTTTGCCTCAGGAATGTCGCTAACGTCCACCATGATCTGATCCATACAGACACGGCCAAGAACCTTTGCGGGTTTTCCGGCGATAAACACCTTCCCTCTGCCGGAAAGCAGGCGGTTAAAGCCGTCAGCGTATCCTACCGGAACAGTGGCCACGCGCATCTCACGGAAAACCTTGTACTCGCGGCCGTAGCCAATGCTCTCACCTGCGTGCACATCCTTTACCATGGAAACCACCGATTTCCATTTCATGACTTGCCTGATTCCTTTTGGCATTTCATTTTCGATATCAGGCTTAATCCCATAAAGCACGATGCCCAGCCTCGCGAAACAGCCGTAAGGCTCCTGCCACAATCCGCCCGCGGAATTCATGCAGTGAATATATGGCAGATTCATATCTTTAATGCGGGAAACCACGTTTTTGAACTTTGATATCTGTCCGTCCGTAAACGTCTGCTCGCTGGGGGTATCGGCGGCGCACAGATGCGTGAAGACACCTGTCATCTCGAAACAATTGCCAAAGCGGCGGATGAGAGACTCACAGTCATCCGGCTCGTCCGCGTCAAGACCGATGCGGTTCATTCCGGTGTCAATCGCAAACTGGGTCTTTATTCCCTTTATACCCGTATCGGCCAATGCCCGGGCATGTTCCTCTGACAAAAGCGCCTGAGTGATATCATACTTTACAAGCTCCGCCGCCATAGACGCAGGGGTGTAACCAAGGATCAGTATCTGTCCCTTTACTCCACTCTCGCGAAGCCCGACGGCCTCATTGATATTGGATACAGCAAAGTCTGTGCAGCCCTCCTGCATGAGAGCTCGCGCCACTTCCACATCGCCGTGTCCGTAGGCGTCCGCCTTTACCACGGCCATTATCTTCATATCATCCCTAAGGAGTGATTTATAAACGCGATAGTTGTTTCTCAGTGCGTTTAAATCAATTTCTACCCAGCAACGCTTCATTTTCTCCGTCCCTAATAATAAATCCGACTATCTGTCCGCGTACATTTTCTCGTAGTAGTTCTGATACTCACCGCTGATTATCTCTTCCCACCAGTCACGGTTGTCGAGATACCATGCTATCGTCTTTTTGATGCCGTCAGCGAAATTCGTCTCCGGCAGCCAGCCGAGCTCGTTGTGAATCTTGGCCGGGTCGATGGCGTATCTCATATCGTGGCCTTTTCTGTCAGTCACGTATGTTATCAGGCTTTCGGGCTTTCCGAGCTCTTTGCATATAAGCTTAACGATATCAATATTGCGCATTTCGTTATGTCCGCCCACGTTGTAGACCTCGCCCTCACGGCCTTTGTGGATAATGAGATCTATCGCCTTGCAGTGATCCTCCACGTAGAGCCAGTCGCGGACGTTTATTCCCTGTCCGTAAACGGGAAGAGGCTTGTCAGCCAGACAATTGGCTATCATCAGCGGAATAAGCTTTTCCGGGAAATGATAGGGGCCGTAATTGTTTGAGCAGCGGCTGATAGTGACCGGAAGGCCATAGGTGCGGTGGTAAGCCATTACCAATAAATCCGCGGCCGCCTTGCTGCTGCTGTACGGAGACGACGTGTGAAGCGGCGTTTCTTCGGTGAAGAAAAGATCCGGTCTGTCCAGAGGCAGATCGCCGTAGACCTCGTCCGTGCTGACCTGATGATATCTCTTTATGCCAAAGCGGCGGCAGGCGTCCATCAGCACCGATGTGCCGATGATATTGGTCTGAAGGAAGACCGAAGGGTCTTCTATGCTGCGGTCCACATGGCTCTCCGCGGCAAAATTTACCACGATATCGGGATGTTCCTCTTCAAACAGGGCGTAAACAGCCTCCCTGTCGCAGATGTCCGCTTTGACAAAGCGGAAATTCGGCTCGTTCATTATGCCGCTCAGAGTGCTCAGGTTCCCGGCATAGGTAAGCTTGTCGAGGCACACTATCCTGTAACCCTGATGCGCCTTTAACATATGAAAGATAAAATTAGAACCTATAAATCCGGCTCCGCCGGTTACTATAATTGTCATGCTCTCCGTCTCCGTTAAAAATCAAGTTTCAGATTCCTGAAAAAGGGATTAATCTTATCTTTTGCACTTATAATGACGTTTTCCGTTTCGGGCCAATCAATTCCTATATCGGGATCATTCCATGCGAGGCCGCCCTCATCGTCCGGATGATAAAAATCATCGCATTTATAACAGAACTCCGCCATGGGTGAAAGCACCTGGAAACCATGTGCAAAGCCTTTTGGAATTAAAAACTGCTTTTTATTTTCGGCGGAAAGAACGATGCCGTAATACCTGCCATATGTGGGACTGTTTTTTCGCAGATCCACGGCGACGTCATACACGCTGCCGCTGATGACACGCACGAGCTTTGTCTGCGAGTGATGTTTTTGGTAATGAAGCCCCCTCAGCACTCCCTTTGCACTCATGGACTGATTGTCCTGTACAAAAACTATGTCTATTCCAAATTCCGCCATGTCAGCAGAATTATATGACTCGAAAAAATATCCTCTTTCGTCTCCGTGAACTGCCGGAGTGATGACGCAGAGTCCTTTTATTCCTCCGACGTTCTGTTCAAGAGTAATCTGTGCCATATCTGACCTCAATAAATATATTTGCCTTCGGCGACCGATTTAAGGTGGTGGCCGTAAGGGCTTTTTCCGTATCTTTTTGCGGATTCCAGCAACTGTTCCCTGTCAATCCAACGATTTATAAATGCTATTTCCTCAGGAGCGGAGATAGTGATCCCCTGGCGTTTTTCTATCATACTGATAAAATCCGACGCATCCAAAAGAGACTCAACGGTACCGGTATCGAGCCACGCGAAGCCTCTGCCGAGAGTCTTTACGTCGAGGAGACCGTCCTCCAGATATTCGGCGTTGAGAGAGGTTATCTCCAATTCTCCCCTGACGGAGGGCTCGACCCTCTTTGCTCTTTCCGAAACTCCCGCGGGGTAAAAATACAGACCCGTTACGGCAAAATTAGATTTCGGATGGGCGGGCTTTTCTTCTATGCTGGTTGCTTTTCCGTTTTCGTCAAAAGCCACGATGCCGAATCTCTCAGGATCGTTGACAAAGTATCCAAACACCGTCGATCTGCCGTTTTCAGCCGCGTTATGCGCCGCATCCTTGAGCATAGAGCGAAAGCCGTTGCCGTAAAAAATGTTGTCCCCGAGAATCATGGCACAGGCATCGTCGCCGATAAACTCCTCACCTATGATGAAGGCCTGTGCAAGACCGTCCGGGGATGGCTGCACCGCGTAGCTGAGGGATAATCCAAACTGGCTCCCGTCGCCCATCAGATCTTTAAATCTCGGCGTGTCCGTCGGCGTACTGATAATAAGTATATCCCTGATTCCGGCCAACATAAGCGTGGACAGCGGATAATAAATCATAGGCTTGTCGTAGACGGGAAGGAGCTGCTTGCTCGTAACCATCGTCAACGGATAAAGCCTGGTCCCCGCACCGCCGGCCAGTATAATTCCTTTCATGTTTTCCCCTTTCTTATCTCAAAACCAAAAACATAGTTTTTAACAGCGTCACAAACTCTTTCAAAAGACTGAACGACCGTATGGAAGCGAGATTGAGCTTCATCTTTTCGGGAAGAATCCGCGTAAGATAAGCTTTATCCACGTCTTCGGATCTTGAAAGCAGCTTTTCCTCGTTTCTGAATCGAATCGACGCCTCCGACGTGATGCCGGCGGGCAGCAGCAGCGTGGCGTAATACCCGGGTCGATATGCCTCCACGTATTTTACCGCCTCAGGCCTCGTTCCCACGAAAGTCATATCTCCGCGTAAAACGTCAATAAGCTGTGGTAGCTCGTCGAGCTTGTATCGCCTGAGCTTTTTGCCCATGGGCGTTATTCTCGCGTCATCTGCGGCAGTAACGGTATCACCGAGGTTTTCGGCGTCTTTTATCATCGTGCGGAACTTGTGTATCCTGAAACGCCTTCCGTAGGCGGTGACTCTTTCATGCCTGTAAAACACCGGTCCTCTCGAATCGGCCTTTATCATAAATGCGATGACGAGCATCGGTATCAAAAGAATACACAGAAGCATGCCGGCGATGACAATATCAAAGACGCGTTTCACCAAAAGACGCCCTTTTTTCTCGCTGAGCGATTCCCAGTAAGGCCTGACCTGTGGGATTCGCATAAAATCCGGCAAATCTTCCCATCTTTTCAGCATTTGATGTTTCTCACGATATCGCAATAGTTATCAATCACCCAATCCACGTCTTCATCAGAAAGGCGCGTGTAGAGCGGCAGGGTTATTTCGTTTTCAAAACGCGCATAGGAGTTCGGGTAATCCTTTATGTCAAAACCGATATTCCTGTAAGCGGTATGCATGGGAAGCGGCTTGTAATGCACGTTAGTGGAAATGCCTCTCTGAGCCATTTCCTTCATGACGGCATTGGCTCTCTTTCTGTCAATACCCGGGATGCGCGTAATGTAGAGGTGTCCCGATGAGGCATATTCATCGGTATAATGCTCCAGGGTCTCAATACCCAAAGGCTTAAAGGCCGCATCGTACTGCTTTATAATCTCGCGGCGGCGTGCAAGCAGTCCGGGGTATCTTTCAAACTGAGCAAGCCCTATTGCCGCGCTGATATCCGTCATGCCGCAATTGTACCAGGGCCCCACAATATCATATTCCCATGAACCCGTTTCAGTCTTTGAATAAGCATCCCTGCTCTGACCGTGAAGGCTGTAAAGCTGAAGTTTTTTGTGTATATCCTCATCGGAAATACCGGGAATGCTTCTCCACACGAGCGTTCCGCCCTCAGCAACGGTAAAGTTTTTGACCGCATGGAAGGAAAAATCCGCAAAGTCTGCGACGTCTCCTATCATACGTCCTTTGTACTTTGCTCCAAAGGCGTGAGCCGAATCCGCGACCACGGCAATGCGTCCGAGAGCCCTCTGAAGCTCTGAAGACGGCTTGAACAGATGCTTTTTACGCTCGACAATGTCAAAAATTCTGTCGTAGTCGCAGGGGATGCCGCCGAGATCCACAGGAACAATTGCTTTCGTGTGTCCGGTGATTGCAGCCTCAAGACGGTCATAATCCATTTCGAGCGTCCCTCCACCCGATGCGCAGTCCACAAGAACAATCTTTGCGCCGACATGAAGCGTAGTCGATGCAGACGCAGTATATGTATAAGCACAGGTGATGACCTCGTCATCGGCGCTGCCGCCGTCAAAAGGTCCTATACCGAGGAGTCTCAGCGACAGCTCAAGAGCAGCTGTTGCAGAAGAAAGGCACACACTCCTTTGGGCGTCGTCACTGCCGGTGCCGTGTATCCACTGTGAAATCAGCTTTTCTAATTTCTTTGTGCGCGGTCCTGTGGTAATCCATCCGGATCTGAGAGCATCGGTGACGTACTGCACCTCCAGCTCTGTAATATCTGGCGGGCTGAAAGGAATTGTCCGGATGTCGTTTTCTTTAGCCATTCTCCATGCTCCCTTGCGGGTTATTCAACGCCAAATAAACGAGAAAAACCTCGTTTGGGCATAATAAGACACATTATCCGTGATATTTTACCACAACGAGGTATAAAAGTCTATTTTTTGCAGGGTGTAATTGTAGTGCGAAAAGCGATTTACACGACCGCAAAATCACACTTTTCTTTTTATATCTACTTCAAAAATATGGCCTTTCCAATAATCAGAAGGCTTAACATTACCAAACTCATCGTATTCCGTAGATGTATATGTTGACAAACAGCCTTCGTCATCATGCTGAAAACAATATTGGTTGTGACGGATTATTATTGATTTATCAAAACAAAAATAATCATACCAGTCTGCGTAAGTCAATCCTTCTGATGAATATGTATATACTTCCTTTTCAATTTCCTGAACTTGTTCTTTACAAGAAAAATACGATCCAATAGTATAAGAATCCAATTTATTGTCTTTATAAACGCATTCTGTAATCAGACTTATACCAAAGCGATCATTAAAAAGAATACCGGTTTCTTTTTCTTCACTATATATTATTATTTCATTATTTCCACCTACATCATTAATAGTATCTATAACTATTAATTGATCATTACTATTAAATCCATATCTGAATGTCGGCCTGCTTCTCACGGTCGGACGCTTTAATATTTTGCCCCTTTTAACATTACCAACAACAATGTCCTGAATCAGGCTCGGGCAGTAATATCCTCTGTGCATTACAGCTCCTCCGGAGCATAATTCTTCACGAACGACTTCCTTCTTCAACCGCTCATATTCTTCCCTTGGATTCTTATACTCTTTGATTATTTCCTCAAGCCTTTGACATTCGTTTATAAAATCGTCTCTAAGTATTATCACTCTACATACCTCCGCCGATTTTCATGTAGCTTGCTTTTTGCGGGAATGATTCATATCTCATCATACACGTCCTTTAATCAAATCATAATGGTCAACGGTAAGCATTGTGTCAAGTGCTTACACTCTTTTTTGTCCAACGAAAAATCTATCCCGTCAAGAGTTAAAGCATACCAAGTGTTTACGATAAGTTTTAAAAACAACGAGACATCTTTTGGAGCATCTGAACTTATTTCGAGCAAATAATTAATGCATTCATGCCACTTATTCTCTTGTTCAAAATTATGAGTTATTTTATCCGAATACAGCATCATTTTGTTTTTATCATAAAATTGTTTTTTAGTACTTTGCAACGTATACTGTTCTCTAATTAAAAACCATTCCTTGCCATAAATAATACTGTTCAAACAGGTCTTCTTTTTTGGGATCTCCACAAAGAATGCCGTCAGCAACAATATGTATCAATTGATTTATTTGAAAGTCAACCCTTGCCGGGGGATCAAAGTCTCTATCTTTAAAGCCAATCAGCACAGGCTCGTTAACCGATCCTCTTGCTTTTTTATCAGTGCTATACCCCCAGATAATTGATGAATTGTTTCTGACATAAACCTCCCCGAAATACATAACAATATCGTTGATTATGTATTCCGTTTCGAGTGTGAACTGTTTTGATTGTTCATTCAAAATATCTCTTGCGAAGTTAGCAGGCTGCTTTTTTAGGTCTTTTTTTAATTCATTAATCTTCTTTTGAGGAGTTTTTTCAATTTCGGCGTTTTTAATAAACCACTCCCAGATATCAATCAGAGAATCAACTGTATAATCCAATTCAACTCCCGAATAATCTTGCAGATACCTGACGCGAGAGTCTATCTGACTTATATACCATTGAAAAAAGTCCTCCGCTTCCTTTGGCGTGAATTTTTTGAACGGTTTACTAATCGGTGGAACCAGAATGTCATATTTTAATCTCTTTTTTTGCCAGTACATTATTATTCCCCCTCAATGAAAGAAAACTTTAAACCCACGACGTAGTAATTCTTTTAATAACGGACCTGATAGTCCTCCTTAATTCGATGCTTTACTCCAATAAAAATGCCACTCAACACTTTTTACTTGTGTATACTTTAATATCCAATAATCAATGAATACTTCCTCATTTTTCTCATTTAGCGCCGTTGTTTTGTTCTCTTATCAATGCTGAGCTTTAAACCATTGCTTTCAATCAGAAAAGAAAAATCATGTATTTCTTGAGGCTTTTCCTTTATAACGATATCTTCTTTCAGCCTTGCGGAACTCAGTGTATAGATTATATCGCAGCCCGGAACAGCTTCTTCGTATGATGCTTTTGAAATGGTTTTTATATTAAGGATTTCCGATAATCTCTTAGATATGCGGCATTAATAAATACTTCTTTGCCGCGCTCATCTTTTGCGGATACAAGACTGTTGTCAATTTCCTTCCATTCGCCGCCATCCTTATAGTGAACTGCCTCGGGATATACGGTAGTCAAAAAAGAACCGTCATCCAGAAAGAAATTCTTTTGATAACGGTCTGCTTTTTCCTTATTTTCACAGATTATTTCTGCTTCTCTCGTCTTTGACGTTTCTTCAAAAGTCAGTGCGTCTTCATCTTCGACATATGGAATGTACTCTTCCGAAAAAACAAAAACAGGCGTTACTGTAAGTGTGCCGATCAGCATTGACACGATTAATAAAGCAGATAAAAGCCTTTTAAAGAAATGATTCCTCTCCTTTGTTTTTTGAAATCTACTGTATCAAAAATCTGATTATTGTATTACCGCCACTCCTCGCAGGAGCCTTTTTCCAGCACGTCGGCAATGCGGCGGCTGGCGTTTCCGTCGCCGTAGGGATTGGACGCATGGGACATTGCCTCGTAGGAAGCGGGGTTTTCCAGCAGTTCCTTGAATGTATTATAGATAGTCTCTTCGCTCGTGCCGACCAGCCGAAGCGTACCGGCGGCGATACCCTCCGGGCGCTCCGTGGTGTCGCGCATAACGAGCACGGGCTTTCCGTATGAGGGGCATTCTTCTTGGATTCCGCCGGAATCGGTCAGGCACAGGTAGCATCTGGCCTCAAAATTGTGACAATCAAAAACGTCGATAGGCTCTATGATATGTATTCTGTCACAGCCGGAAAGCTCCGCGGCAGCGGCCTCTCTGACCACGGGATTCATATGAATCGGGTAGACCGCCTTGCAGTCCGGATGTTCTTCCAGAACGCGGCGTATTGCGCGGAACATATGGTGCATCGGCTCACCGAGATTCTCGCGACGGTGAGCCGTAATGAAAATAAGCTTGTCGTCTCCGACCCAGTCCAGCTCAGGATGGGTATAGTCTTCTCTCACCGTGTGCTTCATGGCGTCGATGACGGTATTTCCGGTAATAAAAACCGTCTCCGGGTTTTTGCCCTCTTTTATAAGATTTTCGGCGGAAAGACCGGTAGGGGCGAAATTGTATTTGCTGATAATCGAAACCGCCTCGCGGTTGAATTCCTCCGGATACGGCGAATAGATATTGTAGGTGCGAAGACCCGCCTCCACGTGTCCCACGGGAATCTGCAGGTAAAAGCAGGCGAGCGCCGTGACAAAGGTGGTGGTCGTGTCGCCGTGAACCAGCACCACGTCGGGTTTTTCTTTTTCCAGAACGGCTTTTATACTGTTTAAAATACTGGTCGTAATATCAAAAAGCGTCTGCTTCTCTTTCATTATGGACAGGTCATAGTCCGGCACAACGCCGAAGGTATTAAGAACACTATCCAGCATCTGTCTGTGCTGCCCGGTCACGCAGACAACCACCTCGATATTCTTTCTGGATTTCAGTTCCTTGATAAGCGGACACATTTTTATGGCTTCGGGTCTGGTCCCGAAAACCGGCATTATTTTTTTCATCACACCTTCCTCTTAATCGTCTTTTTGACTATTTCCATAATGGCCTTGAAATTTGCCGTACGGTGGAAAAGAAGCACTACCACTGCGTTTGGCACAATCAGGCTGATACCCAGGCCTATAACAATCTGCAATATATTATTCTGCGGATAAATAAGCTGAAGAAGAAACTGCGACAGGGCGCAGCAGCCGACGGTCACCGCGATGTACAAAAGATATACGGCGAAATACTCCGCAACATTTTTTTTGAATACTCTGCGATATATCAGCCACGGGTCGTACCAGAGCTGGGTGAGAGCGCGGGAAATAAGCGTTCCCAGAATGATTCCCGCGATACCGATATAATTCACGAGCCAGATGGATATTCCCACATTCAGAACGGCCATTATAACCGGGCGGTATTTTCCCTGAACAAAAAGTCCGTTTGAAGTACGGAACTGCGTTACCGGGCTCAAAACACCTTTTACATAGAAATCGGCAACCAGCAGCGCCACAACAAACAGCGTGAACGAATTCTCCTGTCCCTGCCAGATATACATAAAAGGGTTGAAGAGCGTCCAGAGCGCAGTCGAGCAAAAACAGTAAATCCAGAAGCAGAGAAACAGCATTTCTCTGAAAACACGGTGCTGGTGCTCCGACGTGCTTTTTACCGCGAGATTTCCTATGCTCGCTGAGGTGGCATTGAAAATCTGCATAACGAACAGATAGACGTTGTTGGAAATAAGATTATAATTTCCAAGTATTCCTACATATACGGTTCCGAGAATCGACGATGTAATAACGCTGTCCGTGCCGTTAAGAACCGTACCGGAAACCTTGTAGAGTGCGAGCGCCCTGACGTCGTTTATCAGTTTTTTTCGCTCCGAAGGCTCTAGCTTTTCCGCGTTTTTCTCTTTTATGACCGGATAATGCTTTTCCGTAATCTTTGCCAGAATGTAGTTCTGAAGCAGATTTGCCACGACGGAAAAACCGAGATAGATGAGGAAATTTCGGAAAACAATCAGCAGCACGCATTCCACGGCGGCTTTTATCACGGTAAACAGCACCTTGACGCGTGAAACGATATAATCCTTTTGAGCAGCAGTGAGAAATGTTGATTTGTAAATAAGAAGATATGATGAAGCCGTGCTGAGCAGGTAGAAAACATAAATCAGCCGGATGTCTTCCACCACGTCCGGAACTTCTTTTATTATGTACCTCAGGAACGGAATGAGCGCAGTGCCTATGGACAACACAATTATTGCTATCACGGTGTAAATACGCTTATATACGTTCATCAGTTTTGCAATCTGACGTTCATCACCTGTTGCGATGGGCTTATATAGCGCGTATGTGATGGCTTGTCCGATGCCAAGCTCTGCAAAGGAAAGCATGGTAAGAACATCGGTAAAAACGCCGGAAACACCGGCGTACTGCATCCCGAGAACCTTTATAAAAACGGTACGCGTGATAAACATGGTAAGAAGAGTGACTATTCTGACCGCCACTCCTCCTATAGCATTAAGTATTGTGTTTTTGGTTCTGCTGTTTGCCATTTACTGCTGATAGATGTCCTTATCAATAAGGGCAAAAGCCTCCTCAAATTCAGCCTTCAGGCCGGGTTGGGTATTATCGTAATAAAGCTCCATGGACGCGGTGTTAAAGGATTCGTTGCCCTCTATGAGAATGGGACCGTCCGGTGTAATGGCTACGTCCCAGCCTATCACGTGTATCTTGTCCAGAACTTTCGAAGCCTCTTTTATCATTTCCACAGCCTCGTTCCAATAAGGAATCTGCATTCCGATTTCGTCCCGCCCCGCTTGACTTCCGGGAAGCTGCCTGAAGGCGTTTACGCGGAAGGTGGTATCCAGCTTTCCTGTTTCTTTATCAATCCTGGCAACCGTTCCTCCGGACGAAACATTGTCCACGTCCGCTCCGACAGCGCCTATCCGCAGGCACGCGACCATAACGCGGAAAACGTTTTCGGAATGAACCGTGACTATACGGATGGTATTAAGTGACGTCGGATTAAGGCGTTTGATTTCTTCGCAGTTTTCAATGACTACCTCGGTAAGGTCGTATGAATGCTCCCGGGCATATTTCAGAAAATCGCCGACTGTCATTCCTTCGGTGCTTATAACGTGAACCTGTTTTCCGGAGCAGCCGCCCGAACTTTTCATAACTACTTTTTTGTTGTTTTTTATGAAGCGTTCCACTTCATCTTCGGGGGTCTTATCGAGATTCAGATACTGTCTTCTGACAAACGGCGCGAACATAGAATTAAAGCGCCTTTTGTCCCGAAAAATTTTTCCCTGTTCGGCGTCGTTATACTTTGCCAATTGTCTGATAAGCCAGAAAACGGTAACGTAGGTTTTTCTGTTTTCGCGGCTCCGGTGCAGAAAATCCATCGCCTCGTATTCGGTATATATGGTGCCGTATACCGTGCAGCAAATCATGGCGTCCAGCGCGACGCGAAGGCGGCAGACTCCGTATTTTTTTGCAACGCGTCTGCTCATTACTCGAAGCTCGCTGTTGCATTTGATGAAATGGTTGACAGATGCTCTGATAAACATATTACCCTCTCCCAAGTGAAAGATCAGATATGATATACTCCCGGCTGATCAATGATATTGTGACAATCGAGAACCACTTTACCGGCGAGCTTTTCAGCGTTTTCTTTTATTTCGTTATGCTTGACCATGACCACTACCATATCGACAGCGTTCAGAAATTCATCCAGATTGTGATACTGGTTTGCAACCACATCGGCGGTGATGAAGGGATCGTAGACCTTGAGACCAGTGGCCAGATGCCTTTCCTGGCTTTCGAGAAGCTGCAGGGTAGGCGACTCGCGCATATCGTCCACGTTTTCCTTGTAGGTGAGACCGTAGAGACCTACTCTTGTGATGTCGGTCATGCCTTTTTCTTTCATGATCTCATAAATGCGGTTCAGGACAAAGTCGGGCATGGCGTCATTTGTACGCATGGCCTCGTCTATGACCTTGGCCAGGCTGGGATAATCTCCCACCAGGAACCAGGGATCCACGGAAATGCAGTGTCCGCCCACGCCGGGGCCGGGCTGCAGGATATTCACGCGGGGATGCATATTGCAGATTTTTATTATCTCGTAAACGTCCATTCCGTCATGGCGGCAGATTTTTGCCAGCTCATTCGCAAAGGCGATATTGACGGCGCGGTAGGTGTTTTCGACGACCTTGGTCATTTCTGCCGTTTTTATGTCAGTAACGACAATCTCTCCCTCGCAGAAGGAAGAGTATATCTTTTTGACTGCTTCTCCGGTGGCCCGGTCGTCAGCGCCGATGGTTCTGTTGTTGTGAAGCAGCTCGTATACCATGTTTCCGGGGATGATGCGCTCCGGAGCGTGGACTATTTTCACGCCCTTTGCCAGAACCGGTCTGACAAATTTTTCTATCGTTCCGGGAGAAACCGTGGACTCAATAACGAGGGTTGCGCCCTCGGGGCAGACCGCCAGAACATCTTTTACAGCTGCTACTACGTATTTCGCATCGACCTTTTTGCTGAATTTGTCGTACGGAGTCGGAACGGAAACGATATAGGTGTCCGTTACCATGTACTGCGTAGTAAATGTGATTCCGGCATTTACAGCCGCGTCAAACAACTCGTCCAGACCTTTTTCCTTGAATGTAGTGTGTCCGGCGTTCAGCGTATCCACCAGCTCTTTGTTGTAATCCGTACCCACTACCTCTACGCCGTGCGAGGCCAGCATAAGCGCGGTCGGAAGACCGATATAACCGAGACCGATTACGTTTACCATGTCAATTCTCCTTTATTATCTCAGCAAGTTTATTTTTGAATATGTTGTATGTTTCCGCTTCCGCGTCCATCCGGGAAGCGGTGAAATCCTTTTTGGAGTCGGCCAGAAGCTCGCGCGCTCTCGCCTCAATCCCGGACAGCGTCTCCGCGCTGCCATCGTTTTTGAAATAATTCCCGGCCATGTCCACGCGGGTGAGAAAATCTTCGACCTTTGACACGTGGCTTCTGGTATAAGGCGTGTCGAGCGCGATGCATATCACGGGGGTCAGATTCCGCAGGGAAAGCAGCGTCCCGTGAAAATATGTAGTGAAGGTCAGCCTGAAATACTTAAAAATCTTCGCCCATTCAAAAGGATTCAGGTTGTAAAGGTTTACGTCGGCGGAGGGGCAGTAGTTGAAAAGCGCCGTTATCTGATAATCATCTCCGCAGACCCGTCGCGCCATGCGGCACATAGCGTCGTCTCCCATCACGCCCACGGTGGGCTTTTGAAGATTAAAGCCCGCTGTCGAAAGCTTTGCCGTCAGCGTATCCTCATCCACGGGAAGTTCGTCCGTGTTCAGAAAAACAGTAGGGTCACAGGTATGGCAGGTGAGTGCGCCTGTGCCAAGACCCTTGGCAAAGGCCTCCGATTCGCAGTCTCTCACACCCAGAAAAACATAGGACGAAAGAATGCTTTTTATTTTTTTTCGCTCGGAATCCGGTATATTCTCATAATTCATTCCGAAACAGCTCGCCGCATAAGAAAACTTTGGCGCGGTTATGGTTTCGTCAAGGAAATACGGATTCGGAAAGCCCCGGAGGGAGTAATTCCAAATCGCGTCGCTGCCGGCTATCACCGCGTCGTATCTGCCTCTGATATACTCAAAAAGCTCCGTCACTCCGTCTGAATAAATATGCCTGTCAGAGAGGCAAAGCTGCTTTCTCGCCTCCGCAAAGCCGGCGTTTTTTTCTTTCTGCCTGGACAGCTTTTTGGGGTCTCGAAGCAAATCAATCGCCAGATGCGCCTTGCGCTTAATTGATCCGCCTCCGGCGAAATACTGCCTGACGGTTTCCGGATACAGCGCCGCGTCCACCTTTGGCATGGAATAATCAATGAGCTCCACCTCGCACTGCGGAAAATCCTTTTCCAGACGCCTGCTCAGGGAATACGCCTGAATGAACGCGCCGTTGTTTGTGCTTCTGTGAAAAGTCAGAATACCGATGCGTTTCATGCTCTGTCTCCGTGAGCGTCTACCCACTCTCTCATCACGTCCGTCACACTCTTCATGGCAACGGATCCGTCCACTTTTTTGTAAGCGTAGGCACGGATTTCATTTATCATCGTTTCAGAGCCGCGGGAGCTGATTTCATCGTAAAACTCCAGCACCTTTTGAATATCAATCGGAGTTTCGTCACTGGGGAATTCGATAAAATAATCAAAGTCCGAGTGATCCAGTACGTCAACCGTGCAGCCTGTCAGCATGGGGATTCCTTTTGCGAGGTACTCTCCCGTCTTGATAAAGCTGCCGACCTTTATGCCAATCTTGTACATCCCGAGGGACGTAACCGCTATGTCGGTGTCGTTGTATATTTCATCCAGTTCGGCGCCCGTCTTTTTGCCGCAAAAAATAACGCGCTCTTCGAGGCCCAGCTCGCTTACGAGAGCGCGGTAACGGGGTTCCTCGTTTCCGAATCCGACCACTCTGTACAAAATATCACGTTTTCCTCCACCGGCGTAGTAATCCGCTATTCCCTGAATCAGCCTTTCAAATCCGTGGTGAACGGCCATCACAGCCACGGAAGTGATATGCAGGGCGCCGTCCGGCTCACGCGGAGTCCTGGGAACGACGGAATCCACGTCTATACCGTTGAAAATGTGAAGCGCCGGAATTCCGAGAATCTCTTTGTCGTCGGAAAAAGTGGCGATATAATCCACGAGTCCCTTCAGCTTTTTTCTGTATATGCAGTCCTTGATCCAGAGCGGGCTGTTTCTGATAAAATGCCTCAGGTTGTGGCAGTAAGCGTCTTTGAAATACGGAAATACGGGCATTTCCATAATTACAAGGCAGCCCGAATGCTCAGCCTTTAGCTTTTTCAGAAAAACCACAAGCCCTTTGTCTATGTGTGATCTGCGAAAATACAGCACTCCGGGGTCATCAAGATCCGGAAGAGCTTTTTCGTAATCGCTGTATTTTGCAGTCGGAAACAGTCTCAGGACTTTTTGAAGTCCGGAAAAAGCGCCTGTATTTATATTAATCTGGGCAAAAGGCAGCACTTTTTGAAACTGCGCGGTCTGCATATTAATCTTTCGGGTGACACCGGTCAGTGCTTCCTTATCAAGAATGCTGTAAATATAATATCCATTCACTTGAATTCACCGCCCAATCTCAGTTTTGAAGGTTTTTGTCCGGCTCTTATGGCTCCCACGCAGATACCTATCGTGAGGAAGAACAGGGGTTCAAGCATAAACGAGCTGGATATAAGAAGCTTGAAAAGACCGTTTGAACAAAGGAGTATAAGTATCAGACCTTTGACCTTTTGGTCCGGACACCTGTAATATCCTTTGAAGTAATTTACAAACAGGTTTATCAGAGCCGCTCCGCCGACTATTATTCCAAAAGAGTACAACATTTCGAGAACCAGGTTGTGAGAATAATGGAACAGGTTTCCGTAACTGTTTGTAAGAATCCTATCCGCGGCGAATCCTCTGACCGCGAGCGGATCTTTGGCAAAGCCCCCCATAACCACGTCAAATATTTCGAAACGACCGTTGTCGAAAAAGAATCCGCTCAGAGTCAGGTTATCGAGAATCTTTGTGCGGAGAACGATCTTCGAAAGCGCGGGTCCGTAGAATATAAGGAACCATATTATCAGCAGATATACCGCGGAAATCAAAATGAAAGCGACAACCCTGCTGATGAATTTGTGCCTGTATTTTTTGTAGAACATAAAGTACAGCAGGAATATAAGAGCGATACTCAGGAAAGGTCCTCTGGTGCCATATATGATGATACTGAGGATACCGAGGAGCGAGGCCAGAATATCCCAGATGCTTTTTTCCTTTGCCGCGTAGAAAAGCACAAGGCAGATATGAGGCAGAATATAGTATGAAAAGGACATATAATCCGTATCCTGATTCAGATATCTCGCGGCAAAGGCTATAAATAAAACATTGACAAAAATGGACGTCAGCGAAACCACGTGAAGCCTGTCTACTGTTTCTTTATCTGTAATACATACGCCTACCAGATAGAGCGGGGCGTACCTGAAAAGCATTGTCACGAGGTTTTCATCAAGATAAGAGTATATGATAGCCTCATTGGTTCTCATGCTGAAGATATAGACGCCGACAAATATCAGATAAAAGACTATGTCACGGAACTTTAGTTTTCTGATCATGTAGGGAATCGCCAGAACGGCCAGCAGCACCGTGACAACCGTTATGATAATATCCGTAATTTCATGGTTCATCAGACGATTAAGGCCAATGATAATGAAAAGTATAATAACGTACCTTGTCCAGATAAATGAACAGAGCAGGTCAAACATACTCTTGTTATTAATCATTAAAGACATTCTCTGTCTGATTGTATTCATTACAACCTTCACGGCTTCCTTTCCCCTGGCTTCTTATCTTAGGAATTTCTCGAGTTTTTTTGCCTCTGCGTCGATATCGAATCTTGACCCGGAAACTATTCTGTTCCACTGCGCACGGTCAGGATTCTTTTCGAGAAGCTTTAACGTGTGCTCCGCCCATTTGTCCGCGCCGCTTCGCAATGATTCAAATTCTATCATTCCGTCCGATACGCACGCCAGCCCCGGCACAGCCTCAGAGCTCGTGATAGCCGGAAGACCGCTGCACTGCGTCTCGACCAGTACCACAGGAAGCCCCTCAAACAATGAGGGCAGCAAAAACGCGTCCATCGCGCAGTAATAGTCTTCGATATTGTTCTGCGGCGGCAGCATTATCACTCTGCTTCCGAGATTCTTTTTTTCTGTCAAGGCGGCTATTTCGTCTTTCATTTCTCCGCCGCCTATCATAAGCAGTACGCAGTCTTCATCCCTCCCGGCTATCTTTTCAAAAATCTCTATGAGAAACAAGGGATTCTTTTGAATGGCCAGCCTTCCGACAAACCCGATAACTTTCTTTTCGGAAATTTCGAGGGCGTCTCTTATATCTTTTCTTTTTTCCGGCGAGAACAAAAATCTTTCCGTCTCGACGGCGTTATATATCATTGTGGCTTCACGGCCCTTTCCGCTGCCGAACATAAACTCCGCGGCGGCCGGCGAGCAGGTCAGCCTGGTAATACTTTTCTTTTTTCCCCAGGTCTTTCTGAATATATTGTGCAGTGTCCTGTAGAGCCCTTTTTCTATCGGCGTATTGCCGTTATGCGAGTGAAAAACTATCTTGTATCCGTAAATCCGGCAGAGCCATACCGGAATCATGTGCACCATGGAAAACAGGTTGAAATACGCGGTCTTATGCGTCTTTCTGTTTTGTTTTATCGTACGCCTGAGCTGATGAAAGTGCTTTATTGGGTTTTTGGAATACGGCGTCAGGGTAAAAACCGTTCCGCCCTGTTTTTTTACGGCATCCTCATAAATGCAGGTTTCGCCCCCGACCACATAGTCGAAAACGCAGTCCTTCATATGCCTGTTCATATTCAGCAGAAATGATTCTATCCCGCCGAATTTGTCGGCAGACATTCCAAAGACCAGTGCACGCGTCATTTTCAGCCCTCACCGCCGTACATTGCTCTTAGATCCATACGGCTGATTTTGCCCATGCTGTTTTTGGGTATCTCGTGTACGATTATAATGCGCCTGGGCTGCTGGTAATCGGCCAGATTTCTGGCGCAGGCGACAGCGACATCGCGCTCCGTTATCTTCGCTCCGTCCGCCGGGGCAACTATTACGGCAATTCTCTCGCCGAGCTTGTCGTCCGGGAGCGAAAAAGCGGCCGCCTCGCGGATGGCTGGATTTTCGAGGAGCATCAGCTCTATATCCTGCGGATATACGTTTATTCCACCGGTAACGATGATTTCTTTTATTCTGCCGGAATAGTACAAAAAGCCGTCCTCATCCACGTATCCGAGGTCGCCCGTCCTGAAATAATCCCCGTCAAATGCCGCCGCGGTAAGATCGGGACGCTTGTAGTAGCCTTTGAATATCTGTACGCTTTTGGCGGTAATTTCGCCGATTTCGTTGACTGCCGCCTCGCTGCCGTCCTCGCGCCTTATGCGTATGCTCGCGCCGGGAACACATTTTCCGACGGACCTGAGCTTTGAGGCGGAGTCGCGAAAGTCTATATCGGTGGGCGACGAGACCTCAGACGTGCCGTATATTTCGTGAAACTCGCAATGCATTTTATTGATCAGTCTTTCTTTTACCGCAGGCTCCAGCCACGCGGACGAAGAAACCAGGCAGCGAAGGGACGTGAGATCGTATTCCTCTCCGATGCGCTCGCTGATCTGCGAAAGCTGCGAGCTGACAGCGATTGTGAAGGTGACTTTGCTTTCCTGGACGCTCTTCATCCAGAGCTCCGGCGTAAAGCGCGGTAGAATCACCGCCGTGCCTCCCAGAATCAGTGGAAGCATCACCAGCCTCACGGCGAGGGTATGATAGAGCGGAGTACCCGCAAGTATAACGTCGTCTCCGTTTAGAGAATACAGTTCGGTAAAAATCTTCGCGCGGATATCCTTGCAGTTTTGCGTCAGGTCTATGGGCTTCGGATCTCCGGTGGAACCGCTGGTCATAATAAGAACCAGGGTTTCATCGCCCGTAATCTGCGGGATGACCGGCCTGTCCGATGCACAGGTCTCTGCGCCGGAAAAGCTGACAGCGCCTTCGTATTCACCGTCTGAACAAAACGTCCGCCCGGGTATATTCAACGAGGCGCCGACGCGGCGAAGGAAAGCGGCGTGTGCTATCAGGTGCTTCACGTCGCCCGAAGCAAAAACGCTGTTTATGGCCGCGGGAGGCATGGACGGATTTATCGGAACCAGTCCGATACCGATTTCGTTTGCCGCCATTATAAGTATGGCTGAGAAAATGTTATTCAGCATGGGGATGCCGATGTGATCTCCGTACGACACTCCGTTTTCAAGCAAAAAGTGTGAATAACGGCTGACCTCTGAGGCAAGCTCGCCGTAGGTGACGGACTGACCGTCACAGACGACTGCGGTTTTTTCGGGATGAAGAGCGGCGTTTTTATAGAATGCGTCAGCTATGGGTCTGTTCATGGTTCCTCCGTTATACGGGCATAACCCGGGCGGGATTTGCAAAAGTCTTCGCACCCGCGGGAACGTCCTTCATTACAATGCTGCCCATGCCTATAAAAGCTCCGTCGCCGATGGTCACATCGTTTGCTATCACCGAATTGCTGGCAATGAAAACTCCGTTTCCCACGGTGATGTTTCTGAGCAGAGTGGTATTGGCAGCGACAAAGCAGTAATCACCTATGGATATGTCGTGTCCGACATCCGTGGAAAGGATGGTGCAAAAGGCGCCGCATTTTGAATTGACCGAAACCTTGGCGTACGGCCAGAGAATCGTGCCTTCTCCGTACTGTGAAAAGTCAGTCCTGACCGCTGTGGGATGGATGATTACAGGGAAGGAAGCGCCGCGTGCCTTGTAGCTTTCGGCAATCTGCTTTTTGACAGATGGGGAGGCTATGCAAAGAACAAAATCCTCGTCGGGAGCCGGCACGTGGTCTGATATTCTGTCCACGACGCTGTAATCGCAGTCATATCCGTCAAGGGCGTGAACGTCATCATCCAGAAAACCTGCTATCTCCCACCTGTTTTCAGCCTTATTTATGTCCTTTATCCACTGAAGCGCCTCGCGGCCGAAGCCGCCCGCGCCTATGATATATATCTTTTTCATTTGAGAGCCTCCATTTTGGAGTGAATGATACCGGCAAGACCGCCGATAGTTTTGAACTCCGGCAGCGAAAGCTCTTCGTCGTCAAAGGCAATGCCGAACTCGTCCTCGAGCAGAACCACGAACTGAATCATGCCCATCGAGTCCACGTAACCGTTTTCCAGAAAATCAAAAGTATCGATATCAACGCCTTCCGGCAGAGCATATTCTCTTTCAAGATAATCAACTATGTATCTTTTTATTGTATCCATTTTATCCCCCGTTACAGTTTTACGGCTTTGCCGGATTCCGCTGAAAGATAGGCGGCATAGATAATCTTTGTGGCCTGCTCCGCAAGGTCGATTCCCGAGAGCGGCTCACGACCGGTGGCGACGCACTCCATAAAGTCCTGCATCTCTCCAATGTATCCGCGCAGCAAATCGTCGGCACAGTCAGCGTTGTTCCAGCCGGTTTTTGAATCGCAGAGCTCCGACAGGCGCATATCCGCTATGCCGTCTTCGTCGAGAAAATAGGTGCGGAGCGTGTCGGACTGCGATGTTTTGCAGTAATACGAGGCATCGTTGCAATAAACCTCAACATAATCCTTGAAACCGCCGAGATAGATATTTGTAGCCATAACGACTCCTCGGCTGTTGTCGGAAAACTTTATGATGGCGGTGCCGATATCCTCTGTATCTGCCGGGCGGGCGTCAATGTGCCTGTGCTCGTATTCGGACAGATCCGGCGATATCATCTCCATGTCAGCCAGAACACTGACGGGGCGGATCTCCACGCCTCTGGCCGCGGCCTCAATGTTCTTCAGCCACAGCATCATGGAGACGGGATGAACGCCGTTGCGGCTGAACGTTCCGCCGCCGGTCTTTGACCAGTATCCCGCCACCGGCGAGCTGGAGCCCTTCAGACTCTCCTCGCCCTTCATAAATAAAATCCGGCTCTTCTTCGCGGCGATAAAATCAGCCGCACGACGGACCGCCGGAGCATAAACAACATTTTCCGCGTAAAAAACCTTTTTGCCGGTTCTTTCTGAGACGTTCCTGATCCTGCCGAGTTTTTTTAAGACTTCCTCGTACATAAGGGATTTTGGAGCTTCCTCGAAATAACCCACGAAAGGTTTTTCGCAGATTACATTCTTTCCGGCCTCAAGGGCGCGGACAGTCATTTCTTCGTGTGTATAGGGTGGGGTAACGATGTGAATCACATCGATTTCGGGGTCGCCAATCAGCTCCTCAAAATCCGATGAGGCTTTTTCAAAACCGTACTGCCTCTGCATCGCCTCAGCCTGAGCAATGTTCGTGTCCATAACGGTTTTTTTGTTGACCGTTATTCCGTGGACGTATTTCAGCGCGTCAACATGCAGCCTGAACGCCCTGCCGGCGCCGGCGATTCCTATCGTAATGGTTTTCATTAATCTCTCTTTTCGTTAAAGCTTTTAAACAAAGCGTTTGTGCAAAATAATACCCGTATATTATAGGCGATAGTGTCTTTTTTTTCAACACAAAATCAGCCGCCTTTTTTTCGCAAAAAACCGCAGTAAAAACCGCCCGCGGATTCTGCGCGGGCGGGTGGAATACAGCTGTCTGACAGCTGTTAATGCGATATCTTTTCTTTCAGGAGCTTTATCTGATTTTTTACGGAGTCCGGCGACGGTCCGCCGTCCGAAACCCTGCGCGATATGCATGTATCGAGACTGATTTCGCCATACACGTCTTCATCAAAAAGCTCACTTTCCGATTTGAAGTCCGCGGCGGAAAGTTCCTCGAGGACGCAGCCTTTTTTGATGCAGAGTGCCACCAGCCTGCCGGATATTTTGTACGCGTCCCTGAACGGCGCGCCCTTTTTCACCAGATAATCCGCCAAATCGGTGGCGTTGATAAAGCCCTCTTTTGCGGCCTTTTTCATATTTTCGGGAATGGCGCGGGTGCCCCTCAGCATTTCAGCGAATATCAGCAGACAGTCTTTTACGGTATCGCAGGCGTCGAAAAGCCCTTCCTTGTCTTCCTGCATATCTTTGTTATAAGCAAGTGGCAGGCCCTTTAATGTCACGAGCATCGCTATCAGGTCTCCATATACTCTGCCGGTCTTTCCGCGCACCAGCTCCGCCATATCGGGATTTTTCTTTTGGGGCATCATGGACGAGCCGGTCGTAAAATCGTCCGAAATCTCCACGAATCTGAATTCCCAGTTCGACCAGAGCACCATTTCCTCGGAAAAGCGGGACAGGTGCATCATTATTATTGAAAGCGCGGAAAGGATTTCCACGCAAAAATCCCGGTCCGATACGCCGTCGAGCGAATTTTCGCAGATACCGTCAAAACCGAGCTGCTCTGCTTCATACGCCCTGTCCGTCCGATAGGTGGTTCCGGCGAGTGCTCCGCAGCCGATGGGCGATATATTCACCCGCTTTTGGGCGTCCGCCAGCCTGTCAAGGTCTCTGGAAAACATCATTCCGTACGCCAGCAGATAGTGGCCGAATGTTACGGGCTGAGCCCGCTGCAGGTGCGTGTATCCCGGCATAACAGCGTCCGCGTACTGCTCTGCTTTTTCGATTATCACACAGATCAGTTTTTTTAATCCGGCGGATATTTCTTTTATTTCATCGCGCAGATACATGCGCAGATCAAGGGCCACCTGATCGTTGCGGCTGCGGGCGGTGTGAATCTTTTTGCCGAGGCTGCCGAGGCGCTTTGTGAGCTCCGCTTCCATAAAAGAATGGATATCCTCGCAGGTTTCGTCTATCACGAGCCGTCCTGACTTGATTTCATCAAGTATCTGTCCCAGCCCCACGGTCAGCTTTTCGGTTTCGTCCGCCGTCAGAATCCCGCATTTTCCCAGCATCGCAGCGTGGGCTATGCTCCCTGCGATGTCCTGTGCATACAGCCTTTTGTCGAACTTTATCGAAGAATTGAAATCGTCTGCCGCGGAGGAAATGTCTCCACCGGCGCGTCCGGCCCATATTTTTTCCATTTAGACTTCCTTATTCCCCGAGCTTTTTGTTAAGCAGAGCGCCGACCTTTACGGGCAGTCCGAACAGATTGATAAAGCCCTCCGCGTCCTTCTGGTTGTAATCACTTTCGCCGAAAGTGGCGACGTCCTCACTGTAAAGCGAATACTGGCTGCTGACGCCGGACTTGATAATATTGCCCTTGTAGAGTTTTAACCTCACAGTACCGGTGACGCGCTCCTGAGTTTTGTCCACAAAGGCGGAAAGCGCTTCGCGAAGAGGCGTGAACCACTGCCCGTTATAAACGAGCTCGGCGAAAGTTATGGAAATGCGCTGTTTTTCATGCATGGTCATCTTGTCGAGGCAGACGCTTTCCAGATACTCATGAGCCTTGTAAAGGATAGTGCCGCCGGGGGTCTCGTAAACACCGCGGCTCTTCATTCCTACAAGGCGGTTTTCGACCACATCCAGCAGACCGATGCCGTTTCTGCCGCCTTTTTCATTCAGTTTCAGGATAATACCCTTTGCGCTCATCTTCTTGCCGTCAAGGCTGACCGGAACGCCTTTTTCAAAACCGATTTCAACGGTTTCCGGGACGTCAGGGGCCTGCATCGGAGATACACTCATCTCCAAAAATCCAGGTTTGTCATACTGCGGCTCGTTTTCCGGGTTTTCGAGGTCAAGGCCCTCGTGCGAGAGGTGCCAGAGGTTTTTGTCTTTTGAATAATTGGTTTCACGGTTTATCCTAAGCGGAACGCCGTGGGCTTCCGCGTAATCGATTTCTTCGTCGCGGGATTTTATGTCCCATTCACGCCACGGGGCGATGATGGACATATCGGGAAGAAATGCCTTAAGTGCGAGCTCGAAGCGGACCTGGTCGTTGCCCTTTCCAGTGCAGCCGTGGCAGACGGCATCGGCCTTTTCCTGAATCGCTATCTGAGCCAATCCCTTCGCTATGCAGGGGCGTGCGGTGGAGGTGCCCAACAGGTACTCCTCATAAACGGCGCCGGCCTTCATAGTGGGGATAATATATTCATCCACGTATTCATCCGTCAAATCCAGTATATAGAGCTTTGACGCGCCGGTCTTGAGAGCTTTTTCCTCAAGGCCCTCCAGCTCATCGTCCTGCCCCACGTTGCCGGACACGGCTATGACTTCGCAGTTATTATAATTTTCTTTCAGCCAGGGGATGATGATAGATGTATCGAGTCCTCCGGAATATGCAAGCACTACTTTTTTGATCTTTGATTTGTCCATTTCTCCCTCCGCATATATCAAAATATTTGCTTTCTTTTATCGTGCCTGCGAATTATACACTCAAAAAAAGAATTATGCAATGTTTTTTGCACAATTCTTTTAGTTTATGCATATTTATTTTTATTATTCAGGGTTTATGCAGAATTTTATGCATTTACACCTTAATCCATACGTCGCGGTAGTAAAGACCGTCGCACTCGTCGGGATCCACAAAGAGGTCTATCTGGTTCCTGCCCACACCGGTGTCCTGGGCTGTCCATGTTCCGAAGCCCGATACTTTCACAGTGCTGCCGAGCGGTATCTGGGATGATTTGACCGCGCAGGTCGTGCCCTCTTTTGCTCTGGCGCCGGACGCGGTTCTGCGGCTGCCTCTGGGGGAATTACAGTTCACACAATAGAATGTGACTCTGAATCTGCCAAGATATTTCCACCCGTCCTCACTCGAAACAGTGCTCGAACCCGAGGAGCCGGATGAGCCCGATTTTTTGGAGGAACTTGATGAACCGGAGGATTTTTTGGCTTTCTTTGCTTCAGCTGCGGCTTTTTTCTTTGCGGCGGCTTCGGCGGCTGCTTTCTTTGCGGCTTCCTCTGCGGCTTTCTTTTCTTCGATCATTATACGTCTGGTTTCTTCGAGCAGGTCAATCTCGTCCTGAACTTCTTCCTCTTCTTCGAGAGTGCGCCCGCAGAACAATCCTTCATTTATGGAAACGTATTCCGTCTCTATATATCCATCACTGGAGGCAGAAAGCTGCACCTTTACATAGTCGTTTTTGTATCCGAGGACAGGGAATTGCTTGCCCTTGTCCAGCTCCACCATTAGTGTGGAGTCGTCTCTGGCATCCGAAAAAACTTTGGCCTCGCAAACGAGGGTGGCTACTCTGGGCGACATGGCCTCATAGAGTGATTCCGTCAGTTCTCCTGTGACGAGGTATTTTGTTACCACCCAGCCTCTGACCGAGCCGGAAGAAACATAAACCCATTCATCTTCTTCTCCGGCAAAATTAACTATATATACACCGGTATTCTGATATAACTTTCCGATTATGTCTGCATCGCCATCGGGATCTTCTCTGACATTCAGCGAACGAGAGACGTTGACTATACCGATGCTGCCGATAAGGGCGTCCCGCTCTTTCTTTTCTTCAAGCTCCTTCGGAGACATTTCTTTTTCCTGTTCTATCTCCGCCATGAGCTCCGCAATAGAAGTGAACGGGATATAGAGCGCCTTTTCGGAGGCTTTTGTCAAATCAATGGTATCGGCAAATTTGACCTTTGAAACAGGCGATGAAGAGTCCTGCGCTGAGGAAGACTCCGCCTGGCTGGCCTCGTTCTCGGGTTTTGCGACAATACCCCTGATGCCCGTGCTTTCTTTTGTTTCAAAAATGGGAGGCACCTGGCTGGAGATACCCGCTTCGAGCGGGGTCGCCGGGATGTTTTCCGATTGCCCGAAGCCGGTGAACAGAATAACGGCGGCAAGCAGACAGGTCGTGATTCGATATAATATCTTCATAATTATCTTTGCCCCGGCCGACGGGCGGCAGGCGCTTTTGCTTTTAAAAATCCTTTCCGCATAAGAAATATTACGCAAATATTACGGAGGTATTATATCGTCGTAATAAATTTTTGTCAAGTTTTGTAAAAAAGGGGCGATTTCTTCAAATGGCGGGGCGCGGCGGTGTCTTGCCGCAGGGGCGCCGATAATGTATAATGGCTTTGCGTTTTGCGCGGAAAGGTTTTCTATGTTTTACGAGGAAAAATGGATAATCAATAAAAAGCCGGTAGAGGCCGGTGCAATGGCTAAATCGCTCGGGCTCGATCCGATTACGGTTCAGCTTTTGGCAAACCGCGGATCCGTCACGGAGACCGAGATCAAAGAATATCTCCACGCCGACAGAACTTGTTTGCACGATCCCGCGCTGATGAAGGACGTTGAAAAAGCCGCGGAAAAACTGTTTGAATGCGCGGCGGCCGGCAAAAAGGTCGTCATTTCCACAGATTATGATGTAGACGGGGTTTTTTCCGGCGAGCTTCTCTATGAGGCCTTTGGCATGCTCGGAATAAGCGCGGACGTCAAAACGCCAGGCAGAACCACCGAGGGCTACGGCATTAACGCAAGGATAGTAAACGAAGCCGCGGAGGAGGGCACTTCCCTCATCATCACCTGCGACAACGGCATCGCCGCTTTTGAGGCGGCCGGACTGGCGCGTGAAAAGGGGCTTTCCTTTATTATTACAGACCACCACGAGATACCTTATGACGAAGAAAACGGTGAGCGCCGATACCGTCTCCCCGCCGCCGACGCCATCGTCAATCCCAAGCAGGCGGATTGTCCCTATCCTTTTAAAGGACTTTGCGGCTGCGGCGTGGCATTTAAGCTGGTTTCCTATATGTTCGCGCAAAAAGGCCTGCCTATTCCCGATGTTTTCTATGAATATGCGGCAATAGCCACCGTTGCCGACGTAATGGATCTGAACGGCGAAAACCGTATTATTGTGAGAGAAGGGCTCAAAACCCTGCCGCGCACAAAAAACGCCGGCCTCTCAGCTCTGATAAAGGCCAGCGGACTCGAGGGCAAAGAAATCTCTTCCTATCATATTGGATTCGTGCTCGGTCCGTGTTTCAACGCGGCCGGCAGACTCGAAACCCCGGACAAGGCAATTGCCCTGCTGCGCACGAAAGACACTGCAAAAGCCGCCGCCCTTTCAGATTCGCTGAAGGAACTGAACGAACAGCGAAAAGCCATGACAGAAGCCGGCTTTGCTCAGGCAATCGAAAAAATCGAGGGCTCCGGCATCAAAAACGACAAAGTCATACTGATTGAACTCGAGAATTGTCACGAAAGCATCGTGGGTATAATAGCCGGACGCATAAAAGAACGCTATTTCAGGCCCACATTTGTATTTACCCGAACGGAGACTTGTCTGAAAGGCTCCGGAAGATCGATAGAGGGATACCATATGTATGAGGCGCTCTCGTCCCACAAGGACCTGCTCCTGAAGTTCGGCGGACACGCATTGGCGGCCGGTCTGAGCATAGAGTTCGACGCTCTCGCGCCGCTGCGGGCGGCTCTGAACGAAGGATGCACCCTCACCGATGAGGACCTGCAGCCAATGATTTCTATTGATACCGAACTGCCCATCGGATATCTGTCCGAGAAGATGATAGGCGAGCTGTCCCTTTTAGAGCCCGTGGGCAAAGGCAATCCAAAACCTGTCTTTGCCGAAATGAATCTGAAAATAGTATCTGCCTCCATTATAGGAAAAAATAAAAACGTCCTAAGGCTGCGCGTCAAAAACGCCGGCGGCGCTTTTATCGACGCCCTGCTGTTTTCCGGCGCGGATATGTTTATCGAAGATGCCGTGGCGGCTTTCGGTGAGGAAGAATGGCTCCGCGCCACGCGCAGGCAGGAAAACGCCATCCGCGTTTCACTCTGCTACTATCCGGGCGTTAACGAATACATGGGCATAAAGAGTCTGCAGATTATTATTTCACACTACAGGTTTGAAAAAAATGATAACAGGTAAAAACAACCCGAAGATCAAATATGTCTCGCAGCTTCAGAAGAGTGCGCAGGCCCGCGCGGACAACGGGCTTTTTGTCGTGGAAGGAGTGCGGCTGACCCGCGAGGTTCCGGCAGAGCTGCTGAGCGAGGTCTTTGTCTCAGAAAGCTTTTCGCAAAAAACAAGTGACTTTACGGAGATTGCGGCTGTGTGCGAAAAAGCCGGCATCTCCTGCGAGACGGTCACGGATGACATCTTTGCGAAAATGTCCGACACCAAAAATCCGCAGGGCATTCTCGCGACGGTCAGACAGCCCGCGTGGTCTTTTGACGATATAACTGCCTCAGGCGGCGCCGTGCTCGTGCTCGAGGAGATTCAGGATCCCGGAAATCTGGGAACCATCCTCCGCAGCAGCGAGGCGGCCGGCTTAAACGGCATCATCATGGCAGGCTGCGCCGATATTTTCAATCCAAAGGTAGTCCGTTCCACGATGGGGTCGATATTCAGAGTTCCGTTTTGCTTCACCGACAATATAGAAAAAACAATCGCACTGCTGCACGGCCGCGGCTACAGCGTTTACGCCGCGCACCTTGGCGGTACGGATTTATATGAGAGCGATATACAAAAGAAAGCCGCCTTTCTCATCGGCAACGAAGGGCGCGGTCTGAAGGACGCCACCTCTGCAGCTGCGGACCGGCTCATAAAAATCCCGATGAGCGGGCAGGTGGAGTCGCTCAATGCTTCTATTGCAGCGACGCTGCTGGCATATGAATGGTGCAGGAGAAACCTATGAAAAAAGAGATAATGACACTGGCGGCCGAAATGAAAGCGGCCGGACTTAATGCGTACATAGTCACATCATCTGATTCACACGCTTCGGAATATGTTCACCCCCACTTCAGATACAGGGCGTATGCGAGCGGCTTTACAGGCTCCGCGGGCACGCTGCTGGTTTTGTCCGGCGAAGACAGCCCCCGCGCATACCTTTGGACAGACTCGAGATACTACCTCCAGGCCGGGGAAGAGCTGTCGGGCAGCGGTATAGAGCTTTTTAAAGCGGGTCTGCCGTCCGTTCCCACTCTCGATGATTTTCTGTTAAAGGTTCTTCCTGACGGCGCTACTGTGGGCGCGGACACCGACACCATTCCCTGCAAGGCCGGTCTGGAGCTCACCAAAAAGCTTTCCACCAAAAATATACAACTCACGAATATTGATCTTGCGGAAAAATGCTGGAACGGCAGACCGGCGCTCAGCTGCGGCGGCCAGATCAGAGCGTTGCCGGATGAAATAACCGGCGAAAGCGCCGCTTCCAAAATTTCGCGAATACGCGAAGCGATAAAGAGCGCCGGCGCAGATGCTCATGTGATTACCGCGCTCGATGACATCGCATGGATTCTCAATATGCGCGGCCTCGACATTTCATACAGCCCGGTGTTTTATTCGAGAATGATAGTCACTCAAGAAGAATGCAGGCTGTACGCCTTTAAAGACGCGTTCGGGACGGAGGATCTGTCCGCCCTGTCCGAGTGCGGCACCAAGCTGTACGGATATGATAAATTTGGCTCAGGGCTTTCGGAGCTGTCCGGGCTGAAGGTATTGATTGACACCGGCAAAACTTCCCTGTCCACCTACGAAATCATCAGAAAAATCGCGGTTCCCGTAATTGCTCCCAATCCCTCAAACGAAATGAAGGCGGTCAAAAACGGGACTGAAATCAAAAACCTTCGCGCCGCGAATGAACTCGACGGCGCCGCGATGGTTAAATTTATATACGAAATAAAAAAAGACATCACGACCGGCGGGAAAACCGACGAGCTCCGCGCCGGCAATTATCTTGATTCTCTCAGAATTCAGAAAGGCGCTTTTTCGCCTTCTTTTGAAACCATCGCCGGCTACGGAGAGCACGGCGCAATAGTGCATTACAGCGCGGATAAGGAAAGCAGCGCTACACTGGAGCCCCACGGCTTTTTTCTGGTGGATTCCGGCGGACATTATGAGATAAAGGACGCCGCCGGCACTACGGACATCACCCGCACCATCGCACTCGGTCCGCTCACCGACGAGATGAAGGACTCTTATACACGCGTTCTTATGGGCATGATTGACATTGCAAAATGCGTATTTCCCGAGGGCACAACCGGAAAGCAGCTCGATACTCTCGCCCACAAATATCTCTGGGAAGCCGGCCTTGATTACGGTCACGGAACCGGCCACGGAATCGGCTATATCCTGAACGTGCACGAAGGTCCTCAAAACATCAGCCCGAGAGGGCAGGCACAGCTTAGGCCCGGCATGGTCACCTCAGACGAACCCGGAGTCTATTTAGAGGGGAAATTCGGAGTCCGCATCGAAAACGATATCCTCTGCGTCCGGAGCGGCCGCGAAGGCTTCCTTGGTTTTGAAACCCTGACCCTCTGCCCTTTTGAGACAGACGCCATAAAAAAAGAGCTGCTGGACAGCTCTCAGATCAGTTTTATCAACGAATATCACAAAACGGTTTTTGAAAGACTCTCGCCCTATCTTTCCGAGGAAGAAAAAACGTGGCTCGAGAGCGTCACAAGGCCGATATAAAGGAGCGCTGCCGCCGCTACCGACATGGCGGCAATCAGCAAAACAACAGAACTAACCGCTATTCCGAAAAATTCCGGAAACAGCAGGATGGCACCGGCAAAAATCATAAGGAGCGCCGCAAAAAGGGCGGTCCTTATTTTATTGAAAGGAATACAGACCCTAAACAGCACCATAAATCCAACGGACGCTATGACCAGCGTTGTGACCGTGGAAATCTCCGCGGTCGTCAGTTCCACAAGCCCGCTTATCAGATAAACAATTGTGGCGGCCGCTATTATTATCACGTCCGTCAGCGCTCCCGGAACAGCTTTTGTTATGACGTTCGTGAGAAAGCGTCCGCGTATGCGCTCATGATTCGGCTGCAATGCAAGCACGAACGACGGTATTCCTATCGTGATGCCACTGATGAGCGTGAGTTGAATAGGTTGGAAAGGATAGCCCACTTTTACGAAAATAAAGAACACCGCGAGCAGCGTGGAAAAAATAGTTTTTGTCAGGAAAAGCGAGGCAGAGCGCTGCAGGTTGTTGACAGATCTGCGGCCTTCTGCAACTATATCCGTCATGGACGAAAAATCCGAATCCATCAGGACTATCTGGCTCACGTTTCTGGCAGCGTCGCTGCCGGAAGCCGGAGCTATAGAGCAGTCGCTCTCTCTGAGCGCCATCACGTCATTTACGCCGTCCCCCGTCATGGCCACGGTATGTCCTGCGGCCTTCAGCGCCCGCACCAGCTCAGCTTTTCTGCCCGGAGTCACTCTCCCGAAAACAGCATATTTTTGAATGGCCTGCGAGAAGGTCTCGCGTATTTCAGCGCTTTCATCCTGAGCCGCGCCGCCGTCTTCGTCAGGGATGAGCAGCGTAGCGTCCACATACCTGTCCGCGCCATCCACTCCGGCCGCCGCCGCAATACGGCTGACAGTCAACGGATCGTCTCCGGAAATAATCTTTATGGCAACGCCCTGTTCTTTGAAATATTTCATCATAGACGGAGCGCTCTTTCTGATTACATCGCTAAGCACAACAAATCCGAGCAGCTTAAGATCAGCCGGAAGCCCGTTTTCCACCAGACGTCCAGCGCTCGAAACGACAGCCAGAACGCGGTTTCCTTTTTCAAGCTCCGCAGAAATAAGATTTTTTATCTCCTCTGCTCTTTCGCCCAGCACAAAAGCCGGCGCCCCGAGGACAAAGCTGCCGCCCGCCGTGGTGACTCCGCTCCATTTTCTGGCGGAAGAAAAAGGTACTGCAAGCTCAGCTTCCGGAGCCTGCGTGATGCCGTTTTCAGCCAAATATTCCCTGAGCGCAATCGCGGTGGCATTTTTCTCGTCAGTGCCGTATATCACGGCCGCCACGGCAGACCTCAGTTCATCGACAGAGACGTCCTGCACCGGCATCAGCGCTTCCGTCTGCATTCTGCCTTCCGTGATTGTGCCGGTCTTGTCCAGGCACAGTACGTCCACACGCGCCAGCATCTCTATGGAATAAAGCTCCTGAACGAGAGCATTTTTGCGTGAAAGTCTGATGATACCCACCGCCAGCACCATGCTCGTAAGCAGAATCAATCCTTCCGGAATCATTCCCACCAGAGCGGCGACGGTAGAAGTGACAGACTGCGAGAGATCTCCGCCGCCGGCAGAATATTGTCTGATAAAAAGCGCAGCGCCCACCGGGATTATGGCAAACCCCACCGTCTTGATGATGAGGTTGACCGAACGCATTATCTCAGAGGCGGGTTTTTTGAATCTCCTGGCGTGAGCCGCTATTTTCGCAGCGTAGTTTTCTTTTCCTATTCCCACCACGCGGGCGCAGCAAAAGCCCGCTGCAACGCTGCTGCCGGAGTAAAGCGTGCTGCCCTCTGCCTTATAGACGGTTTCGGATTCGCCTGTCAGCAGTGATTCGTCCAACTCCGCGCTTCCGGATATAACAACGCTGTCGGCACAGACCTGATTACCGGCGCGGAGCATTACCACATCGTCCCTGACGAGCTCGCTCACAGCTATTTCTTTTTCAATCCCGTCCCTGATGACAGTAACTTTCGGCATTGAAACGATGGAAAGCCTGTCCACAAGCCGCTTTGCGCGAAGCTCCTGAAAAATTCCTATCGCGGCATTAAACACCACTACTATCAAAAACAGGGCATTCTTCGGCGAACCGAAAATCAGTATCGCCGCTCCGAGAACGGCATTCAGCGCGATAAACGGCGTCAGCAGATTTGAGCGGAGTATCTCACCCACGCTGCGGGTTTTGGCGGTCGAGTCACGGTTTACCTGCCCGTCTGCGATGCGCCGCTCCACCTCGGAGACGGTCAGACCGGTTATTTTTTCAGCCAAAGAAGGACCCTTTCGGGTCCCCTTTGTATAATCTGTATTAATGATGTTTTCAGTCTCCTGTGGCTTCATTGGGATCTGTTGACTCTTCCTGAGGAGCCTCTTCGGTCTCGGACTCGTCCTCATCGCCTTCTGACTCTATGTCGATTCCATCCTCGCCGTTGTCCTCTTCTTCGGCTTCCTCGGTAGGAGGAATGATGGTAGTGCCGTCAGTTACAATCAGATTGTCCCAGGCGTCAGTGGTCTTAAAGCTCGGGGCCTGCTTTACCCAGCCTTCATAAACCTCGAGGAAAGCTTCATCTCTCTTCTGCTCCAGAACTTCTTCTTTTTTGTTGGCAGTCTCTTCGGTGTCGTTGTCGTTAGTCACGATAGCGGCATACCATTTTTCGCCATCCTGATAAGTAGCGGTCTCACCGGTCTTAAGTGAAGATGTGGCCTTATAAATAGCTGTTTCCTCTTCGTCCTCTCCGAGAACCTTGAGAATGTGGCTGTGGCTGAGTGAGAGGGTTTCGTTTTCCTCTGCCCAGGCGTCGAGGTCTTCGGCGGCCGCCAGCTCTTCGGCAATTTTCTTTGCTTCTTCTTCGTCCTCGACTTCGACATATTCGACGGTGTAGACCTCTGTCTCCTCTGCCGTAGCGTCAACTTCCGCGGCGTCCTTTACGACATTGTAGACAAGGTTGGCGAGGGCGTTCTGCCTGTACCACTCGGTGATATCCTCTACGGTGACGGGGGCGTATTCAAAAAACGCCTCGTCCAGATCGTCAAACGCAGTCTGCGCAGCGGTCTTTATTGCTTCCTCATCCAGATCTTCATACCTGAGACCGTAGTCTTCGGCATGGTCGATGAGAACTCTGGTCTGATACACCTGCGTCATGACGTATTCCTTGATGTATTCTTCCATGGTCTTGTATTCGCTGTAGGGAACCTTCCATGGATTATCATAACCGTATTGTGAATAAAGACTCCACGCATAGGATTCAAAGGACCACTGCTCTTTTCTGAGGAAGTAATTGACTTCGTCAAGCATAATCTCCTCGTCTCCGTAGGTGGCGGCAACGACGGTCTTGTAGTCCACGTCGCCGGCCTTGGGACCGTAGCTTTCGCCGCAAGCGGTAAAAAGCGATGCAAAGAGCGCGACCGCCAGAACAAGAGTTGTGGTTTTGATAAACTTCTTCATAAATAATAGCCTCCAAAAATTACTAACCAATGTATTTTAATGCTTTTTGAATGCTTTATCAAGCGTTTTTAATCAGTATATGCAGGCAAATTGACCGCGGTTATTTTTATTAAGCGAATCAGTGATAATTATTTGTTTTAAAAGCTAATAAACCACTTTGGTTTTTGAACGAAAAAACGGGTATAAATTATCAAAATCCTGTTGACGAAGAATATAGAAAATGATATTCTTTTAGCAGTGTAAATGCACTATTTTTCTATTTTTTGGAGGGTATTCATGAAAGGAACAGTTAAGTGGTTCAATAACCAGAAGGGCTACGGATTTATCTCTGACGCTGAAGGAAACGACATTTTCGTGCATTATTCAGGTTTGAACATGGAAGGCTTCAAGTCTCTTGACGAAGGTCAGGAAGTCGAATTTGACGTTATCGAAGGCGCAAAGGGACCTCAGGCTACCAACGTCACCAAATTATAATCCGCTCCCACTGGTTTTTCACATAAACCGCAACGGATTTACAAAAAACCGCGTCCGGCGAATAGGCGCGGTTTTTTGATTTCTTATTCCGAATTTGCCGTTTATTTTGCATGAGTACTGTGTTATAATCTTTGTGAGTTTGTTTAACAAACTACAACATCGAGAGGATTTCCTATGAAAACAAGAAGATTAACAAAAAAAGAAATGTGGATTTTTGCCATAGGTCAGCTCGGCTGGTCTATCTTAAGCGGTGTAATCAACACCTGGCTCGTGACTTTTTACCTCCCGACCGCGGGTTCCGTGGAGGAAGGCGCAAAGTTTTACGTTCCCACAGGGCTCGTGATTTTCGGCGTGCTCACCATACTCGGGCTTATCACCTTTGTGTGCCGCATATTTGACGCAATTACGGATCCACTGATTGCATCGGCGTCCGACCGCAGTAAAAACCCCAAAGGCCGCCGCATTCCATTTATGCAAAAAGCCGCCATTCCGCTTTCAATCGTTACCGTGCTGGTTTTCTGCGCACCTGTAGAGGCCATCAGCACTGTCAATATCATCTGGATACTCGGATTTCTGATTCTCTTCTACCTTTTTATGACTATGTACTGCACTCCTTATAACGCGCTCATTTCCGAGTTTGGAAAGACACAGGAGGATCGCATGTTCATATCCACGGCAATTTCGCTTACCTTCTTCTTTGGTACGCTGATTGCTTATCTGCCCTTTGTTTTCGCCGGCCCGCTCCGTGCAGCGGTAAGCTTTGAATGGAGCTATCGCCTGCTCTTTATCGCGCTGGCAGTCATCGCCTGCATCTGCATGCTGCTTCCCACATTCCTGTTAAAGGAAAAGGATTTTATCGACGCAAAGCCCAGCGAATCAAATGTTATGAAGAGCCTCGGCGCCACCTTCAAAAACAAAAACTTCCTCAAGTTTTCCGCTTCGGATATTGCCTACTGGATCGGTCTGACCCTCTTTCAGACGGGACTGCCCTTCTTTGTAAAGGTTTCCATGCAGCTTGACGAATTCTACACCACCGTGTTCCTCGGCGGAATGACGGTGCTTTCGGCGTGCTTCTATCCTTTCGTTTCAAAGCTGGTCGGAAAATTCGGCAAGAAAAAGCTGGTTATCATCGGATTTCTGGGACTGGCTCTGGCTTACGTCTTTACCGCGCTGGTCGGTATTCTGCCGCTGCCGGGTATAGTGATGGGCGGAATCATCGTGGTCGTGGCCGCTTTCCCGATGGCACTTCTGGGCATTATCCCTCAGGCCATCGTGGCTGACGTGGCGGAGGAGGACGCCATCCTGACCGGCGAAAAACGCGAGGGTATGTTTTTCGCCGCCAGAACCTTTGCCATGAAATTCGGGCAGTCAATCGCCATGCTGGCCTTTACTTCGCTGGCGGTTCTCGGCACCACGCAGGATCTTACCTCCAACGACCTGACCGCTTCCGAAACCGGCCTTCGCATTGTAGCCATCGCCGCCGTGATCTTCTGCGCTCTGGGTGCGTTGATTCTCTCTTTCTACAGCGAAAAGAAGGTCATGGCTGTCATTTCCGGAAAAGACGCAGAAGAAAAATAATCGGAGATTTTTATGGATATCTTTATCAGATATTTCTCGGAGGGCGGGAGTCAAATCTCGTCCTCTCTTGAAAATGAGGACTATGTCCTGACCGTCACGGAGCGCGGCGAGCGCACCTCGGTGATGATTACACCGAAAAAGCCCATCACTCTGGAGGACGCATTTATATCGGAAGAATTCGATTTTGAAGAAGACTGCCGGATTTTCCTGAACGGCTATCAGTCGTGGACGGAAACCCGCGAGTTTTCTTTTGGCGAGAGTCTTCACAATATGAACCGGATTATTCCGGCCATCAAAAAGAAGTTTCATTTTGAGAATTACGGCGACGCCTGGTTTTACAAATATAACAAAAACCATTTTCACGGCTTCACCTATTCTTATGTCAGGTGTGCGGACGGGCGGACCTATCTTGTGGGCTCTCTGAACGAGGAAAATGCGTATATGATTACGCATTACAACAAGTCGAACCACACCATCCTGCTGCGCAGCGACGTGGAGGGAAAGGTCCTCGATTCGGAGTTTAAGCTGTTTGATTTTGTGCATTATGAGGGCAAAATGACCGATGTGGTGCGCAGGTACTTTTCGCACTTCGGCCCCTGCAAAGCTCCGCAGGTCAGAGGCTACACCTCCTGGTATCTGCATTATCAGGATATAAACGAAGAAAAGATAGATGCCGCGCTGGACGGGATTGACGCGGACAGCTTTGATCTGTTCCAGATTGACGACGGTTACGAGACCTTTGTGGGCGACTGGACGGACGTGGATCCGGCAAAGTTTCCGGACGGACTGGGGCCTGTCGTGGACAAAATACACGAGAAGGGACTCAAGGCCGGCATCTGGCTTGCGCCGTTCGTCTGCGAAACGAAGAGCCGCGTATATGCCGAACACCCTGACTGGATAGTCAGAAAAGACGGCGATTCCGTTTTTGCCGGCAGCAATTGGAGCGGCGATGTGGCGCTGGACCTGACAAATCCCGAAGCGCTCGCCTATGTGCGCGGCTGTCTGGAATATTTTAAGGATCTCGGCTTTGACTTTTTCAAGCTCGATTTTCTCTATGCGGCGGCGCTGATTGCCGGCTCTGACAGCGGCGGCGGTCTGACACGCGCAGAGCATATGCGCAGCGCAATGAAGCTGCTGCGTGAGGTGCTGGGTGACCGGCTGATACTGGGCTGCGGAGTTCCGCTCTCTTCTGCCTTCGGGCTTGTGGATTACTGCCGTATCGGTCCGGATGTTTCACTAAGATTCGACGACGCTTTTTATATGAGGGCTTTCCACAGAGAGCGCATTTCTACCAAGGTCACGCTGCAGAACACGATTTTCCGGACGTTTATGGACGGCCGCGTTTTCCGCTGCGACCCGGACGTATTCCTGCTGAGAGACGACAACATCAAGCTGTCAAAAAAACAGCGAATGGCTCTCAGCGTTCTGAATCACCTCTGCGGCAGCGTGTTTATGACAAGCGACAATGTTGGCGATTACAATGAAAGCAAGCACAAGTTCCTGCGCGAGGCGCAGAAGCTGGCTGCTGCGGATATTACGGATATTACCGCGGACGGCGGCGTCATCACCGTGCGTTTTATGCTGGATGGTAAGAAGGGTAAAATACAATACGACACTGAAAAAGGAGTACTGGTAAATGGACAAAAGCACATCCGTATTTGGAAATCCGATCGATGAAAAGACTCAGAAAAAGGCTGAAAAGAGCAAGCAGAAATTTATAAAGCGCTTTGGCGACGACAGTGAGGCGGTTTATCATCTCGGGCTGAAACCGATTACTCAGATAAAAGAGATTAAGATGCAAAATCTCGTCTTCTCGGACGAGCCTCTGACGCTGCCGGAGAAGCCCCTGGTTGTGGGAAACATCCGCATGGGCTTCGGGCATTACCGCATAAGTATGGCTATAGCTTCCTGCGCTCAGGCACTGGGATATAACCCGCTGTGGCTGGATCTGGCTTCGTTTGACGCCACGGGCTCAAAGATGATCAGCGCCCAGAACGACCTGTATTCGATGGGCTCAAAGCTCTCGCAGAAGGTCGCGCTTTTTAATAAACTCTACTGGGAGCCGCTTAATTCCGAAGGTTTCCGCAAAATCACCTACAACGCTGCCGATCAGAAAAACGCCGAGCTTCTGGTACCGATTCTGGCTGATCTGCCAAAGGATGTCCCGTATGTGGCGACTCACGTCTGGCCCAGCCAGGGAGCCGTTCATGCCGGTCTGACCCATGTTGTAAATGCCATTCCGGACAACTGGCCGATGGGACTGCATCTCTCTGAGGGCGCCATTCACACGGTTCAGACGCCTTTTGCCTACCTCGGTTACAAAATGCTGAACGGTATGGCGAAGGACAGCCTGGCGCACATCCCGGACGATGCTCTGTATCAGGTCGGTCACTACGTCGACCATGAGCTGGTTGCCAATATCGAGGAGGATTGCGACAGCAGGATTGACAGGCTCGATAATGACAAGCCGATCAGATTCCTTATGACGGTTGGCGGTGCCGGTGCCGGCGCAGATCTGTACCTGGCAATGATTCGCCACCTCGCTTCTTATCTCAAAGACAAAAAGGCCACGCTGATTATCAATTTCGGCGACCACCTTGATATGTGGGAATACATAAAGAAAAAGCTGCCCGGATTTGAAAAGAACTGTAAGTGTTTCTTTGATGAATACGGGAAGCTGGAGCAGTTTGCCGAAATGCTGGACGGCGATACCGCGGCCGGCATCTATGCGGTTTATAACAAGGATATTTTTGAGGCGGTCTACTCCACCAATCTGCTGATGCGCAGATGCGACGTGCTGGTTACAAAGCCTTCCGAGCTCTCCTTCTATCCCGTCCCGAAACTTATGATGCGGCACATCGGCGGTCACGAGGTCTACGGCGCGATTCATGCGCAGGAGTTGGGCGATTCCACGTTTGAGTGCGAGGATGCGGCGTCGCTCTGCAATATGATTGACGCTCTGATTGGCGACAAGATGATTTTAAAGACTATGTGCAGACAGATAGTCGATCTCAAGAAATCCGGCGTCTATGACGGCGGATATAAGGTGGTAAAGCTTGCCGTCGGGGAGCGAATCTGAGGCGCAGCAACTTCCGCGCCCGCCACTCATAGATTCTTAGCGGCGCGGGCTCAAAAAGGCAACAGCAAAACCACCATTTGACTTTTTATTAAAAAACACTGTCAAAATACTGAAAATCGGCTGGAAATCCCCGGCTTTTTGTGATAAATTTTTGTCAAATATATTATGACAGGAGCGATAATCAAGATGGAAAAATATAATACCGGGCTTGCCCGCAGGATAGCTGAAGGAGCAATGGACAGCGAGCTGACTCGCGTTTACGGATATGCGATAGAACATCAACGCACGCGTTATTCGCGAATCGCGGACAAATATACCGCGCAGTTTAATGAGGCTCCCGAAGAGTTTTACAGCGCTCCGGGACGCAGCGAGCTTGTAGGAAACCACACCGATCACCAGCACGGCTGCGTTGTCGCGGCATCCATCAATATGGACATCGTTGCTGCAATCAAAAAGCGCAGCGACCTGACCGTCCGCCTGTATTCGGAGGGCTTCGGGCTCATAGAGACCGATCTTTCCAATCTTGATGTTGAGCCTTCCGAAGCCGGAACCACCTCTGCTCTGATAAAGGGCGTTGCCTATGCTTTCAAAAACGGATTATTCTCAGAAAATGGACAGATCTCTGAGCCGTTTGGCTTTGACGCTTATGTAGAGAGCGACGTGCCCGCCGGCTCCGGCGTGTCTTCGTCCGCCGCTTTCGAGGTACTCATTGGCAATATCTTCTGTGGCGACAATGCTGAGGAGCAGCGTACCCGAATTGCGCAGATAGGTCAGTTTGCCGAAAACAATTATTTCGGAAAGCCTTCCGGACTGATGGATCAGCTTGCCAGCTCGCTCGGCGGCGTAACTTTTATGGATTTCCGCGATCCCGCACATCCCGAGACGCAATCGCTTCCTTTTGACGTAACAAAGGCCGGGTACAATCTCTGTATAATCGATACACACAGCTCTCATGCCGACCTTACCCCGGAATACGCCGCGATCACTCACGATATGAAAGCCATCGCCTCACATTTCGGAAAAGAAGTTCTGCGCGACGTCGCCCCGGAGTTATTCTTTGTCGACATTAAAAAATTGCGCGAGCTTTTCGGAGACCGCGCCGTGCTTCGCTGCCTGCATTTTTATGAAGAAATAAACCGCGTTATGAGCGCAAGAGATGCGCTTGGCAGGCAGGATGCCGAGGCATTTTTGGAAGCTGTCAACGGCTCCGGGAGATCGTCTTTTGCATATCTTCAGAATATTTATGCCACCGGTTCCGTAAAGGAGCAGGGAGTGGCAGTTGCGCTGGGCATAGCTGAAAAGCTCCTCGGCGGACGCGGCGCACTCAGAGTCCACGGCGGGGGCTTTGCCGGCACCATAATGGCATTCGTCCCCACCGAAATGACACCCGGTTTTAAAACCGAGATTGAAAAGGTTTTGGGCGAGGGAAGCTGCCGCGTAATGAAAATCAGAAAGATGGGCGGTGCAAGATTGAAAATTTAATTATTCTGACGGAAATGTCAGTTTTGTATAATAATTGCGGCGCCTTTTGGCGCCGCAGTGTATTATTATAAACCGGTATTATTCCGGATCGATGAGTCCGTAGGTGTTTCCTTTTCTCTTATAGACTACGTTTATCTCGTTTGTATCGGAGTTTCTGAATACAAAGAAATCGTGACCTAGCATTTCCATCTGAAGGCAGGCTTCCTCAGCGTCCATAGGCTTCACTGCGAAATGCTTTGTACGGACGATGCGGATTTCGTCTTCTTCCTCTTCCGGCTCTTCGATGTACTCAGGTGTAAATGTTGCTCTGGACTGATATCTGTCGATGAGTTTTTTGCGATGCTTCATAAGCTGGCGCTCAAGAGCCTCCTGGGCCATGTCAATGGCATTGTGAACACTGTCGGAAGTGCGCTCCGCGCGAATAATGCCGCCATCGAGCGGTATGGTTATTTCAAGCTTTTTGAACTCTCCCTCGCCGGTAAGAATCACGGTCGCAGTAGTGTCTTCGCTGAAATACTTTTCAAACTTGCGTCCGATCTTTTTCTCGATAGCGTCTTTGTAGTCCTGGGTAATGCGGATGTTTTTTTCTTTGTAAGCAAATTTCATGGTTGTATCTCCTTTGCCTGATTTATTTGAAAAGGCGGTTTCGGGAAGAAATCCCTGTGCCTTGTTCTATGCTAATTCTATCATAACGTGGGGGTTTTGTAAATTAAGTAAATTATGCGTTTTGCTTAATTTTCGCAGCCGAAGCTAAAACTGCGCCAATGCCTGCGCCCGCGCCCGCGCAGCACACATTAAAATTTTTTTCGCATTTAAGACATCGGCGAAATTGATTTCAGACAAAACGCTGTCCGAAGACATCGGGCGGAGGCAAGCGTGCCGGAGCCCGAATGGATTCGCTGACAGCGTGGATGAAAGCAATGATGCCGTATGTCCTATGCGAACAAAAATTTCTAATTGTGCGTTAGAGCGGGCGCGGAGCGCTGCTGCGTTAGAGCGGGCGCGGAGATTTGGAGGCATTTGGGGGTATAATCCCCTTCCTGAGCTTACGCCATACAGTAACGTACATCGTGGTAAAGCAGGCTATTCCCGCAACGGCGTCGGATACGGGCTCCGCGCCAAAGATCGACTGGGCAGGTGCGAACGGGAACATCAGCGGCAAAAGCAGAATCAACGGCACAACCACCACAATCTTTCGCAATATCGAAAAAAACATTCCCTTCCCGGACATTCCGAGAGAAAGGAAAGTAAACTGCCCGACCGAGTGGAATGAAATCATGAAATAGGCCGAAAAATAAATGCGCATCATAGCAGGCGCCACCGCCAGAAGCTCATCCGAATCATTGAACAGCTTTATCAGAAATTCCGGCCACAAAACGACGATGGCCGAGGCGGCAATGGTATAAGCAACTCCCGCATAGGTCTGAAACCTGATAGCTTTGAGAGTGCGCTCTGCGTTACCTGCGCCGTAATTAAACGAAATTACCGGCTGGGCGCCGCTGGTCAGACCGTGCGTTCCCATAAAAATCATTTCGCGTATGGAATTGATGACCGTCATCGCGCCGACGTAGATATCTCCGCCGTAGCGCTGCAGGCTCGAATTGTACAAAATCTGCACCGTACCGGTGGTAAAAGACATAATCAGCGGCGTAACGCCGAGGGAAAGAATCTTTTTGACGTGGGCAAAACGAAGCGCCATAGAGCGAAGCCTAAGCCGCACGGGAGCGCGGAAAATCAGAAACGCCATCACCCACGCCGCAGAAATGAATTGCGAAATCACCGTTGCGAGCGCCGCGCCGGCCACGCCCATATTAAACCCGTTCATATTTATCCCGAGAAAGCTGAATCTGTCAAAGATAAAAAACGGATCCAGGGCGATATTCGTGACGGCGCCCAGAATAGTGGTGAACATGCCTGTCGCGCTGTAGCCCTGATTGTTGATAAAGCTGTTTAGCCCCGTTCCGAGCATTGAAAAGAAAATGCCTGAAATGTAAATCGTGATATAGCTTTGCGCGTAATAATACGTGTCATCGCTCGCGCCGAAGGCATAGAGAATATCGCGCTCAAAAATCAGCACAGCTGAGGCAATAAGCGCACCGAACAGGAGAAGGAGCGTGGCGGAGTTCCCCATTATCTCTCCTGCTTTTTCATCATCACCGCGCCCGCGGGACATTGAAAAAAGCGGTGCTCCGCCCATTCCGCAAAGATTGGTAAAGCCCGTGATTATCGTGATAACAGGGAATGTGACGCCCACGCCCGTGAGCGCGAGCCTGCCGACCGTATCAATGTGTCCGATATAAATCCGGTCGACGATATTATAAAGAACGGCCACAATCTGGGCAAAAAAAAGCGGAACTGCCAGACGCATTATCGCGCCGGGCACGCTCCCTTTTGAAAAATCGCCCTTTTCTTTTGCCATCAGAATTCTCTTTCCGGAACACATTAGGTCCGTGCCGATTATAATTCAAACGACTCTTAAAAGCAACAGCCGAACCCCTGTAGGTCCGGCTGCGTTTTGAAACTATTCTGCGCTGAAATTATCTTTTGCTACGCCGCAGATGGGGCAGGTCCAGTCTTCAGGAAGATCCTCAAAAGCCACTCCGCCATTCTCTTCGGGGTCGTAAACATAACCGCAGACATCACATACGTACTTCATAATCGTCCTCCGTAGGTTTATTGCAAATGTCTGTTTGCTGCCGATATTGTACAATAATAGCGGCTGTTTGAAAAGCAGAAAAAATCATTTCAAAAATCCGTTGATAATTGCTTCTTCAGCTTCGGCCTCAGTGAGACCCAGAGTCATAAGTTTTGTGAGCTGCTCTCCGGCTATTTTTCCTATTGCTGCCTCGTGAATGAGCTCCGCCTCCAGGCTGTTTGCCTCCAGACCCGGCACCGCCAGTATGCGTGCATTGTCCATGATTATCGCGTCACATTCGGTGTGGCCGTTGCAGACGGTATTGCCGATTATCTTTGAATCAAATTTCTGGAAGGAATTGTCTCTGGCAACCGAACGCGACACCACGTCCGTGCCGGAGCCCTCGCCGTTCAGCTCCACCTCATAGGCGCTGACAGCGTACTGGTCGCCGTGCGTCATGAGCCTTTCCCTGACCACGAGCTTTGCATTCTTATCAAGCTTTGCAATGGTTTTACGATCCGTGGAATCAACGCCCTTTATCTGAACCATTTCGAGCGTTGCCTCTGCGCCTTCCTCCAGATAAAGCTCCGTGACGGGGTTAAGTATGCGCTTTCCAGTGCCGTCACCCTGTCCGTAGTGCTTTTCGACATATTTAATTTTTGAATTCTTTCCTATAAAAAATCTGTGAACGCCGTCATGCTGGGCATCCTGACTGCCGCAGTTGTCAATGCCGCAGCCCGCCACGATAACTACGTCGCAGTCCTCACCGATATAAAAATCGTTGTAAACCGTTTCCTTCAGACCGCTTGCGCTGACCACCACGGGGATGTGTACGGATTCTTTCTTAGTGCCGTCCTTTATGCGGATGTCGATGCCGCTTTTATCCTCTTTTGAAGTGATGTCGATATTGGCAGTGGTATTGCGGCTCTCGGATTTTCCGTTGACGCGGATATTGTACGCGCCTTCCGGAACGGAATGGAGGTCCGCAACCTCTTCGAGAATTCTTTTACTGATATTGTCAAGCATTGCCGCGCCCCCTTATCTGTCCGTGTTTCCGGTGCACATATTGACCGCCGCCGACGTGCCCAGAAGCTCCGGCAGAATTTCGTCTTTTGTGCCTTTTTTTGCTATGCCCTGATTGGAAAGCAGAATGATTTCATCCGCGATATCCAGAATGCGCTCCTGATGGGAAATAACGATGATGGTGCCGTGGATGCTGCTGCGCATGCTTTCAAAAACCTCGATGAGATTTTTGAAGCTCCAGAGATCTATTCCGGCTTCCGGCTCATCGAATATGGAAAGCTTTGTGCCGCGGGCAAGTACCGTGGCTATTTCGATACGTTTTATCTCGCCGCCGGAAAGAGAAGTGTTTACTTCGCGCTTGATATAATCCTTTGCGCAAAGTCCTACTGATGAGAGATATTTGCAGGCATCCGCTGCGGTGAGCTGCTGCCCCGCTGCCATACGCATCAGATCCAGCACGTCAACGCCCTTGAATCTGACGGGCTGCTGAAAAGCAAAGCTGATGCCGCGTCTGGCGCGCTCTGTCACGTCAAGTTCCGTGATGTCTTCGCCGTCGAGCAGTATCCTGCCGGAAGTGGGCTTTATTATGCCCATTATCAGCTTGGCAAGCGTGGATTTTCCGGAGCCGTTCGGGCCCGTTACAACGATGAATCTGTTTTCGTCAACCGAAAGGCTGATGTCTTTCAGGATGGCTTTTGTCGTGCCGTCTTCGTTTTCGGCGCTGAATGAAATGTTTTTTAGTTCAAGCATAAGGTGCCTCCGTTATGCAGATATTATAGCATTTTTATGAGTTTTCGTCTGAAAAATTGTTATTTCAGGACAGATGTGAGTCAGCCGGCGCTGTCCATATTCGCCAGACGGGCAGCCTGGTCGGCGGCGGTGAGGCTGTCTATCAGCTCGGTAAGGTCGCCGTCCATGACGGAATCAATCTTGTAAAGCGTGAGCTTGATGCGGTGATCAGTGACTCGGCCCTGGGGGAAATTGTAGGTGCGTATCTTTTCGGAGCGGTCGCCCGTCCCTATCTGCCCGCGGCGTTCGGCGCTTTCCGCGTCGCGCTTTTTTTGAAGCTCCAGGTCATAGAGCCTGGAACGCAGAACCTTCAGAGCTTTGTCCTTGTTTTTGAGCTGCGACTTTTCGTCCTGGCAGCTTATGACGATTCCGGTGGGGATGTGGGTCAGCCGGACTGCGGAATCCGTGGTATTGACACACTGGCCGCCGTTTCCGGATGCGCGGAACACGTCAAATTTGCAGTCGTTCAGGTCAATTTCCACATCGACCTCTTCTGCCTCCGGCATGACTGCAACCGTGGCTGTAGACGTGTGTATCCTGCCTCCGCTCTCGGTCTCCGGGACGCGCTGGACGCGATGAACTCCACTCTCGTATTTCATTTTGGAGTAGACGCTCTTTCCGGATAGCATGAAAACCACTTCCTTCATGCCGCCGATACCGTTTTCATTCACGCTGACAAGCTCGCTCTTCCAGCGGTTTGCCTCCGCAAAATGCACATACATGCGATAGAGCTCGGCTGCAAAGAGAGCGGCCTCGTCTCCGCCTGCGCCGGCTCTGATTTCTATAAAAACGTTTTTGTCGTCGTTTGGGTCCTTAGGTAGAAGCAGTATTTTCAGCTCCTGTTCCAGCCCGGTCACGCGTTTTTTCGCAGAGGCGATTTCTTCTTTTATGAGCTCGCGCATTTCCTCATCGCTTTCGCCCTCGAGCATGGAGAAGCCGTCTTCTACAGCTTTCTGACTGTTTTTGTATTCTGAATAAGCGCCAACGATAGGTGCAAGCTCCGCCTGCTGCTTCATAAGCTGCTGGAATTTTGAAGAATCCGCGGCAACCTGCGGAGACTGCAGCCGAAGCTGCAATTCTTCATATGTGCGCAGTAAATCTTCCAATCTGTCAAACATTTTTATTCTCCGATATTATATGCTTCCGGTCGCAACGCGGTCGTTTCCGGAATAATCCTTGTATACTATGATGTTTTTAAAGCCGGCGGCTTCGAGAAGCGCTGTCACCGCTTCCGCCTGGTCAAAGCCGATTTCCAGAAAAACCGCTCCGCCGGGGGTGAGGTGCGAGGGCGCCTCTGCAGCTATTCTCCTGTAAAAATCGAGACCGTCCGCACCGCCGTCCAGCGCAATATGCGGGTCGTGGTTCCTTACCTCCGGCATCAGACCGGCTATGTCGGCGGTTTTGATATAAGGCGGATTTGAAACAATTATGTCAAAGCGTTCGCCGCATACTGGTGCAAACAAATCTCCCTGTAGAAGACGTGGGCGGACTGGAAGCGTGGGGCTATTCAACCCAATGTTTTCGTCGGCGTTTTTGATGGCCTCTTTCGAAATGTCGGTGGCGGTAACCGTTTCAAAGCCGCCGAGAGCGGCGAGGCTGACTGCTATGCAGCCTGAGCCGGTGCAAAGATCGAGAACCTTTTTTGGCGATGGAGTCTTTTTTTTTGAGTATTCCAGCACCTTTTCGACCAGTATTTCCGTATCCTGGCGCGGAATAAGCGCACTGCCGTTTACCGAAAAACGAAGTCCCATAAACCCAGTATATCCAAAAATGAGCTGCAGCGGCTCGCTTCGCTCTCTGCGGGCGGCGTACGCGTCTGCCTTTAAAACGGTCTCCTCCGGCGCTTCATCACGCAGGCAGGCCAGAAGCTCCGCCGCATTTTTGCCTGACGCCTCAGAAATTATCAGCCTCGAATCGGTCTCCGCATCCGGGATTTCCGCCGCTTTCAGACGAACTGTAATGCTTTTTTTTAATTCGGCATAGGTCATTCGCACACTTCACAGGCTTTTTCGGGTTTCGTTCCGAGATTCTTTTGAAATTCGCGCCAGTCAAAGACCGCTTCCACCGCGGTAATGGCGACTTCTATCATATCGTCGTCCGGCTCGCGTGTAGTGAGGTTCTGGAGCCAGAGGCCGGGCTTACTGAGCGCGTTTATTATGCGTCCATCGTGACTGCCGGCAAAATGCAGAAATTCAAAAGAGAGACCGGCCACTACGGGAATCAACAGAATGCGCGTTCCCATCCTGAGGAAAACATTGTCAACGCGTATAAACATAAAGATAAACACGCTGATAATCATTACAATAAGCAGAAAGCTGGTGCCGCAGCGCTTGTGCTGCTTCGAGCTGGCGCGGACGTTTTCCGTATTCAGCTCCAGCCCGTGCTCGATGCAGTTTATGCATTTGTGCTCGGAGCCGTGATACATAAAGGTGCGGCGTATGTCTTTCATGCGCGAAACCGCCCAGATATATACCACAAATATCAGGATGCGCAGCACACCTTCTGCCAGAGCAATCAAGAATCCTGAGTCCGTTATTTTGCGCAGGAAGCTCGCCAGCAGGACAGGCAGCAGTGCAAACAGGCCTATCGCAAAAACCAGTGAGACAAGGAGCGTCCCCACCAGCACGCCGGTTCCGATTTCGTTTCCGCCTTTTTCATCACGGGTGACTTTTGAAGCGGCTTTTGGGGCGGATTCATCGGTTTCGGGCTCATCATCAAGGGACAGAATCTCTTCGTCCGAGAGCTGGACCTGTTGTGCGGTTTCTGTCTGAATGGCCGGGTTCTGCTCGGGCTCCGACTGCTCGTCAACTTCCGTCAGCTCGCCAGTCTCCTGCTCCGGATGCTCCTCGGTTTCTGCCTGCTCGTCAACTTCCGTCAGCTCGCCAGTCTCCTTCTCCGACTGAGATGCAGATGTTTTTTTCTTCTCATCTCCCTCTTCCACTTCGTAGAAGCTCGCCGAATACATAAGAGTCTTAGTTCCGGTGACCATTGATTCAACAAACGCGAACGTGCCCCTGATAAAAGGCCACTTCATCCACGGATGCCTGTCGGACCAGCGCGCGGTGTTTTTGACGCTGAGCGCTATATCTCCGTCCGGTTTTCTGACCGCAACAGCGTATTTGTCGCCGTTTCGCATCATTATTCCTTCCATAACGGCCTGTCCGCCGATGCCGGAGTATTTCATTATACATTTTTTCTTATTTTCCATGCTGATTTTCCACCTGCTATTTTTTTATAACGAAAGAGAGGCCAAAATCTGCGCAAGCGCAAATCCCGGCCTCTCTTTCAAAAACAGTGCTACTGATTCAAGCCGTATTTTCTGTTGAACTTGTCTACGCGTCCGCGAGCCTGGGCAGCCTTCTGCTGTCCGGTATAGAACGGATGGCACTTTGAACAGACTTCAACGTGAATCTCAGATTTCGTTGAGCCTGTTACGAACTCGTTACCGCAGTTGCAGGTAACCTTGGCCTGATAGTACTTGGGTTGAATGCTCTCTTTCATTTTTTTGCCTTTCTGCCCGGCGGTTTCCGAACGCCGGCTTTGTAACTCGGATTTGCGCTTTCGCGCAGCCTGTGTATTGTATCACAGCGGAATGGTAAATGCAAGCTATAAAATCCGGCTAAATATCAAGCCCTGTAGGATTACAATACATATGTTACATCACAACTGAATAAGTAAACGGAAGAGCCTGACTTATGTTATAGTTAGTTCACCACAAAAAACTTTATCATAAGGAGGTCTTCCGTTGTGGCT
>JAFTAU010000031.1 GCA_017455435.1 Lachnospiraceae bacterium | reverse complement strand
TCCCCTCCCAGTGCATCAAGAGCGCCATGATCCTCGAATCGAGCAACTTCCCGTATTTCTCCACCGTCGGCATCGCGTTCATGTAGGGGAACATGCGATTCGGCTTCATGTCCCGCCCGCTGTCGCGACCATATCCGCGCACGGGATAGATAAGGTTCACGGGCGAATCGTACATCCACTTCGGACGCTTCGGCGTCTTCGCGAAGTCTGGCAGAGTCCGCACCCAGTCGCGATAGATTTCGCAAGCCTCCATCCAGCCTCCCGCGTAGGGACGGAGCGAGTAGTGGAACTTCGGCCGCCACGCGCCGTCTGCGTCCAGGTCGCCGCAGAACGTCTGGAGCGTCAGCCGCACGGTCTTGTCTCCGAGCTCCTCCCAATCGACCGCCTTGGGCGTGTGGCGGGTGTCCACGGCGGAGAAGTAGAGTCCGCATCCATCCTTGTAGGCCGCCATGAACTGCATCTGGGCAAGCCCCGGGTAGAGGGAATTGCCGCCGCGACGGGAGAACCGTTCCCTATATCCGACCGGACGGTACGGATGCGCGAACTTCGTCACTTCTATGCCATCCCAAGAAGGATAGAAGAGTTTCCTGTCGGGCGTGATGCACACCTGCGGACCGTCGAACCATTCAAGCAGCATTCCGGCGGGAATGCCCTCGACGGACGGCTTGAAGCGGAACTCGCCCTCCTCCGCCGCCACCTCCATTCGCACGATGAGGCCGTTTGCATGTCTCCAGATGATTGCTTGGCCCTCAAACACAAACTCCGACGACTTGATCAACGTCGGCTCGCCCTTCCCGTCGAGGAGCTGGAGAGTGAACGCCTCCGCCGCCGGCACGACGCGTTCCGCGCCGTCCGCGACAAGCGACTCCACCGCGCCGCACGTCTCCGAGAGGCGAAGCGTCGCCCCGCCCGACTTGAATTCGATGGATGCAGATGCCGTTGCGGCTGCAAGCGCAACCGCCGCCGCAAGCATCGCCGTCATGTTGTCTGATGTCTTCATGATGTGGCGATTCTACCACAGCGAACGGAGCGTGGTCAATGGATTCAGGTTGTCTCAGTGGCAACAATTCCTCACGCGCGCCACCGACTTCATTCGGAAGAACGCGACAAGCGGCGTTTCGGCTGCACCATGCGAGAGTGGCGCGCCCAGAACCGCGCCACATGACACCCAAGGCCCGGCACTAATAGAGGAACAGCATGTCGCGATACTTGGGCAAGGGCCAACGCTTATCGGAGACCTTGTGCTCAAGCGAATCGACCGTTGTACGCAGCGCCTGCATGGCGGCCAGAACCGCAGCGGATTCGTTTTCAACGAGTGCCGTATCAAGTTTCCTGAGATTCGCCTTGATGGCATCAAGTCCGGATCCAAGCTCCACCAGATCGTCCATGAGCGCGTTCGTGCCGGAACTCACGCCCATGCGCTCGGCAGCCGCGAAAGCCGCCACAGTTTCGGCATACTCGGCCTTGACCGCAGGCAGAATCATCTCGCTCGCCATGTCGCGGGCGCAGGTTCCCTCTATGCGAATCTTCGTGGCGTACTCTTCGATGAATATCTCGTGGCGGCTCTTGAGCTCGCGGGCCGTCATCACGCCATACTTCTCGAAGAGGGCACGATTCTCCTTCTTGTCGAGCGCCGCGAGAGCGGCAGGCGTGGTCGGCGCGTTCGGAAGACCGCGCTTCTCCGCCTCCTGCAGCCAGCCCGCCTCGTAGCCATTGCCGTTGAAGATGATGCGGCTGTGCGCCTTCAGGGTTTCCTGCAGTATCTTCTGCAATGCGTTGTGGAAAGCGGCGGTATGCTCGCCGGGCTTCGCCTTGCCTGCGACCTTCGCCCCTTCCAGTTCGCCGGCGATGCGGTCGACCGCTTCGGCCACGATCGTGTTAAGCACCATCGTCGGCCCTGCGCAGCAGACGCTGGAACCGGGTGCGCGGAACTCGAACTTGTTGCCTGTGAAGGCGAACGGCGAAGTGCGGTTGCGGTCGGTCGCATCCTTGGGAAGCGCCGGAAGCGTATCCACGCCTATTTTCAGCGTATCCGCCTTCTTCGCCTTGCCGCCGACGCCCTTCTCCAGGCGTTCAATGACATCCGCAAGCTGGTCGCCGAGGTAGATGGAAATGACGGCAGGTGGCGCTTCGTTCGCGCCGAGACGATGGTCGTTGCCTGCACCGGCCACCGATGCGCGCAGGAGGTCGGCGTGCTTGTCCACAGCCTCTATGATCGCGCAGAGGACCGTGAGGAAGAGTGCGTTTTCGTCCGGGTTACTGCCGGGGTCGAGCAGGTTCTTGCCTCCATAGCTCACGGACCAGTTGTTGTGCTTTCCGGAGCCGTTCACGCCAGCGAAGGGTTTTTCGTGAAGCAGGCAAACCAGGCCGTGCTTTACAGCCACTTTCTGCATTATTTCCATTGTAAGCTGGTTATGGTCGGTCGCGATATTTGTCGTGGTGTAGATGGGCGCCAGCTCGTGCTGTGAGGGAGCCACCTCATTGTGCTCAGTTTTTGCGAGGATTCCGAGCTTCCAGAGCTCGTCGTTCAGGTCTTCCATAAACGCTGCGACGCTCGGTTTTATCACGCCGAAATAATGGTCGTCCAGCTCCTGACCCTTCGGGGGCTTCGCGCCGAACAGCGTCCTGCCGGTGAAGCGGAGGTCGGGGCGCTTGTCATACATTTCTTTTGAAATAAGAAAATACTCCTGCTCCGGGCCTACCGACGAGACCACGCGCTTTGCGGAGGTGTTACCGAACAGGCGCAAAATGCGGAGCGCCTGTTTGCTCAGGGCTTCCATTGAACGCAGAAGCGGTGTCTTTTTGTCAAGAGCGTGTCCGCCGTAGGAGCAGAACGCGGTCGGGATGCAAAGCGTTTTTCCTTTTATAAATGCGTATGAGGTGGGATCCCATGCAGTGTAGCCTCTCGCTTCAAACGTGGTGCGCAGGCCACCCGACGGGAATGACGATGCATCCGGCTCTCCCTTTATCAGCTCTTTGCCCGAAAACTCCATGATAACGCTGCCGTCAGGCGACGTGGAAATGAAACTGTCGTGCTTTTCAGCTGTGATGCCGGTGAGCGGCTGGAACCAGTGCGTGAAATGCGTTGCGCCCTTTTCCACCGCCCATTTTTTCATAGCGTCCGCGACGGCGTTAGCAACGCCGATGTCCAACTCGCTGCCCTCGTCAATTGTCTTTCTGAGGGAGGCGTAAACGTCCGCCGAAAGATTTGCCCTCATAACGCGGTCGTCAAAAACCAGGCTTCCAAAATAATCCGATACTGAACTCATGTTGAATCTCCTTTCCTTGGCTCTTTCCCAACAAAAAAGGGCAAAGACACCTTTCGTGAGAACACAAAAGACGCCTTTGCCTTTTACAGTATTTTAAAAAACAATAACCTCTGCGGAAAACGCGGTCTTCCGCAAAAAAAGAGAAAAAGCACCTTTGGAAACATTTTCCAAAGACGCCCTTGCCTTTATGTGAGGGATTATACTCAAAAAGAAGCCCCTGTCAAGTGCTTTGTCGACATTTTTTTGCCGGTATCCGATAAACTAATATTATTAACCGCGGGGCGTGTTATAATGGCACTTTAAAAATGCAAAAACGGCTCTGACAACAGTTTTGCTTTGGGAGGATAGCATGAAATACTCAAAAGACGATGTCATTCAGTATGTCCGTGAGGAGGATGTAAAATTCATCCGTCTCGCTTTCTGTGATGTTTTCGGCAGGCAAAAAAATATAACCATTATGCCGGAGGAGCTGCCGCGTGCCTTTGAACACGGCATTTCTTTTGACGCTTCGGCGATAAAGGGGTTCGGCGACGAAACCCGCAGCGACCTGTTCCTGTTCCCGGAGCCGGATACGCTCACTCCTCTTCCCTGGCGGCCGGAGCACGGGCGCATCGTCCAGATGTTCACTCACATCTCATATCCGGACGGAACGCCCTTTGGGTGCGATACGCGCAGCCTGCTGAAAAAGGCTCTGGAAGACGCTGAAAAAGCCGGTGTGTCGTTTACCTTCGGCGCCGAGCAGGAATTTTACCTGTTCCGCCTCGATGAAAACGGCTGTCCCACAAAGATTCCCTGCGACAATGCGGGATATATGGATATTTCCCCCGAAGACCGCGGAGAAAATGTACGCCGCGAAATCTGCATTGCCCTCGAACAGCTCGGCATCAGGCCGGAGAGCTCGCATCACGAGGAAGGCCCCGGGCAGAATGAAATTGATTTCAGGTACGCGGACGCGCTGGTGGCGGCAGACAACGCCATGACGTTCCAGAGCGTGGTAAAGACCGTTGCTCACTTGAACGAGCTGGCTCCCGATTTTTCCCCGAAGCCCCTCGAAGACGCGCCCGGGAATGGTTTTCATATCAATATTTCTCTGCATCCCTTTGAGGATGACGGAACGTTTTTCCATATGATAGCCGGCATTCTGAAAAACGCGCGGGCGATGACGGCGTTTCTGAATCCCTCCGAGGCCTCCTACAAGCGCCTCGGAAAGCACAAGGCTCCGCGTTACGTGTCCTGGTCTGCGGAAAACCGCTCGCAGCTCGTCCGCATTCCGGCTGCTGCCGGTGAATACCGCCGCGCGGAATACAGGGCGGCGGACCCCACCGCGAATCCTTATCTGGCTTTCGCGCTTATGATTTACGCAAGCCTTGACGGCATAACTAATAAACTCGAACCGGGGAATCCCTCGACCGCCAATCTTTACACGGCGAACGCAGAGACCCTGGCTGCTTATGAAAAGCTGCCCGAGACTTTCCGCGAGGCCTGCATGATTGCGGCGGACAGCGATTTTATCAGGGAGCACATTCCTGCCGAAATTCTTGCTATTTACTGCGGAAAATAAATCCCGAGGAAAACGATTCCGATGATTCTGGAGAAGAAAGTTTACAGCGTTCTGGTTGTATCCGCGGCGGAAAAGATAAACACCGCCCTTTCTTCCCTGTTGCCGGAATTTCGCTATCAGCCTGTCAGATTCGTCTCCGGCATCGGCGCCGCGCGTCAGGCCTGGAGCGAGCGAAGTTATGATTTTGTTATTATCAACTCTCCTCTGCCGGATGATGCCGGAATAAAATTCGCCATCGATATCGGCAGCGCGAGGGGCGCCGTGGTAACGCTGCTTGTTCGCGCCGAATTATATGACGAAGTTCGGGAGCAGGTTGCCGAACACGGAGTTTTTACTCTTTCAAAGCCGCTTACCGCGCCGCTGCTATCTCTCGCCCTCGACTGGATGTCCAGCGCAAAGGAACGTCTCAGAAAAATTGAGAAGAAAACTCTTTCCGTCGAAGAAAAAATGGAGGAAATCCGCATAGTTAACAGGGCAAAATGGCTCCTGATTTCCGAACTCAAAATGGACGAGCCGCAGGCTCACCACTACATTGAAAAGCAGGCGATGGACCGCTGCGTTTCCAAAACCTACGTCGCCGAAGAAATCCTAAGGACGTATTCGTAGGGGCGGAGAAAATCTTTATCTGCAAGCTCTTTTTCTCCATCTTCCGGAGAAAATGATGCTCTAAGAAGGCGGTTTTCTCCGGGCGGCGGAGAGTCAATCAAAAAAGCACCACCCTCGAAAAATCTCGGGGTGGTGCTTTTGAGTTGCAGGGGATGAATCAATTTACTGAAACCGGGATGATTTTACTCCAGCATCAGGTCGCAGACGAGTTCACCGACCTCGGCGGCATTGTCAAGCGAGAGACCGCTGATAAGGCGTGCCTGCGCGTATAGTATCTTGCTGTATCTGCCCAGTTTTTCCTTGTCAGTCTCAAAGAGGTTCTTCATGCGCTCGGCAATGGGGTGGTTCATATTGATCTCGAGAACCAGCTCTGCCTTCGGCTTTATGCCCTTGTCTCCCGGCATCTTGCTGAGCGTCTTTTCCATATTGACGGATATTTCGCCCTCACTGGAAAGGCAGGCGGGGTGCTTGCCGAGGTTATTGGTAAATCTCACACCGCCGACGGCGCCGCCCAGCTGTTCCTTGACATATTCAAACATATCTTTGGAGGCCTTGTTCTCGGTCTCGAGCAGTTCCTTTTCGGCGTCGGTGGAGAGATCCACATCGTCCGCACAGACATTGGCAAATTCTTTGCCGTCGTAATCGTGCAGCATCTTCAGAGCAAATTCGTCGACCTCCTCGGTGAGGAACAGCACCTCAAAGCCGCGTCCGATGACGGCCTCGACCTGAGGCAGAACCTTCATCGCCGCAACGCTCTCTCCGGCCGCGTAATAAATGCTCTTCTGGTCTTCCTTCATGCGCCCGATGTACTCACTCAGAGACACGAGCTTTTCTTCGGCGGAAGATGTAAACAGCAGCAGATCCTTGAGAACATCCTTATGCATTCCGAAATCCGCATAAATACCGTATTTGAGCTGTGTTCCGAAAGCGGCGAAGAATTTTTCGTATTTTTCGCGGTCATCTGTAAGCATCTTTTTGAGCTCCGAGGCCACCTTTTTCTCAACTGCCTTTGCTATGACCTTTAGCTGACGGTCGTGCTGCAGCATCTCACGGGAAATATTGAGCGACAGATCCGCGCTGTCCACAAGCCCGCGCACAAAACTGAAATAGTCCGGCAGGAGGTCCTTGCACTTGTCCATAATAAGTACGCCGCTGGAGTAAAGCTGCAGGCCCTTTTCATATTCGCGGCTGTAATAATCGTAAGGCGCCTTTGCAGGGATGAAAAGCAGCGCCTCGAATTCCGATGTGCCTTCGCTCTTCTGGCGGATGACCTTCAGCGGCTTCTCGTAATCAAAGAATTTGTCGCGATAAAAGCTCGCGTATTCCTCGTCGGACACCTGGCTCTGCGGGCGCTTCCAGATGGGGACCATGCTGTTGAGCGTCTCTTCCTCGAAATACTGCTCGTACTCCGGCTTGTCCTCAGGGGAGTCCTCTTTTTTGCGTGATTTGGAAACCATCATTTTGATGGGATAATGGATATAATCGCTGTATTTTTTGACCAGCTCGCGAATCTTCCATTCGTCAAGGAATTCGCTGTAATTCTCGTCATCGGTATCGGGCTTGATATGCAGGGTGATGACGGTGCCGTTTTCGGGCTTTTCGCACTGCTCAATGGTGTAGCCGTCCACGCCCTTTGACTCCCAGCGGGCGGCAGTCTGCTCGTCATAGGCACGGCTGACAACTGTGATACAGTCGCTGACCATAAATGCTGAATAAAAGCCCACGCCGAACTGTCCTATTATGTCCACCGGCTTTTGTTCGGTATCACTATCATTATTGCCGACATTCGAGGCGTTTTCATCCGTTTCTGCTTCGGCGGTGTCCGCTGTTTCCGGAGCGCCTGACTCCGGCCCTTCGTCAAGGTTTTCCTTTTTAAATTCAAGCGAGCCGCTCTTTGCAATGGTGCCGAGGTTCTTTTCCAGCTCCTCCATGGTCATACCGCAGCCGTTGTCGCTGATGGTGAGCGTGTGGGCGTCCCTGTCTGCATCGATGCGTATCTCGTAGGCGTCCAGCGCAGTCTTTACGGAATCATCCGTAAGTGAGCGGAAGCGCAGCTTGTCGCAAGCGTCGCTCGCGTTAGAAATTAGCTCACGCAGGAAAACCTCTTTGTGAGTATAGATGGAATTAATCATCATATCCAAAAGCTTTTTGGATTCTGTTTTGAATTGTTTTTTTGCCATAAAAATATCCTTTCCTTCCGCACCGCGGAAAAACAGAATTTGCCTGCGACAGTCTCCGCCGGCAAAAACATTATACTACTTTGAAAAATTTTGTTTATAAAAAAAGAGTTAAAAAAAACTGGCGGCAAAAGAAACAGGCGCGGATTTCTCCGCGCCCGAATAGCATTTCTGAATAATTATCAGTCTCCCCAGGGGTTGACTATGCACTTGACCGAACGGTAATTCCAGGTGGAATACTTTGTGTTCGGATTGCTGCTGGCGGACGAACAGTGAACTACCGTGCCGTCGCCGATGTAAATGCCCACGTGACCGCTGTAGCAGATGATATCGCCGGGGCGCATTTCTCCGGAGGAAACCCTTTCGCCGCTGCTGCGCAGCTCATAGGACTGACGCGCAACGCTGACGCCGAATTTGGCAAATACCATGTGGACAAATCCGGAGCAGTCCGTGCCGCTCTTTAGGCTGTTTCCGCCGCTGACGTATCTGAGGTTTCCGACGAAGGAACATGCATAATCGCAAAGCGCCTGTCTCCTGGAAGAAACAGATCCTGACGATGAACCGGCCTCTGCAGTACTTTTTTTGGTAGAAGAGCTCGACTTGGTAGAGGAGCTTGATTTGGTTTTTTTCTTTGCGGCAGCCTGACGCGAAGCTTCTTTTGAGGCTTCGATGCTCTCGCGTCGAGCCTGCTCTTCCGCCTCACGGCGCTGTCTCTCCAGCTCCGCCTGACGGGCAAGCTCAGCCTGCTCTTCCTCTATGGAGATTGCTTCTTTGAACTTGACCGTGATATCCACGTAGTCTTTCAGAACATAGCCCTCCAGGTCATCGTCTATGGAAAGCTTTACGAAGTCGCCGTTTTCACCCTCTACGACATATTTTTCCTCAGCGGAAAGAAGTGAAACCGTCTCGCTGTCGAGCGAAGGTTTTTCGCGCAGTCTGAGAGTTTCGGGATTGACTGTGGCGTACATGGTACTGACCGTGGAAGCGATATCCTCCGCGTCAGTGCCGGTCACGAAATACTTTGCCTTGATATAGCCCTTGCAGCTGCCTGAGTGAATCTTGTACCAGGTCCCGTCGTCTTTTTCGACGGTCTCGTCTATATAAGCGCCGGATTTGTTGTAAATCTTTCCGACTATCTCAGCGGAGGCATCAGGCTGAGTGCGGATATTGACGTAATTGTCAACCATAGTAATAGCGATGTCCTTATAAAGGCCGCTGTGTCCGGCAAGCCTTGCTTCCAGCGCAAGAATGGCCGGATGCTCCGTGTTTTTATCGTTTTGACTGAGAGCCTCAAATGAAACGCCTGCTTCAAGGAAGTTGCCTGTGGAAACGGAACTGTCCGAAGCGGCTGACGATCCGCCGACTACTGTGGCGACAGCGGTCGTCTCCGGTGAGAACAAACCTATAGTAAGGGCAAACGCCAGAATAACTAATAGAACTTTTTTCAAAACTAAACCTCCGATGCGTTCAGCTGTGGATCCCCGCTGCGCATGTCGGCGAAATCAATCTCCGATGACGTTTCTGATGCCGATAACGCTGCGATAATTCCAAGTCGAAATCCTGGTATTGGGATTCGCCTTGGGCGACGAGCAGTGAATAACCTCGCCGTCTCCGATGTAAATGGCTATGTGGCCGCCGTAGTAAACCAGGTCACCGGGACGCATCTCCGATGAGCTGACCTCTTTTCCGCAATATCCCTGTCTGTCAGAGGTGCGGGGAAGATTGATGCCGAACTTCATATAAATCATCTGAACGAAGCCCGAGCAGTCTGTGCCCGTTTCGAGACTGTCGCCGCCGAGGACATATTTGAGTTTTCCGTAATACTTCATCGCTTCCGCGACAATCGCGTCTCTCTTTGCGGAGGACGGGTTGTTTCCGGGCTCTTCTGTCTCTTTGGGCTTTGTGGTCTCTTTGGTGGTTTCCTTGGCCTTGGTAGTCTCCTTAGCCTTCGTGGTTTCTTTGGCTTTGGTAGTTTCCTTGGCCTTAGTGGTCTTTTTGGCGGCTTCTTTTGAAGCTTTCTTTGAGGCTTCTATGCTCTCCTGCTCCGCGAGCTTTCTGGCCGCTTCTTCGGCGGCTGCCTTGCGCTTTGCTTCCTCGGCGAGCTTTGCCTGTTCTTCCTCTATGGAAATGGCTTCTTCGTAGTCCACACTGATCTCTATGTAATCATTGTGGACATAGCCCTCTATGTCGTTGTCAATGATGATCTTTGAAAACTCGGGACCGCTCTCCTCCACGGTATAAACCTCATCACGCGACAAAACGGTGATGGTGCGGCTTCCGAGATCCGGAGACTGGCGCAGGCGCAGGCTCTCGGTTCTGATGGTGGCAGTAACATAACCGACCTTCAGGGCGAGCTCTTCAGCTTCCTTTCCGGTGACGAAGTACTGCGCCTTGATATAGCCCTCTACCGAGCCGGATTTTATCTTGTACCACTCGCCGTCATCGGCAGTGGTGCGCTCCAGAATAGTGGCCGCGGCATTGTTGTAAATCTTCCCGAGAACCTTTGAGGTGGTGTCGGCTTTGCTGCGGATATTGACATAGCTTTCCACTTTTGAAATGGCTATATTATTATACAACGAATTCTCGTCTGCTTCAAGGCGCTTTAGCATCGCCTCAATGACGGGAGGCTCTGTTTCCTCCTGAGCAGTAACAGCTGCCGCGGCGACCTCAGCCGGGTCGCAGAGGCGCACAGCCAGATCCGCGAGCTTTGCGGCGGAAGAAATGGGCGCGGCTTCGACAAGATTGATATCCGCAGGCACATCCTCATGCATTATCGGGGCTATGCCCGCCATGTCGAGCTCATCCAGTGGGGACGTCTCCGCGAAAGCGGTCATTGAAACAGATGAAAAAACCGTGCAGCAGCACAGCAGGAAAAGAACTGTCTTTTCGAAGAATTTGTTTCTCATCTTTTGCCTCGATAAAAATATTACGTAAATGTTACAAAGTTAATACGATTATAACTTTCTACACACGTCGTGTCAAGGCATAAAACTGTGAAAAAACTATAAATCCGTCTCTAAAATTACCGGGATTACTATCGGATTTCTCTGAAATCGATTCCAGAGATACTCCTCCATATCCTTTTTTATTATAGAACGGATTTTTGACAGATCTTTTATCTTTTTCTGATAGCAATAATCAAGGCTATCGAGCGCGACGCCCTTCATTTCGTCCATTATCTCCGAGGATTCTTTTACGAAAATGAAGCCCCTGGTAATAATCTCCGGGCCGGCGATAAACATGCCGCTGCTCTTTTCGCGGGTCAGAGCCACCATAATAAAGCCGCTCGACGAAAGGTTCTGACGGTCTCTGATAACAGTGTCTCCCACATCTCCCACACCGAGACCGTCCACAAAGACCTCCCGGGCGGTGACTTTGTCGATGACCTTTGCGGCTCTTTCCGTGAGCGAAAGTACGTCTCCGGCAGTCAGTACGAAAACATTTCCCTTTGGCACCCCGAGAGCCCTCGCGATATCGGCGTTTGCCATCAGGTGCCTGTATTCGCCGTGCACCGGGACAGCATAGCGGGGCCTGAGCAGCGTATAAATCAGCTCCAGCTCCTGCCTGCAGGCGTGTCCGGACACGTGAGTATCCTGGTACACCAGCTTAGCTCCCTTCATGGCGAGCTCGTTCATGACCCTGGTCACAGCGCGTTCATTTCCGGGGATGGGGTTTGAGCTGAAAACTATCACGTCGCCCGGTTTTATCGTAACTCTCTTGTGAGTGCCGTTCGCCATGCGCGAAAGTGCGGCCATCGCCTCGCCCTGGCTGCCCGTGGTGATGAAAACCTGTTTGCTGTCGGGATAATTCTTCATAGCCTCGACGCCGGCCAGCGTCCCCTCGGGAATACTGATGTATCCCAACTGCTGGGCGATAGCGATGGTGTTTTCCATGCTCCTGCCCTGCAGAATGACCTTGCGGCCGTATTTTTTCGCCGTGTTGATAATCTGCTGAACCCTGTCCAGATTTGATGAAAACGTGGCGACTATTATCCTGTTTTTGCTGTTTTCGGAGAAAAGGCGGTCAAAGGTTTCGGCCACCATTATCTCGGACGGCGTAAAGCCTTCACGCATTGCGTTCGTGCTGTCGGAAAGCAGCGCCAGAACTCCTTCCCTGCCTATCTCGGCTATCCTCTGAAGGTCGATGGCATCGCCGAAGAGAGGGGTATAATCCACCTTGAAATCTCCTGTGTGAAAAACAGTTCCGATGGGCGTCTTGATTGCCAGGGCGCAAGCGCCGGGTATGCTGTGATTAGTCCTCACGAACTCCACTTTCATTTCACCTGCCCTGACCTTGTCGCCGGGCTCCACAACATGCAGCTTTACTATGCCGCCGAGCCTTGCTTCTTCCAGCTTTGATTTTATCAGACCGACAGTCAGCGCGGTTCCGTAAACCGGCACCGGAAGCTGCGGCAGGATATACGGCAGAGCGCCTATATGATCCTCATGCCCGTGCGTGATAAAAAAGCCCTTGACCTTGTCGGCGTTTTCTATCAGATACGTGACGTCGGGTATGACCTTGTCAATGCCCAGCATATCAACTTCGGGAAACGAAATGCCGCAGTCTATAACAATAATGCTGTCCTTGTAACGGACAGCGGTAATGTTCATTCCTATTTTGTCCAGTCCGCCGAGCGGTATTATCTGAACCTTGTCGCCGGTTTTTTTCTTTGCGGAATATCTCGCAGATTTTTTCGCCGGTTTTCTGCCGGCTGTGTTTTTATTCTTTATATCTTTTTTGTACATGATTCCTTTTCCTTTTTACCCGCTTTATCTTCCGGCTTTGAGAGCCGCAAAAACACGGGTGTTTCTGCTCTTGACGAATGAAATCGTCTTTGCCTCGCGATATGTCAGCCACACGTTTTTTCTTCTGACGGGAAGCAGCATCAGCTTCATCATGCGGCTTCTGGGGCGGGCAAATGAAAGTGCTTCGTCCACGCGCGGACTTGCGAGCATTTCTTTGATTTTTTCTTTGACTTCTTTTTTGGAGAGCGTGCAGCTCTTGTTTGTCAGATTTTCGAGGCAGCCGATAAACCTTTCAATGTATCTGCGTGCCAGAAACTCGCGGCTCTCGGGGGTGTCCACTCCCCAGTGTGCGTACAGCTCCTGCATCCAGCCGTGTTCTTCCTCGCGCTTTTCGTACATTTCCGGGCGATAGGCCGCCGTCTCGGACTCGGCTCTTTTTCTGATAAAATGATAATATGCCTTTGAGGTTACGACCACGCTCTCCGCGTCTCTGATCACGGAAAGCACAAAGGGGAAATCATCCCAGAAGGTCTGTGGAAACCGCAGCCCGCGCTCCTCGATATAGCTGCGGAGCCACAGCTTGTTCCAAGGCGTATAGAGCAGGTTTTTGTCAAAAAATGTGTGCGCGGCATTTCTGAACGACGCGGCGTCTTTAAATACGGCGTCACCGCAATTCATCGTGTCGCGGCGGAATTTGTCATCCGAGTAGTAGGTATCGATAAAAAAGCCCGCCACCACAAGCTGCGCCTCGTTTTCCTCCGCCAGCGCCACCATATCGGCGAGCATCTCCGGCTCGGCATAGTCGTCCGAATCCATAAAGTAATAGTACTTTCCACACGCCCTGTCCATGGCGTAGTTACGTGCCGAGGGCGCACCGCCGTTTTCTTTGTGATATACCTTTATGCGTCCGTCGCGGGCAGCGTATTCATCGCAGATTGCCCCGCTCCCATCCGGCGAGCCGTCGTCCACAATAAGAAATTCAAAGTCGCAAAAAGACTGCGCAAGCACGCTTTCTATGGCGGCTCCGACATACTCTTCCACTTTGTAAACGGGCATTATGATACTGACTTTGGGATTATTCATTCTTATCTTTTTTGAGCTGATCCGAGACTTCTTTTTCAACCTGTTCTTTATGTTTCAAATCATTTTTGTCGTAGGCCTCGGTACTCTTATCCGGGCGCAGGAGCACCATAACGGTCTGGAATAGAATCTTTGTATCGTTCCACAGGCTGAATGTCTGAATATACGTCAGGTCCAGCATTAATTTGTCACGTGAGGAGGTGTTGTACTTTCCGTTTATCTGCGCATAACCGGTGATTCCCGCCTTCATGCGGTAACGGTAGGAATACTCCGGCAGCTCCTCAATGCTCATATACACGCGATCCGCCATCTCGGCACGTGGTCCCACCACGCTCATTTCGCCCTTCAGAACATTGATAAATTGCGGGATTTCGTCGATGCGGAACTTTCTGAGGAAATGTCCCACCCTCGTGATACGTCCGTCTTTTTCGTTGATGACCAGCGAACCGTCTGCATTTTCCTTCATTGTGCGGAGCTTATACAGCATAAAAAAGCTGCCGTTTATGGTGACGCGCTGCTGCTTGAAAATGGCTTTCCCGCCGTCTTCAATCTTTATGGCAGCCATCGCTATAAGGATAAACGGACCGGTAATGGCAAGCCCGACTATGGAGATAAAAATGTCCGCCAGACGCTTGACAATGCGCTGATGCATGTTTTTCTCACGAACCTCCGATGCCAGGAAGGACTGGTCGCTGAGCATCACAACGCGCGCGGTATTGGTCAGAAGATCCGTTACACCGACGGATTTGTAAACCTTTTTGTAATTTTTGTAGCAATACTCGAGGATTTCTTTTGACGGCACCGGCGGCAGCGCGTCCATAAAAACGCTTTCGTATTTTTGCAGTTCATCGTACAGATTTTCGTCGTCGTATTTTATTACTTTGCAGATGGTGTACTGCTTTTTGAATTTTTTGATGGCTTTCACCATGTGAACGACGTCGTTCTTTGAACCGTTTGAGACGATGACGCTCCTTTCAGGCGGAACAAATGAAAAATACAGATAATGCCCGCCGTAGGTCATGATGAATATAATGACGACCTGCCAGACGAAAGCCAGCAGTACAAGCAGCACATCGTTCCAGAAATACGGATACATGGCGTTGTTCGTGGTCTGGTTCGTGTTCATTATCACCAGAAGGGCAAAGGTGATGATGTCGGCGAAGAAGGCGGACAACGACACGGATATCACAATGGGCTTGCTTTTTCTGATGCCTATGTCGTATTTTCCGTAAATATTGGTGAGCAGATACGTGCTGAGAATATACGCGAACAGCATAACCGCCGAGGTACGGGACATTCTGAGTACCTGCGGATTGTTATGTGACAAAAGCGCGAACAGCACCAGTATAAGAAACGCATACAGGCACGCGCTCATTACAAAGACAACGCCTTTTCGGTTTTTAAATAAAAACTTTTTCAAGTCGGCATCCTCTTATCAGCCCGCGGGCGGCTCGGTGGGCTCCGTCGGCTCTGTCGGCTGAGTAGGTTCCGTGGGCTGTGTAGGCTCCGTCGGCGTGGTCGGATCCGTGGGGGTAGTCGGATTTGTGGGAACAGTCGGGTCCGCTACGACCATTGTGCCCTGTCTGACCGTCTCAAACGAGGCGGCGTAGGAATCTTCTCTGAACTTGATGGTTTCTGTCAGATTGCCGTCCATATACACTTTTTTGACGAGATAGGAACGGCACTTGTCGCGGTTGTGGCCTTTCTTTTCGACAAATCCTACAGGCTGGGTGGGATCCTCGATAATCTTTGTCTCAGAAGTAATTCTCTCGATAATGACTGACTCAAAGCTGATGGTCCGGCCTTCCGGGCGGTATTCCTTTCCGTATATCGAGAAGGTCAGCGTGCTGCCGTCGGCGCTGCCCGCGATATAGATTGCATAGCCGGTATTATTGGTGATTTTTACGTCTTTATTGCCCCAGGAAATGGCTGCGTCATAGGAAGGGTCCACGTATCCCACCAGCATGGAGTGGCAGTGGCGCTCGTCAATCTGGAGCTCAGCACGCAGAGCCGCCTGATACAGCGTGGTGGCGACCTGGCATACGCCGCCGCCGTAGGCTTCTACGGAGTCGCCGTTGTTGTATTCCGTGGCGAGCTGGTAGCCGTTTTCGGGCTCTCTCTTTTTCATGAGTTCGCTCGCGGAAATCTGCTGTCCGGGCATTACGATAGTGCCGTTGATATTGCTGCAGCCGACGCGGACGTTTTCTTTGCGTCCCGCTTTGCTGCTGCTGTATTTTGTGCTGAAGGTGCCGAGCCTGCTCGAAATCTGATTAAGGTCGGAGGACGTGATCTCCGGTACGTCGGTGCGGACTACGGCTTCTATACTCATTCCGGTTTTAACTTCGGTCTTTAACAGCGCGAGGATAGCCGCCTCCGTCTGAGCCGCATCGGTAACGGTGCCTACAACCTCGGGATTGACGATGAATTCGCCGCTGACTCTGGAGAGTGAGGCGTTGGCCGCGGGCGAGTCGCTGACCGCGATCTTTTCCATGATGAATTCCTCAAAATGCTGCTCGTTCGCAATGAACGGTATTTCTAAAGTTTTGTTGTCGAATTTGAGGTCGGTGACGTCCTTGTAACGCTGGATCAGCAGTCCGTGCTGCCCCATGTACGCGGCGTCCTGAAGGACGGTGTTAATATTGTAGGAAAAGCCCATCTCGTGCAGAGTGGTTTTGTATGAATTCTCGCCTTTCGTGATGGTGAATTCTGAATTCACTACATTTTCGAGGTAGTCGGTGATGGCTTCCTTTGCCTGTGAGGGTGAAAGGCCTCCAAGCGAAACGGGGCCGGCGTATATTCCGGAAGAAATGATGATGGAGTCATCTATTTCAATTACGGTGGTGTCGTCAAACGCGGACTGCGTGGGCGCCGCGGGCGAAAGAGGCTGTCCGTTTTTGCCGAAATCCGAACCGACTCCCGCGGAATCAAACCCCGTCGCGAGCGCCACTGTGCCCATTAATAGAATTATCGCAGCAGCCAAAGCCGTTAATATGCTTTTTGTTTTTTTCATAGCAAACTCCTTTTTGAGATACTCTCTCAAAATATAGAGTATAGCAAAATGACAAAAAAATGCAAGGGGTGGGGGTGGTCGCGCTTGTCAGGGGCAATCCCCTGAAACCCCTTTATAAGAAAAGCACTTGACAATATAACGGATATCCGTTATAACATATTACAAGGAGGTGATCGTATGACTTTTAACAGAATTGTCCAGAATAAGAATATATCTGCTTATCGCCTTTCAAAAGAAAGCGATGTTCCGTATATGACAATAAACGATTTAATGAATAACAAAACAACGCTTACAAAATGCAATGCGGAAACTGTTTATAAGATTGCAAAAGCTCTTGATACAAGTGTAGAGGAGTTGATTGAACCGTATATGAAAAATCG
>JAFTAU010000030.1 GCA_017455435.1 Lachnospiraceae bacterium | reverse complement strand
TTCTTGACGTAGTCAGCATGGCCGGGGCAGTCAACGTGGGCATAGTGGCGGTTATTGGTCTCGTACTCAACGTGAGCGGTAGAGATCGTTATACCACGGGCCTTCTCTTCGGGAGCTTTGTCAATCTGATCGAAAGCTACTATCTCACCGGTGCCAAGTCTCTTGTTCAGAGTGATGGTAATGGCAGCGGTAAGAGTGGTTTTACCATGGTCAACGTGGCCGATGGTACCGATGTTGCAATGCGGCTTGGTTCTTTCAAATTTCTGTTTTGCCATCTTAAAAAATCCTCCTTATTATGTGCCCTGCGGGGCATATAAAAAATGTAATATGGTTTTTGGGATAACGCTACAATTCTATTATAGTCAGAGCGTTTTTTCAAGTGGAAAATGATTTATCTGCCTTTATTTGAGATAATCTTTTCCTGAACGGACTTCGGCGCGGGTTCATATTTGTCAAAGAACATGGAATAAGCGCCTCTGCCCTGGGTCTTTGAACGAAGGTCTGTAGCATATCCGAACATCTCAGCCAGCGGCACAAAGCCTTTGACGAGGCGGGCGCCGTTTACGCTCTCCATGCCTTCGATGCGTCCGCGGCGTGCCGTAATGTCGCCGATAACATCTCCCATATAATCCTCGGGAGTAGTGACTTCTACTCTCATAATAGGCTCGAGGATAATGGGATCAGCCTTTGTCATGGCCTCTTTAAAGGCCATCGAGCCGGCAATCTTGAAGGCGAGTTCGGATGAGTCGACCTCGTGATAAGAGCCATCATAGACGGTGGCTTTGACACCCAGCACAGGATATCCGGCAAGGTTTCCGGCCCTCATGGCCTCCTCAATGCCGGCGCCGACAGCGGGGATGTATTCTTTTGGAATATTGCCGCCGACAACCTCCGATGTAAATTCATAGGTGCTTTCGCCGTTTGCGTCCATAGGCTCAAAGCGAACCTTGCAGTGACCGTACTGGCCGCGTCCGCCTGACTGGCGGGCATATTTGCTGTCCACCTCGACCGTCTTTGTGATGCCTTCTTTGTAGGCAACCTGCGGAGCGCCCACGTTTGCTTCGACGTGGAACTCGCGCAGAAGGCGGTCTACGATGATCTCCAGATGCAGCTCTCCCATACCGGCTATGACCGTCTGTCCGGTTTCCTTATTCGTGGAAACGCGGAAGGTGGGGTCTTCTTCGGCCAGCTTTGCGAGCGCCTCGCCCATCTTGTCCTGTCCGGCCTTGGTCTTTGGCTCGATAGCGATATCGATAACGGGCTCAGGGAAAACCATGGACTCCAGAATGACAGGGTGGGTCTCATCGCAGAGAGTGTCGCCCGTTGTGGTGAACTTCAGTCCCACAGCAGCGGCGATGTCGCCTGCGTAGACCTTGTCAATCTCGGTGCGCTTGTTGGCGTGCATGAGAAGAATGCGTCCAATACGCTCTTTTTTGTTTTTGGTCGCGTTGAAAACATATGAGCCTGAGCTCATGCTTCCGGAATAAACACGGAAAAATGCAAGCTTTCCGACAAAAGGATCCGTCATGATTTTGAAGGCGAGCGCCGAAAAAGGTTCATCATCGGAATGAGGCTTTTCGATCTCATTTCCCCGGAGATCCACGCCCCTTATAGGCGGGATGTCCGTAGGAGCCGGCATATAATCGATGATGGCATCGAGGAGCTTTTGTACGCCCTTGTTACGGTAAGCGGTACCGCAGCAGACCGGAACCGCCTCACAGCGGCAGGTGCCCTTTCTGAGCGCCGCCTGAAGCTGCTCATTGGTGGGCTCTTCTCCTTCGAGATAAGCCATCATCAGATCATCGTCCAGTTCGACGATTCTTTCGATGAGCTCTGCGCGGTAAGTCTCCGCGTCGTCCTTCATATCAGCCGGAATATCGGTAATCGAGATGTCCTCGCCTTTTTCATCATTATAGATGTAGGCTCTCATCTCAAACAGATCGATAATCCCCTTAAAGGAATCTTCCTTTCCGATAGGAAGCTGAATGCATATCGCGTTTTTCCCGAGGCGGTTTCGTATCTGGTCAACCGCACCGTAAAAGTCCGCGCCCATAATGTCCATCTTATTAATGAAGGCCATACGGGGGACGTTGTAGGTGTCGGCCTGACGCCATACGTTTTCGGACTGCGGCTCCACTCCGCCTTTTGCACAGAACACGCCGACGGCGCCGTCCAGGACACGGAGCGAACGCTCCACCTCGACTGTAAAGTCGACGTGTCCGGGGGTGTCGATGATGTTGATGCGGTGTTCCAGGGCTCCCGGAGCGGGTTTGCCGTCCTGCTGCCTTGTCCAGTGGCAGGTGGTGGCGGCGGAAGTAATGGTTATGCCGCGTTCCTGTTCCTGCTCCATCCAGTCCATGGTCGCGGTGCCCTCGTGAGTGTCGCCTATTTTATAATTGACACCCGTGTAATAAAGGATGCGTTCAGTAAGCGTCGTCTTACCGGCGTCTATGTGAGCCATAATTCCAATATTACGGGTTCTCTCCAATGGATATTCTCTGGGCAAAGCTAAACCTCCTGATAATTAAAAACGATAGTGTGAAAATGCCTTGTTGGCTTCGGCCATCTTGTGCATATCTTCTTTTCTCTTGACAGCGCCGCCGGTGTTGTTGGAAGCGTCGAGAATTTCCGCAGCAAGACGATCGACCATTGTCTTTTCTCCTCTTTTACGTGAGAAAAGGGTAAGCCATCTGAGAGCCAGAGCCTGGCGTCTGTCGGGCTTTACTTCGATAGGTACCTGATAGGTTGCGCCGCCGACACGTTTTGCCTTTACTTCGAGCTGGGGCTGGATGTTGTTCATAGCTTCGCGGAAAACCTCGATAGCGGGCTTCCCGGCTTTTGCTTCAACCTGCTCAAATGCGCCGTAAACTATCTTCTGAGCGATACCTTTTTTGCCGTCCAGCATGATGTTGTTGATAAGCTTTGATACAACCTTATCATTGTAAAGCGGATCGGCAAGTACATCTCTTTTTTGGGTATGTCCTTTGCGTGGCACGTTTCTTCCCTCCTTAAATATTTACCCCGAGGGGCATTTAATTCATCGGTACTCACGAGTAAGCTCCATCGGAGCTTTGCTAAGTGTTCGTAGCCGGCAAGGGAACCCTTCTATAGTAGAAAAGCTGCCTATTGGCTAAATCAGTTAGTTCTTCGCGTACCCGGTCATATATTGATATGACCAACGTTACTCCTGCCGGAGCAGGCGCCCAAAATTATTTCTTTTTGGGTCTCTTCGCGCCGTATTTGCTACGGGCCTGCATACGGTTTGCGACTCCCGCCGTATCAAGTGTGCCGCGCACAATGTGATAACGGGTACCGGGAAGGTCTTTTACTCTGCCGCCGCGGACGAGAACCACGCTATGCTCCTGAAGGTTGTGACCTTCGCCGGGGATATAGCTGGTAACCTCGATGCCGTTGGAAAGACGTACTCTCGCGATTTTACGAAGAGCAGAGTTAGGCTTTTTGGGCGTGGCGGTCTTTACGGCCGTGCAAACGCCTCTCTTCTGAGGAGCCGACTGATCCGTCGCTTTCTTGTGAAGAGAATTGTAACCCTTCTGGAGAGCGGGAGCAGTGGACTTTTTCTCATAGGTCTGTCTGCCTTTTCTGACCAACTGATTAAATGTAGGCATGCTTTTTCCTCCTTTCGTGATTTTTGCACAATCAATCATCTGCAGCTTTTTTCGGTCAAAAAACGCCCCTGCGGACCGTCCGGCCAAAAGCGAAACGCGTTGTCTGCTTTTGCTGTGCCGTCAAGCCTCCGCAGAAAAGTTCTGCCGGAAAAACCTGCACAATTCAAATGCCTAAGCATTATAACAATCTGCTTTTTGTTCGTCAAGATAAAAATGTTTTATTAAAGCAGGCTGTTAATTCGTCAAAGGGACGGGTCATGATTTTCAGCGACAGCCTGAAAGCTGCGCTGTAGTAGATTATTATGAAAACTCTAATAAGAATCGCCTGGACGGTCTGATTTACGAAAAGCAGAGCCACCGGGCCCCACGTCAGGATTCCGACGCCGATACTGCGCAGTGGATGAGTAATAAGGAAAATCATCACATTGCGCATAAGCTGACGCCCGGTGCATTCAAACCTGGAATGAAACAGGGTGAGCACAGAGCCGAAAAGCATTCCGAATATTGACGCGGCAACACCAAATATCGTAGGCAGCGAAGCGGCATCGTTATCGGAAGTGCGTAAAACAGAAGCTGCAAAAAACAGATATCCCACGACCAGCGCGGGGAGGGTGACAAGGAGCCAAAGCAGCGTGATCTTTAAAAACCCTGCCTTGAATCCGCGAAAGAAAGCCCTGATAAAGTGTTTGTCGCCCTCATCGGGGTCGAGGCTTCTAAGCGCGGTATACAGTCCCGCCTGTGCCGCCCCGGTGGTAAAAACCGGCAGGCAGCACAGAATGTAAATAACATTGAGCAGAATATAGTCCCCCAATGTGGCCAGGAACTGTAATGGCTTTGATTCCGAGTCAAGAATAGAGCGCATCTTTTAACCTTTTTCGTTACATCAGAACACGGGATATCCCGCCTTGGTGTGCGCTTCGATCAGGTCATCGCACAGAGACACTATCTCATCGGTCGAAAGCTGGGCTCCGGTATGCGGATCCATAAGCGCTGCCTGATACAGAGTATCTTTATTTCCGGTCGCAGCAGCCTCCACCGTAAGCATCTGAGGCCAGATATTGGAAGAATTCATCGCAGCAAGCTGCGTGGGAAGCGGTCCCACATAGCAGGGCGTGATGCCGTTTCTGTCTACAAGGCAGGGCACCTCCACACAGGCATCGGCGGGAAGATTTGGAATTACTCCGTTGTTGATAACATTTCCGCCTATTCTGTATGGCACGTTTGTAACAATTGCTTCCATAATACGAGAGGCGTATTCATGTGACCTCACATGCGTTACCTCTCCGCCTGCCAGCAGTTTGTCACGCTGCTCGGTCCACTCGGCTATCTGCAGGCGGCAGCGGCGGGGATATTCATCCAGCGGGATATTGAATTTTTCTATCAGATCGTCGCGGCCGGCTTTGAGATAAAAGGCGTTGTACTCCGCATTGTGCTCCGAGCTTTCGGTGCAGTAATATCCGAACTTGTCTATGTAGTCAAAGCGCACCATATCATGATGCTTTTCGAGATTCTTTGCTTTCGCAATGCGGCGCACTTCGGGATAAATGTCGTTTCCGTCCTTGTCCTTGAGCTCCAGCAGCCACGCCATATGATTGATTCCGGCAATCTTTGACTTCAGTTCCGAGCCGTCGCCGTATTTTTCGGTCAGATCCAGACGATTAAGCAGTCCGCTGACGCATACCTGTACGCTGTGGCACAGTCCCACCGTTTTGATGCCGGTAAAGCGCTGCATATATCCCGAAAGGATTGCCATGGGGTTCGTGTAGTTCAAAAACCATGCGTCGGGGCAGACCTCTTCCATGTCGCGGGCAAAATCCTTTAACACGTGGATAGTGCGCATACCGCGGAAAATGCCGCCGATTCCCAGCGTGTCACCTATCGTCTGGCGAAGACCGTATTTCTTCGGAACCTCGAAATCGATAATGGTGCAGGGATCGTACAGGCCCACCTGTATTGCATTTATGACAAAGTCTGCGCCGCGCAGCGCAGCCTTGCGATTTTCGACGCCGAGATACTTCTTAATCACGGCGCGTCCCTGGTTAATTGTTTTGTTCATGGCACTGACCAGCAGATAAGATTCCTCCAGCCTGGCGCGGTCGATGTCATAGAGCGCAAATTCCGCATCATAAAATTCCGGGCAGAGCATAGTGTCTCCCAGAACATTCTTTACAAAAACGGTGCTTCCCGCTCCCATAAAAGTTATTTTAATCATATTCCCAATCTCCTTATTAAATATTTTTCATGAAATATTCAAATCCGCGGACGTTGTCCGAAACCTCATGCCCGTTTTCGCCTATGTAAAGCATCAGGCGATCACCTGCTCCGGCGGCTTCATAATACGGTTTTAGCCGCTCGTACTCCGTTTTTACCGACTCTATTGGAAACAGCGAATCAGTACTGCCGTTTTCTATATAGAGAGCCCGTGGAGCAATCAGCGCCGCCACCTCTGCGTCGAAAAAGCTGTGCGCGCTGTTTTGCCACAGCCAGTCGGGGCGGGTTCCGGGCAAAGACGGAGAGGCGTCCTTTTCTCTTTCACAGAATCTGTCGCAGAAAAAGCAGGACGAAAAAACGCTCTTTATCCTCGTTTCCGAAGCGGCAGTATAAAGAGTATAAAAACCGCCGTAGGAAAGGCCCGCCATCCCGATGCGTCCGGCGTCTATCTCTTCATTTGCTACGAAGTAGTCGATAACGCGGCGGACGTTGAAAATCTCCAGCGCCGCAATGCTGCCACCCAGAGCTTTTAGCTTTGCATCGATAAAGCTTCGCGTGGTGTCCATATAATAGCCGCTTTCCGGTTCACTGCAGACCAGAAGCTGCGGCGCGAAAAGCACTGCTCCGCTTTCCAATACCCGCGCTCCTATGTCCCGGTACTGCCAGCAGGTGTAATCTCCGTGCGGAATCAGATCCTCCACGCGGTAGCTTCCTCCCGGCATTATAAAGACCAGCGGTGCGTCCGGTTTTTTGTCCTCCGGTTCAAATATTATACCACTGAACCACAGGCCTTTCAAAGTCTCGACGGAAAGCCTGTATATGCGCAGGCCGCCCGCGGTCTCCACCAGCTGTTTTCTCACCGCCGGCGAATACTCGTGGCTGTACTTTGAAAGCGGCCATCCCAGCATACGGCAGAAAGCATCCCTGTATTTTTCAGGATCTGCCGCAAGCGCCCCGGGCGTCATGCCTTCGGAGCGGGCCAGCGCGGCACGCTCCGTTTCGCGGTCTATCAGACTCAGCACTCCATCATAGTATTCTTTTCGATAACCCACCCCGTCCTTCGGAGAGGTTTTTATCTTTTTAAAATCCATTTAATTGCACTCAGCGGTAAGCGGTCCTGCCAGCTCCTCGAGATAGAAAAGCCTGCCGGGAAGCGTAGGAATAAAAGTAGATGTGATATGCATATCGGGTCCGTAATGGAGGGTGGTAAGGAAGCTCATGCCCTGCCAGCCCATGCCTCTGCCCAGTGCTCCGTCGGCTCCGCCGATTGCATAGTCCGCCTGCAAAAACAGCGCGGGACCTATGGTATTGGCACGGCACGGCACGAGGGTAGTGCGGGACTTGAAGCTGGTGATAGCGTTCTGCTCTATTGTCAGAGGATGAAGCAGGGCGCCTATCCTGTAAGGAGCCTTTTTCCACTCTTCCACGCTGCTGAAATCCGCGGCGAAATGAGGCTCCCAGAAAGCGATGTGGCACATTCTGCCGATGCCGTATACCAGCACCAGTTTTGCTCCGTCCGCCTTTAACGCGGCAATCTTTGACGGATAGGTGGGCAGGTTTGTCTTTGTAGCAAAATTGCGCTGACTCTCCGGAACCGTCATATCCAGTTTGCTGAAAAATGCCTCTTTCATACTGTATTCAAAAGAAGCGGGATTGTCGTTTGAAAGGGTGTTTCCATCCGCGTCCGCCCATTCGTCCATATTAAAGGTGGTCACGTGATCGCAGTTTACCTTCCATTCATTAAGGAAATAAGCCGCCCAGCGGTACATACCCATAGGTCCTACCGGAAGAATGATTGCCAGCTTTCTGCCCTCATCGCGGGTCTGTTTTATCTGCAGGGCAATCTCGTGTCCCATATAGGTATCAAAATCGTTAATGCTCTTACAGGCGACAGGGGTAAACTCCCTGTTCCAGAAAGCTTCTCTTTCGACGCCCTTTTCGCAGCACTCGTCAATCTTTTTCATATCCCAGCCTTCGGGATAAAAATTCTCGAGCAGAGAGCCTTTTACCGTACTCATAAAATCCATAATCATATCCTCCCTTATTACGGCAGCAGCCGCTTTGAAGTACCTTTAAGGTACGCTTTGCACATTTTGTATCCTTCCGCGTATTCGGCCCCGCACTGGTAGCCGCGATACTTTGAACAGGTTCTGACCATATCCGCAAAATCTATGCCATCATGCTCGCGCATCCATACAAGCTGGCTGGCGTGGCATTCCAGCATCTCGAGCTTTAACTCCATCTCCTCAGAAATATCCACAAACTCATCCGGCACAAAATTGACTCCGGCGAGCGTGTCCATATAGTAGATGGGAACAAGACGGGCGGGGCCGCCGTCCTCGCTGCTGAACACGTGCGGATAATCCGTGTAATTCGGCAGCGTCGCAGCAAAGCTGGCGTCAAAAACCAGACGCGATACGGCAGTGTGATCCGGCATATAATCGTCCGGGTAATGCGTGATGATAAAATCCGGATCGGCATAACGTATCACATCCACAATTTTGTCACGCGCTTCTTTGTTACCATCGTATATTTTCATGTCGTGGAAACCGGCGCAGATGACCTCTATGCCTGCCAGCGCCCCGGCATTTTTTGCCTCCCGGGCACGCATGACTCTCAGCTGATCCGGCGGTATGATTACATGTCCCAGATCACCGTCCGCCACGTGGCACACCACCACTCTGTCCCCACGTTTAACACATTTGGCCAATGTCCCGGCGCATGCTATCTCAACGTCGTCCGGATGGCAGCCTATTGCAAGTACATTCATAATGAAACACCTCACAAATTACAAATTGGAATAATATCTTTGCGGCGCAAAACCAATGCCCCGTTTGTCACATGCCGGTTTTGTAAATTTCGTCGCATGTCTCCTGTATTTTCATTGCCCGTACAGCGTTTGAATAATCGGTTTTTCCGGACAGCAGCAGCTTTGTGAAATCCGCGAACTGCTCAAGATACAGGTTTTTGCCCTTTGCATAGTAATTAACGGGCTTTACAGTGCTTCTGACCTGGGCAGCCTCGTAGTCTGTCTGCGCAGAGCTGATAAACTGCATCTTTCCGCAGTCCTCCTGCCCCAGCGTGCCTGTCAGAACCATACTCCCGCGCGTGCCGTATATCTCCAGGCGGCTCACGGCGCAGTCATCCGGTATATTGAAATTAACCTGAATCACGCCCTGAGTTCCCGCAGCTGAGCGAAAAGCAATCACAGCGCTGTCTTCTACCTCGTAACCAAAGGTTTCCGTCGAGTAAAAGCTCCTGCAGGAGGCTATCTCGTCTCCCGTCACCTTTGAAAAAAGCTCCATGCAGTGAACGGCGAGATCCATTATGCAGCCGCCTCCGCCCAGTGCCTTTTTCTGACGCCACGCGCCCTTGATCTCCGGATACCAGCATGAAAAGAACATTCTGACGGAGGTTATCTGTCCGATTCGCCCCTTTTCTATCATATTCCGGGCTTTTTTGTGCAGGCTGTGATAGCCCATCATGTAGCCGATTGTGAGCTGCTTTCCTTTTTTACTGAAAGCATCCAATAGCTTCTTTGCTTCGCCCGCGTTCATGGCAATGGGCTTTTCCATAAAGACGTGCGCTCCAAAGCTGAGGGCGAGCATCGCCTGCTGAACATGAACCTTTACGGGAGTTGCTATATATACAGCGTCCGGTTTTTCGCTTTCCAGCATCTCTCTTTCATCGCTGTAATATCTTTCAATCCCGTACTTTTCAGCGACAGCCTTTGCCACTTCGGCATTCATATCCATAACCGCGGTGATGCGGCTGCTTAGATCCTGCAAAAGGGCCGGTATCCCGCGCCTGTCGGCTATTCCTCCGGCGCCGATTACGCACCAGTTGATTTTTTTCATATTTTCCTCCAAAGCTTAATTATTCTGGCAAGAGTCACTCCGGCTTAGTCTCCAGTTTGAGCGGATAATCGCCCAGATGCTTTACCTTAAAGCCGTCTGCCTTGTATTCTTCATAATCAAAGGCTTCCAGCTCGTCGATAGCCAGTTTGTGGAACTCGTAGAAATTCTTCCACCACTCATATCCTGAGCCGAGCGAAGCGCCCAAATAAGCGTCCGCTATATCGCATCCCATCTGCGGAGCCACATAGAAAGCGCCCATAGCCAGAACGTTTACGCCGTTTCCGGTGATGGCACGCAGAGCGGCAGGAACAGACTCGACGACGCCGGCATGAACGTGGGGGCATTTGCTCGCTGCGATATGAATACCCATACCCGTTCCGCAAAAGATGAGGGCTCTTTCAAATTCTCCCTCTGCTATCATAGAGCCGACACGCAGACCGATGCGGTGGAACATCAGGTCTGTATCCTTGTCGGGATCGCTGTCGGCCTGAACACCAACGTCCGTAATCTTCCAGCCTTTTTCACGCAGATGTGCGCATACAGCCTCCTTCAGCGGATAACCCGCAAAATCAGCGCCTACTACCAGATACTTGTCTTTGATTGTCTTCATAATAGTTCCTCCAAACTGTTTGTTAATTATTCATTATCGTAAGCACCAGCTGCCACGCGAACAGCTCGTGCATTTTTCTGAGGGGATGATTGAGACCGTTTGCCAAAAGTCCCGTGGTGTCCGCGCCGTTCTCATACAGCTTCTTCCAGATTGCATAGCAATCACAGACAGGAACGTGCTTTTCTGCACAGACGGCTCTCGCCGCGTCAATATAGCTGTCAAAAAGACCATTCTTTTGTCTTTCGGCAAAAATCACCGCCAGTTCCTCCAGAATGCTGCCGGGAGAAACGCGGCTCGAATCTGTATTCATCATATTCGGAGTCATAAAAATACACTCAATTCCTGCGGCGGCTGCCTCGTCAAATATTTCTCCGAGCGCCGTCTTGTATGTCTCCAGACCGGGCTCCACCTTGTTGCTGTCGTTTAGTCCGAAGCAGGCTACCAGCAGATCCGGCTTTATCCGTAGTATGTCCCGTCTGAGCACCTCGAGCCCCAGCGGCGCCGAGCCGCCGTTTACACCGGCGTTTACCACAGAAACAGGAGCCGAAGGGTACATCATCGCCAGCAGTTCCTTTACCCTTTCGGGATAGGCT
>JAFTAU010000007.1 GCA_017455435.1 Lachnospiraceae bacterium | reverse complement strand
GTCCGTCATCGAGTATCTGCAGCAGCACGTGGAAAATGTCGGGGTGCGCCTTTTCGATTTCGTCAAACAGCAGGACGCAGTACGGATTGCGGCGGACCTTTTCGGAGAGCTGACCGCCCTCGTCATAGCCCACGTATCCTGGCGGCGAGCCTATGAGCTTTGAGACGCTGTGTGACTCCATATACTCAGACATATCGACCCGCACCATGGCGTCATCGCGTCCGAAAAGAGCCTCTGCGAGCGCTTTTGCGAGCTCCGTTTTGCCCACGCCGGTGGGGCCGAGGAACAGAAACGAGCCTATCGGCCTGCGGGGGTCTTTTAGTCCGGCACGTCCGCGTCTGACCGCTCTGGCCACCGCGGAAACCGCCTCGTCCTGACTGATAATGCGCCTGTGCAACTCTTTTTCGAGCTTCATCAGTCTGGAGGATTCCGTCTCTGTCAGGCGGCTTGCGGGGATGCCGGTCATATCGGAAATTACGGAGGCGATGTCCGCCTCGCCGAGGATTATTTCTTTTTTCTTTTTGCCCGCGGAAAGCTTTGCCTTCGCGGAGGCCTCGTCTATGAGGTCAAGCGCCTTGTCCGGAAGAAATCTGTCGTTTATGTATCTGGCGGACATAAAAGCCGCGGCCGTCAGGGCTTCATCGGAGATGGTGAGGCCGTGGTGTTTTTCGTATTTTGATTTCAGGCCGGAGAGAATGGCCACTGTTTCCTCTTCCGAGGGCTCTTCTATCACGATAGGCTGGAATCTGCGCTCCAGCGCGCTGTCTTTTTCGATATGCTTCCGGTATTCGGCGGTGGTAGTGGCGCCGATAACCTGGATCTCGCCTCTGGAAAGCGCGGGCTTTAGGATATTGGCCGCGTCAAGCGCCCCTTCCGCTCCGCCGGCGCCGATAATGGTGTGTATCTCGTCGAGGAACAGGAGTATATTGCCGTCCGCTGCGGCTTCGGATATGACGCCTTCTATCCGCTCTTCAAACTCGCCGCGGAATTTTGTGCCGGCCACCATGCCCGCCATATCAAGAGCGTAAATGCGCTTGTTTTTTAAAGTATCGGGAACATTGCCCTTTGCTATCTCGACGGCAAGCCTTTCTACCATGGCGGTTTTTCCCACGCCGGGCTCGCCTATCAGGCAGGGGTTGTTTTTGGTTCTGCGGCTGAGCGTCCGGATAAGGCGTGAAAGTTCTTTTTCTCTGCCGATAACCGGGTCCGATTTTCCGAGAGCGGCAAGCTGTGTGAGATTGCGGCTGAAGCGCTCGATATAATGCGCGTTTTCGTAATCCTCCGGCTGCCTGTTGAGGGCATTCAGATAGGTCAAACCCTCCTCTCCCATGGCGGTATAGAGCTCGTTTACGAACCTGTCCTCGGGAAGATTAAGCGCCAGCAGAATACGCATGGCGGCGCTGTCGTCCTGCAGGAGGATAGCCACCATCAGATGCTCGGTGCCTATCTTTTCCATACCGCCGTTTTTGGCTTCATCGTAGGCGATATCCCAAATCTCGACGCTCCTGGGAGACCATTTGGGCTCCGGCTTCCTGCCCCTCACGGGATTTTGCGAAAATACAAAAAGGGACTCGTAAGTCTTTTGGATTTTTTCGGGGGTGATTCCGACCGATTTGAGGGTTTCGGAAACTATTCCTGAAACCGCAACAAGACCGAGCAGAATGTGCTCAGTCCCTATATATGCGCTGCCATCGGCCGCGGCCCGGTGCTTTGCCGCCTCGAGAGCTCTCTTTGCCGCTTCGGTAAACGGATATTCATTTAATATCATTTAGTATCCTCTTTTCAATCCACCGGCATTTTGCAGGGAGCTGAGGGCATATCCGAATAAACGGGTATGCGGAAAGTCAGGCTGGTACCTGTGCGAAGGCTCTCGGAATACGCCTTTGACAAAAGAGTGCCTTCGCCGTGCGCCCCCTGGATATCAGTGGAGAATTGGTGCATATTGCTGCCGTTTATTACGTTGAACCTTTTGTAATAAACGGTTTGCTGGTTTACTTTTACATATTTGTCGGCGAAATACTTTGCTCCGCCGTTGATGGCTTTTTCTCTGGTGTTCCAGCCGTATGTATCTTTTGCTACTCGAAGACCTCTGCCGTAGGCGGTGCTGTATGAGGTTCCTCCGAAGCTGCCGACATAAGCGCCTATATTGAAATAATTGTAGTAGCCGTCGAGGTCCGCGTAGTCTTTGTTGTATGAAGATACTTTTCCGCAGATCTGCGGTCTGCCCGTAGTGGCGGAGCTTTCGGTACCCAGCTCCTGGGTGATGATACATATGAGCGCTATCGGGTTCATTCCCGCAGTTTTGCCGGCCTGAGCGAGAGCCTGGGGGTAATTAATCGTGGTTCCGTCGTACTCGAGCGTTTTGCCGTTGTAAGGCCCGCTGTAATCGTGGGTATAAACCTGACCCAGCCAGCCCGCGCCTATCCTGCCTGCGGCTGCGGTAACGCACGCGGCGGTATGGGTGTCATTATAGCTGAGATCAAGGAACTGGAATACGTCGGTTTCGTTTATAAAGTTTCGCGGGTCAAGATAGTATCTGACCGCTGCCTTGCTGGCTATAGCCCAGTTATTTCCGTCCCAGTTCGTAACCCACTGCCCGGTAGAGCTGTCGTAGGCCTCCGGATCCATGGATTTCCACGCGGCGGAATTGCTCTTGGCGATAATGCTGACGGCCTTTGTGCCGCCCCAGGTGGAGGGAAGCATGCTGCCGAAAACATACTGTGCCTGGACGTTAATCCCCCAGGAATCGCTGACTTTGTCGGCAACGAAATTCCATCCGGGATATTTTTCGTGAAGCTGCCTGAGCAGCCTGCGGTAGCTCTCGGGGAAGCCCTGCTCGTCAAGCTTTTTTTCAAAGGCTGCGTCAACCGCCGCGTCATAGGACGTGGTGAGGGAAACGTAAGTTTTGCTGATGTATCCCACCGTTCCGCCAGCCACAGCTCTGTACCAGACAGTGCCGTCCGCGGCGGTCTGCGCTCCGGTGATTGAAATGACGGTGCCTTTGGAAAGCGTCTTCAGAGCGGCAAAGCCCGTGGAAGGACCTTTTCTGAAATTAACCGAATCTCCCGTCACTTTTCCCTTTGCGGAAATACTCATGGTAGAGGTTTCATCGCATAAATCTGCAGCCAGCGCCAGAACATATTTTCCGCTGGCCCAGCCGGTAAAGGTTTCTTCGCCCTGTTTGTATTTTGTTTTGTACCACGGCGTGGAATCCACAAATGAAATATCGTCTATGTCAATGGTCGTGTTCTGTGGGATGCAGACGGGATTTTTTCCGTCATATACCTGATTATAACTCGTTCCCGGGCCCTTGCGGAGATTGACGAGATTTATGGTTTTGCCTTTTATTTCGTCATATTCCTCGATTACTTTTCCGCCCGAGATGCGCCAGTAGTAGTACTTTCCGAATGCCGTTCCCAGGACGATGCCGTTGTATGAGAATTTTACCTGGCCTTTTTCTATGTACCAGAAGGTGTTGTTGTCTATCCTTTCGGCAATGCCCGTATAGCCGAACTGCACCTTTCCGTCCATGACATGCCACCAGGTGTTATTGTCTGCACGTTTTACGACGCTTGTTGTGTCAAACTGCACCACGCCGTCTTTTATGTACCACCAGCCGTTAATGTTTTTGGCTACGGTCTCGGCGTTCGTTTTCCATTTTCCGCCGCTGTAGTAGCGCCACTGATCCTCGTCTTTTGAGATGTCCTCAAATTTGAAATTGACCTGGCTCTTTTCGATGCGCCAGCGGCCGTTGGTATTGTCCGCAAAGCCTGTATAGTTAAACTTTACCTGCCCGTCTTCGACGTACCACCAGGTGCTGTTGTCCACGCGTTTTACAACGCTCGTGGTATCAAACTGCACCACGCCGTCTTTTATGTACCACCAGCCGTTTTTGTTTTTGGCTACGGTCTCGGCGG
>JAFTAU010000029.1 GCA_017455435.1 Lachnospiraceae bacterium | reverse complement strand
GTGAAATAATAGTAAACGCATTTGCACATACAGATTATGAAACTGTTCCGGAGATGGAAATCGGTATTCATCCGGGCAAAATTGAGATATATAACCCCGGATCTTTTCCGGATGATCTTACACCTATTGATTTTATATCAAGAAACCTTCCGTCTTACAAAAGGAATAAGCTTATACTGGATATTCTGTTTCGAAGTAAAGACGTGGAGAAATCCGGCACCGGCTTCCAGCGTGTAAATGATTTTTGTAAACAACAGAATGTGACATGGAATTATAGAAAAGAGGCATATGGTTTCTTCTTTGAATTTATCAGGACAAATGTCCAGATAAATGTCCAGATAAATGCAGAGCTCACAGAGGCAGAGCAGGTCATTTTCAATCTGATTCAGAATAATGATGGAATCTCAAAAGCTGAAATGGCGATAAGAATCGGAAAGTCGGAAAAGACTGTACAGAGGCTTTTATCTTCTCTAATGAAGAAGCAGGTTATTGAGCGAGAGGGATCCAATAAATCAGGCAGTTGGAAAATAAAGATATAGGAGAAAGATGATTATTTATGGATTGGGAATTGTGTTCACAACATTTGACTAGCGGTTATATTCCGGTAGCAGCAACAAGCCACTGTTCATAATTCTTTGTGCCGTTTTGCAACACCTTCTGCAACACGAGCGATGATAATCAAGATAAATCGAATAACAAGCAGAAAAAGAGCCCCGTTTTTGCAGGCTTTCAGAGTCTGAATGCGGGGAAAGAGAAAGTAAAAAAAGAGTGGGAATAGAACGTAGAAGATCCTGAACATAAACCGGCCTTGGAAGGCGATTACACTTATTGCACATTAAGAAATGCCAGAATCGTATAAAGCAATATCAAAATAACGCGAGCGGGGTTTGAATCCGGGTTACGGAACCAGAAGTCCGGCGAGCTGTTCCGCGGCAATCCCCGCGATAAACTCACCCGGAGAAAGCTCCACGAGTCGGCGCGTCACCTCTTCACGCTCGGCTCTGATGCCGGGAAGCGCGGCGCACAGTTCCGAAACATCTCTCGCTCCGAAAAAGTCTCCGGTAATCGAGACTTCCGCAATCAGCCCCTCCTTAACGCCGCAGCCGACGCGAACTGTTCCGCAACCGGGTATATACTCGGTTTTTTCAATTTCGTAGGCCGGAGAGCGGCCGTAATTCCACTCCCACAAATCATACCGTCCGGTCTTTATCTCTTCTATCCGGCGAATCTCCTTCGGCGAGAGCTCGTGCATCGTAAAATCTCCGCCTCGCGCGGCAGCCAGGAGCATACGCTTTTTAAAATCCGCCACATCCGTCCCTTCGGGCAAAAACTCCGAGAGATTCGCCACCCGCGACGCCACGGAGTCAATACCCTTTGAACGTATCTTTGCGCGGTCAGGGCGCAGGGCGCGTCCCAGTACCGTAAGATCGGTATCAAAAAGAATACATCCGTGATGCATCACCCTGCCTTCGCGAACGTATTGCGCGTTTCCCGAAATCTTACGGCCGTCAACTGTAATATCATTGCGCCCGGAAACCTGCGCCTCCACTCCGTACGTCATGAGCGCGTCCGTTACAATACGGCAGAAAGGAACCAGGTCGATACCCGCCGTTTCGTCATGATCGGTTATAAAAGTAAAATTGAGATTTCCGAGGTCGTGATAAACGGCCCCGCCGCCGGAGAGCCGGCGAACCACGGGAATGCCGCGGCTGCGGACAAAGTCACTGTCTATCTCAGCCGCGGCGCTCTGATTTTTCCCTATTATTATGGACGGCGCATTCTGCCACAGCATAAAATATGTCTGCGACCTGTCCATTTCATCAAAAACATACTGCTCCAGCGCCAGATTAAAGCGCGGGTCTACACTCGCGGAATCTAAATAAATCATAGGAATCCTCTGAAAAACAGTGAGGGGTTCTCGCCGACTGCTGTTCTGTTTCTTTATCTGAGAGTCACGCCGGCGGGCACAACGTCGCTCTGGAGGCCGAGGCTCATCTCCGATGGCGCGCTCCTTCCGCGAGATGTCACGACTATATATTCTCCGTCTCCGGACGTGTGCACAGCCACGGCTCCGTCAATGCCGACATTCAGCGCAAGAGCGCCGGCGTCGCGATACCGGTTCCAAACGTCTTCTGAAGTTACGGTATCAAGCTCTGAAACAGCCACGAGCGGACTCGTTGCCGTCACCCATGCCGCGCCGTTGGACGTTGACGCGCCGTGATGATTCATCTTCACTATATCAACATCCAGCTCGCTGCCGTATTTCGCGGCAATTACGTTTTCCTGTGCGGTATAAAGATCCCCGCCGGCAAGAAAGCTGGAATCGCCGTATACAAACTTCATCAGCAAACTGCCGCTGTTCGTAACCTGCGTGTAATTGTTGTTATAAGCGTAGTCTGCAGGAGGATTGAAAACCTCCACGCTGATACTGTTGCCAAACAGGAAACTGTCGCCTTCGAAAAGCACCTCATATGGAATTGAATGATTCACCATATATGTGACCAATCCTGACGAACCTGCGCTGTAATCAAAATTGTCATTGATATAAACCTGCCGCACCACAATCCCGGCGTTAAACAGAGCCTTATACCCGCCTATATGATCTCTGTGCGGATGTGAAAAAACCAGATAGTCAAGTGTCGTGATTCCAAGCTCCGAAAGCGCGTCCAGAATGACGGCGTTATTTTCGGGATCGCCGGTGTTCGTATCTATAAGCATGGTCTTTCCGTCCGGGGAAATAAGCAGCGTGGAATCTCCGCTGTGAACATAATCATCACTGTCGGGATCGCCGTTATTCTGAGTGCCGTTAAGAAAATATATACTCAGTTCTCCGTTTTCATGAGTATAGACATTGACGTTTTTCTTTCCGGTATATATAGCCGCCGCCTTGCCATAGTTATACGCGGCTGACGCCAAAGCTCCGAGCGTTCCGCCCGAGGCGCTCACTCCGTAAAGATAGCAGTTTACGCTGTATTTCACGCTGTGCAGCGGCGAGTCCCCCCGATAGATTGAGACCGTAAACATATCGCCGTAATCCTGGGGGAGCATGCCGTCAAGAGTCAGACAGTAAATATTCCTTCCTGTATTTTCCATATCGGAGCCGGGCAGAAAGACCTGTATACTGCCGTTGGAACTCGAAATCTCCGCCCTGACATCCGTGGTGTCCTTGATTAAAAAGCCGAATTGCAGACTGATTTTTCCATTCAGAACAAGCCCGGCAGAGCGAATGTAGCACGCTGTAGTTACGCGGGGCAAAGCCACCTCGGTTTCTGCCGCCTCCATATCGTAATCAGTCTTCCTGTCCGCGACGAAGGTCTGATTGTCTGCAGGTTCCGATGTATTGTGCGAAGAATACCTCTGGGCTGCTGCCCCGTAGACGAGCAGATCTGCCATCAGAGCCAAAAGCTTTGTGTTTTCGGGATAAAGCTCGGCAACACGAGCGCAGTACTCCGATATTGTAAGCCTTGCCGAATCACCGGTGGTTTCGAGCCCGGTTTCGATTCCTGAAGCGGAAACACCTACGAATCTTCCCCTGATGGTGTCCGACATGCATTGCGGACGAATTCCTTCCATGCGGAAGACCCATGTTTCACTGCCTTCTGATTTTACGCCGGCTATCTCATATACGTCCGTATTTGCGCCAATACTGACCCGAAGAGCTATGGACTCATAAGCGTCATATTCCGCGGCACGTATATTGTTCTGAGGCACAAGGGAAAACACTACCGTTACCGTGTCCGAAACTTCGGCCTGCATATAGATCGCCGGTTTAGCTTCTATGGCGGTTATTTCAAAACTGACGTCTGTTTCATTAAGCGTATGCGCTTTGTCGAAATAACAGTCTTTGCCCAGCGTGATGTGAACGTCATAACTGCCGCAGAGCTGGACGGTCTCTGTGGCGACACCATCCCTGAGAATCTGAAGCTTCATTGCTTCTTTAAAGTAACCGTCCAGATATTCGTTCGGAGAAAGCACCGCGCCGTCAAATGTATATGAGCTGTATCCGTCTCTGACAACAGGATAATCCAGCTCATATGTGCATCCACTGATAGTCGCGCCGCTAGCCGAGGCAGTAATATGTGCCTGCGAGGGAGCACACTTAAAGGCACAGTCCGTTATCGACCTTTCAAACAGACCGGTGCCGCCCTTGTTTAAGCCTACAGCAACCCCGGTGTTGCCGGTAAAGCTGCAGTCGGTTACGCACACCGCGCCTGTAGCCCTGATACAGCTGCCGAGACCGCTTCCGTCCGTGTTGTTCGTAAAAGTGCAGCGGATTGCGGTAATGCTGCTTTGTCCGCTGTATACCACTCCGCCGCTGTCGGCCGCGCAACAGTTTTCCGCTGTGCAATCCGTAAGCGTTACGTTAGTATCTGTCGCGCAGTAAACTGCTCCGCCGTTGACCCCGGCTATGCATGCGTCAAACCCGCAGCGCGAAAATGACGCGGTCGCTCCACCGCTAACACAGACAGCTCCGGCTAAATATGCCGCCTCACAGTCCGTAAAGACGCAGTCGGAAAAATCAGCGTTGCTGTTAGTATAAACCGCCGCGCCGGACCGCCCGGTATCCTGGTTTGAAAGGCCGGTAAACCGGCAGTGTTCAAAAGAAGCTCGTGCCACCGATCTTACACCGGCGCCGTTGCTGCCTGTAACCGTGTTGTCACGGAATATTACGTGGGATAATTCTGTGCCATCACTTCTTATGTTAAGCAAACTGTACGAGGCAGAAACGCTGCCCTTTCCCGTAATTGTAATAGGACTGCTCTCTGTCCCGATTATGCTCACAGTGGCGTATAAATCCAGCAGATTTCCGGTCAGCCTGTTCCCGACCGCGGATATGGTCACACCACTCTCCGCGCCGCCTTCGGTAGTAATGGTAATTTCCTTTTCAATAGTAAGCGGCGAGAAAAGCTCGACATTTTTGAGCAGAATGATGGTGTCGCCGTCAGACGCAGCATTGAGCGCAGACTCAAAAGTGCCGAACCGGCTCCCTCCTATTTTGGCCGCATATGCCGATGCCGCGTATGATCTGGCGCAGGTCAGAATCAGTGCGGCTGATATCAATAATACAAATGCTCTTTTAATCATTGCTATCCTCCTCATCGTTTTTTACCAGAAAACGTTCCAGCACAGGCCAGACAAAGGATGCCTTCACCAGAGCGGCTACTGCAAAAAGCAATACTATATACACCATGAGCGTCGCCGGAAGCAGGAAAAAAGCACCTACGACCAGTCCCGCGGAAATCAAAGCGGCTCCGAGAGCGTGCAGAGGACGAACCAGCGCCAGGCTCACAGCGTTTGAAAAGCATGCGTCAAGCGGGATATCCAGCATGGCTATCTGCGGAAACACCCATGAATAGCACATCAGGAAAAACAGCGTCACTATCATGAGCAGCAGATAAAGCGGAAACCCGACATAGCCATTCTCCTCAAGCAGGCGCAGAGCCCACCACAGTACAAACGAATACGCCGCAAAAACCAGTTCTGCCAAAAGCCCTTTGACAAAATTTTCCTTAAACGACTGCCAGAACTCCCGCCAGAGATAAACAGGCGGCCTTCCCGCCGCCAACTGTCCGCAGATATAGTGCAGCGCTGCCAGCGACGGCCCTATGGTAACTACTCCGAGACTGCCCAGCAAAAACAACAGATTGGCGATTACCAGCGTTAAAAAGTTATGCGAAAGATTCCAGAGGAACAGTATCAGCCCCTTGCGGTCCGACGTGTCAAAAGGGTTGTTCCAATGCTTTACCGGTGTGTCAAGCTTTCCTGCCATTTAACTCTTTACAGCTCCCGCAGTCATTCCCTTAATCAGATAATCCTGTCCTATAACAAACGCCAGAACGGGAAGAAGCATGCAAAGCACCGCTCCGGCCAGAACCACTCCATAATTCATGGAATCTCCTCCCATGAGCGAGGCCATACCTATCTGTACCGTGCGCATCTTGTCCGTAGTAGTTATCAGCAAAGGCCAGAAATAGGCGTTATACGTATGAATAAATCCGTCTATTGCAAGCGAACACATGATAGGCACGGAAAGCGGCATGGCAATCCTGAACAAAAATCCAGCATCGCTGCAGCCATCCAGCGTAGCCGCTTCCTTCAGCTCTCTCGGCAGCGTGCGATAATACTGCCTCATCATAAATATTGAGCCGGCGGAAACAAGTCCCGTAATGACCAGTGCAAGATACGTATCCACCAGGTTCCAGTTTTGGATGGTTACGTAGTTTTGGATAATAACGACCTCTCCGGGAATCATCATATGAACCTGGATGAGGGTAAAGAAAAACGATTTGAGTTTAAAATCAAAGAAAACGAAGGCGTAGGCACAAAAGCTCGCGAAGAGCAGATGGAAAAAGATGCACACCACGCACATAAACAGCGTGTTCAGGAGATAGTGTCCCATCTCTGTGTGCAAAAAGACCTCCGCGTAGTTTTCTATGGTAGGGTCAGTGGTAATAAGCTTGAGCGGAGCTGTTGATACCTCGCTGTTAGGCTGGAAGCTGAAAAGCAGGCAGATGATTAACGGCGAGCAGAAAAACAGCCCCAGCAGGAGTTTTCCGGTAAAAGAAATCCTCTCGCGAAGTATTCTGCGGGTCCTCGCTTTTGTTTTTCGAACTGTCGTCTTCATTGATAATGCACCAGCCTTTTCTCAAACATAAACTGTATCCTTGTGACCACAAAAATGATAATAAACAGCATTATTGAATAAATATACGAATAGGTATAATTTCCGCTGTTTCTCGCAGTGTAGCTGGCCATAACCAGCGTTTTTGTGCCAAAACTGCCTCCGGTCAGCAGGCGGATCTGGGCAAAGGATTTGAACGCGCTGGTGATATTCAAAAAGACCACATAAAAGATCTGAGGAGAAGCCATCGGGATCAGCACCTTTACGGTTCTGGTCCAGGCTCCCGCTCCGTCCAGCGTGGCGGCCTCTATCAAATCTTCTGAAACGTTGCGAAAGCCCACCATCAGGAAAAGGAAGCTGTGTCCGATGTGCATCCACGCCGTAACTACGCTGATTGCCAAAAGAGCTGTATTTTCCGAATGCAGCCAGTCTATGTTAGTTCCAAGAATCTGGTTTAGAAGACCTGCATCCTGCCTGTAGATAAACAGCCAGATGGCTGCCGCCGGAGAACTTGCTATAGCCATCGGAATCGCAAAGAGCGTCTGATACAGCTTGTTTCCCTTGCAGACCTTGACGCAAAGGAGGGCAAACAGCAGTGCCACGAAAAACGTCAGCACCATATTAACAGCGGCGAATTTCAGTGTGGCCCCAACTATGGTCCAGGTTTCGGAATTGCCCAGTATTTTTTCCCACAGAACCGTGCCTACCCATTTTTCAAACTGGCCGGATTTTGAAATTTTGGCAAATGAGTAGAGTATGGTCTTTGCAAACGGGAAAAACGTAAACGTTCCAAAGAGGAGTATCGCCGGCACCGTGAGAAAATACGGAAGCGGTGTCTTTCTCTTTGCTTTGAGCATTTTTGCTTTTTTGTTTTTGATTACCATATTCTTTTACCGTTTTTTACAGGGGATCGCTCACCAAGCCATCGTCCCAGGTCATCGGCTCTGATCCTGAGAGCAGGAGCGACGTTTTGTCATAGCTGTCGGCAATATAGAGAGTGCCGGTGATATGAATGTCGTTGTCCCCGTTCTTTGAGGAGGTGTTTCCTGAGAATGTGCCTCCGGAAAGCGCAGCACTTCCCGAGGAAGAAACATTTATCGCGCCTCCGGTGCCGCCCTGGGCTTTGTTCGCGCTAAACGTGCCGCCTCTGACATAGAGCTTTCCGCCGTTATTGACATTCATTGCGCCCGCGGCGGTTTTGCCCGCGTTGGAACTGAAGGTGCCGCCATCGATATAAGTGATGCCTTCTGTGTATATTACTCCGGAGCTGGCGCCACCTGAGGAGTTTTTCGTAAACAGACCTTCTTTTATGGTGAGCGTGCCGCCGCTGGCAACATAGAACACTCCACCGGCGCCTCCTGAGGTCACGTTTTCAATAACCGTGGATTCGCCTTTGACAGTAAGCTGAGACTTGCCAATTGCAAATGCTCCGCCGTTTACGGCTCCGGTACTGCCGCCGCCGTCCACGTGGATATCAGTCATGGTAAGATTTACGCCGTTTGAGAGATAACTCACGCCGCCCTTTGACGAGCTGCCCGTGGTCATATTACCCTCGAATACAGTTTTGTTAAGCGAGCCGGTAGCGGTGCCGCCGTAATGAATGGCTCCGCTGTAGCTGCCCTCAGCCGTATTATTCTTAAAGAGCGCCGCACCGGCCGAAAGTTTTCCGCTCTGGTGCAATCCGCCGCCGTTTGCCGATGAAACGTTGTTCTTTATCACAGCGCCATCGTAAAGCGTGATTTCCGCACCGTTGTAATTACGGATGGCTCCGCCGTTGACTCCCCTATTGCCGGAGAAGGTTCCGTAAATATGAGCGTTTCCTCCTGAAAGGTTGTCAAGGCCGCCGGCCTGAGAGGTGTTTTTGCCGTTTTTGATAACTGACGCTGCAGAGAGGACAAAGGTGCCGCTGTTTTCCACAATGGCTTTTCCGGCCTCCACGCCGTTTCCGTCAAGAGTAACGTCAGTCAGTATAAGGCTCGCACCCGTACTGACGGTAAACATAGCGCCGCTAAGTCCTGAAGCTTTCTTAATGACCGTCTTATTCCCGGATATGTTTTTGAGCTCTATTTTCCTGCCGCTGACAGTAAAGCCGGAGTTTATTTCCGTCGTGCCGCTTACTGTAATGACAGCATCCGCACCCGCCGGTACTGCCGCAATGGCATCAGCCAGGGTGCTGAACTTCGTTTCGTTATAGACCGCTTCAAAGGGGAATACCGGAGTCATGTCTGCGAGCTTTCCGTCCGTGTCAATACCCCAGACCACATCTCCGTCGTCATAGGTTCCGAAATATCCCGTAGTGCCTTCAAAGCTGCCGTAAAGCACCTGCGTGCCGGCGGCTATGGTCGCGGGAATTACGGTTATCGAAGAGCCTTCTGCCAGACCGTACTCTCCCACCGTAAGCTTTGACGAGTCTGTGGCATAAGTGACTGTGCCGAGAACCGCTTTTCCGCTTACAACCAACTCGCCGTTGTTATTTACGCGGATATCTCCGCTTCCGGGCGTTATCGTAACATTTTCAAGCGAAATGACCTGCGAACCGGAGCACATAATATGATCCGCCTTGTTTGCAGGTGAGGCAGTATTTCCGCTGAATACTGAATCCTTTACGGTAAAGGTGCCGCCGCCGTTGTTTATGGCGCCGCCGTAAGTGCCGGCGGTATTGTCTGTGAAGGTGCACCCTTCTATATTCACAACTGCCGTGTCCTTGCTGCTGGCTATGCCTGCACCGCTGGCGCCGGCTTTATTTCCGTCAAACACGGAATTCTTTATATTAAGAACGGCATTGTTTACATAAACCGCCGAAGCTCCGCCGGCATCGTTGCTTTCAAAAGTGAGCCCCTCGCCTGTCATTTCCGCATTGTTGTACAGATAAATGGCGCTGCCGTTCTTTGAGCCGCTGCCGAGGTCAGAGGACTTGTTGCATGAGAATGCCGTATTTTTCGCGGCGAAAACGGAATCCGTCGTTACGAACATGGCGCCGCCCTGCTCTGATGAATTGCCTTTGATGACGCAGTCCGTCATATCAAGAATGGAGTTTGTCAAATACACGGCGCCGGCCTTTACGTCTGCTTTTTCGGGCGAGTGGTTTTCTTCAAATGTGCATCCCGTCATGACCACGTCTTTGGCTGACGTGAGATATACCGCACCCTTTACAGCGCTTCCGCCGGTAAAGGTCGAGGCTTCCATATATACCATATTCTCGCCTGTGACGTAGACAAATGCGCCGTTGCCATCCGGAGCAATGCCGTCCTTCATAACAATGTTTTTGAAATAAAGGGCTCCGCTGCTTCTTACGAGCGCGTTCTTTTCTCCGGACACGGTCACATTCGCTCCGTCAAGAATGAGCGAACCTTTTTCTGTACCGGAAAGGATAAACGTCGCACCAGTTGGAACTCCGAAGAGACATTCATCGTTGAATGAGCTGCCCCTTATCAGGCTTCTGGTCGTTCCGTCATCACTGATCTGAATGTACAGATCTGCCGGCAGAGTCAGCCTTTCCGTGCATACGATATCTGCTCCGAGAGTAATTACTGTATCGTTTTTCGCGTTAGTAACCGCATTTTTAAGCTGTTCAAAATCGGTTACAGTTATCGCATCTGCATCGCCCATGTCCGGAACCTCCGGATTTTCGGGTCTTTCGGGTTTTGCTACTATCACGTTGCTTCCGGAAGCTGCAAACTCCGCGTTTTTCCTGCATGAAACACTGGCAGCCACAGCCGCTTCGGCCTCGCTGTCGCTTCCAGTCACAAAGACCGTGGTTCCCGGGACAGTCGAGGATGTGATATAAAGCGGATGTTCATGACTGTGGTTCGTAAGCGGGAGAAGCCTGATGGCAGATGCACTGTTAATATTGATATCGGTCTTGTCCGATATATAAAAGTCCTGTCCGACTACGCAGAGCCCGGAAACGTCGCTTGCATCACCGGCGTTAATGAACACGGCTTTGCCCGCGGATGCGGTATTGCCGTAAATCCTGCCACCAGTCAGCTCTGCGTGGCAGTAGATATATGTATTATCTTCCTTTTTCAAGCCTTTAGAAACATAGATTCCGCCGCCGTTAACCTCAGCTCTGTTGCCGTAGATTTCTCCTCCTGTCATATAGAGCCTGCCGACGAGTTCGGCATCGGATGAATTGTATCCGAGCGAAATAGCGCCGCCTGAGCTGGTCCCTCTGCAGCCGTGAATGGAACCTCCCTTCATGTACATGGTTCCGTCCACATATACTCCGCCGCCCGATGCAGGTGAAACACCGTCACCGGCATATGACGTGGTATCGTGAATTTCTCCGCCTTCCATAATAAATGTGCCGTGAATGATGGCTCCGCGTGTGGCTCCTCCGGTGATGTCGCTGCCGGAAAGAAGCGTGGCTTTTGCACCCTTGTTCACAAGCAGAGCTGTAGTTCCGGCTTTTTCACTGCCGAGTATTCTGGTTCCCGTTATCGTTATACTGCCAAACGAGACCATCACATTATTACCCGTGCTCTTGTTCAGCGTGCAGTCTTTGACTATTGTCCTGACTCCTTCGGCTTCGTTCGCGACGCAGACTCCGGCTCCGCTGATTGTTACCTTTTTGAGGTTCATAGTTCCCGCATTACCGGATTCATCCGCCGTATTTGCGGCTCCTATTGTGCCGGGGTCGGTTATTGTCATGTCTTTGACGGTCAGGTCTCCGCCCTTGTTGTGCAGTGTACGCGTTCTGACTTCGTATATATGTCCTCCCGAAAGATTCGCCGTACCGGGATATACATTATAAAAGCCGACGTTTCCGGAGCCGCTGATATCGAGCTCGTTTCCGGTCAGGGTGCCGTCGTTTACCACTCCGTTCGTGCCGCCTCCGGTCACGGTAACATTATCCAGGAAGGCCGTGCCGTGGTTGCTGATGTTTGTGTTATGCGCGCCGGTGACCTTTGTATCTTTAATCTCACACGTCGCGTCTTTGCCGATGGTCACGCTCGACGTACCGTCATCTTCCGTGCCGAGTATGCTGCAGCCGTTTATGACAGTCTTTCCGAAGGCCGCTCTGATGTTCGTGCTTCTGGATTTGTTAAATGTGCAGTTTTTAAGCGTCGTTTTGACTCCTTCGGCTTCGCTTGCAACGCAAAGTCCGGCGCCGCTGATTGTCACCTTTTCAAGATTCAAGCTTCCCGCGTGACCCTTCTCATCTACCGTATTGGCAGCTCCGATTGTGCCGGGATCCGTGAGTTTCATTCCTTTTGCGGTCAGATTTCCGCCCTTGTTGTGCAGCGTGCGTGTTCTGGTCTCATATATGTGTCCGCCGGAAAGCTTTGCTGTGCCCGGATAGATGTTATAGAATCCAACGTTTCCGGAGCCGCTTATGTCAAAATTGATTCCAGTCATCGTACCGTCATTCACCACTCCGTTCGTGCCGCCGCCGATTACAGTAACATTTCTCATAACCGACGTGCCGTGGTTGCTGATATTGGTGTTCTGGGCGCCGGAAACCTTTGAATCGGATATTTCACAGGACGCGCCCTTGGCGACATACAGACTCGAGGTGCCCGTTTCCTTTGTACCAAGTATGGTACAGCCGCTGATGACAGCCGATCCGAAGGATATATTGACGTTCGTGCGAACCGATCTGTCTATGATGCAGTTTTTCAGAACCGTTTTGACATCCTCGTCCTGGTTGTATACACCGCATCTGACCTCGGATATTTTTACATTTTCAGCTGTCAGTGTGCCGTAATGCTTGTACTCGTCGCGGGCGTTAGCCAGTCCAAAGGTCCCGCACTTTTCTATTTCACTGTCGCTAATGGCGATATCGCCGCCTTTGTTATGAACGGCGCGCTTTGTAATATTCTTTATTGTACAGTCTGTTACTTTTGTGTCGGCGGGATATGCATTATAGATGCCGCAATTACCCGCGCCGTCTATGCTCACCCTCGTAACCGTAAGCTTCTTGTCGTTGTAAATCGAATTGGTGCCGCTATTCACGCCGCGGCAGTCTCTGATGTCCATCACACCGTGGTTTACAAAAAAGTTCTTGCCCACGTCGTGAACGTAGATTTTTTCCAGGTCGGCAGTGCCTTCGGGGTGATTATACACGCCGCCTTTTGTGCAGTCACAAAACTCCACAAATCCGTCGTCGTCCGGTTTGCCGCAGGTAACGGAAAGTTTTCCGTAGTTAACTATAGCGTATTGTGCGCAGTCATGAATGAATCCGCCCGAGATTGATGCGGTGCCTCTGTTGGTAATGCCATGCTTTACCGACCCGGTCATTTCATAATTCCCGTCAAGGGTCATAAAGCCGCCGGCTTTGATATAAATGAACAAACTTGCGGAATCATTATAGTAGCCGCCGTGCACCGCAGCTTCCGCCCCGGTTTCAATCTGGATGGCCGCAGACATGGGGTGATCTACAGTGATGTCAGTAATCTCCGCCTTGCCTTCGACGCAGATACCGAATTGATAGGGATAAAGAAGCTTTATGCCCCGTGCGGTAAGCTGTCCGCCCGGCTCAACCCATATACAGTCGGATGTGACGTTCGCATCTATAGTGATATCCTCTATTGTCAGGCTGGCATCCGGATAAATATCGAGAATCTTGCAATAATCGTACATATCCAACGGGGCGGTGATGCTTCCGCTGCCGCGAAGGGTCTTTTTGCCGTGGACAATAATGGTCTTGTAATCCAGCACCAGATCCTCGTCCAGCACTATATCCATCTCTCCTTCAGCCTCAAGTTGCCTGCGAAGGCGCTCTATGGCGCTAAGCTCACTCTCATCGTCAGAAAAGGCCGTAGTCTGGTCACTACCTGACCCGGCGCTGCCTATTCCCGTCAGTTTCACCACGCCAAAGGCCGCGGCGGCTGTCAGGAAAACGCTGCCTGCAATAATAAGAAGAGGTTTAAGTCTGAATTTTGATTCCTTCATGGCATCCACCTTTCAATAAACGGTCTAACGACCGGCTAACGCTTTTTGGTAAAAGTCATATATCCTTTATCGTCCAGCCCCAAATCCCTCAGTGAACCGTAAGAATTTTCATTCTCTTCTGAGCGGAGCTTCTGAACCTGCAGCTCATACGTCCCGTCCGGGCTACAGCGTACAACGCTCGCCCCGTCAAGGGTGGCTGAAACCGTAATGGCGCCGTTCTTGCGGAAACGCCCCCATACAACGTCGCTGTTTATCGCGTTGTCCTGCGGACATACCAGGCGGGCACGGATTCTTTCAACCCACGCCTTGCTGTTGGAAGTCGAACGTCCGTGGTGATTCAGCTTTGCTATATCGGCCTGAAAATCCGGGTACCTCTCAAGGAAGGCGTCCTCACCCTCCTGATACAGGTCTCCACCAGTGAAATAGGTCGCTTCGCCGTAGTGAAAAAGCATGGCTATGGAGCCGTTGTTGGCAATGCTCGCCGTGCCCACGCCACGGTCGTCTGTAAAGTCATAATCCCTCGGGGGATTCATTATATCCACTGTTATCTCATCACCGAAGGTGATTGTGTCCCCTTCCCACAGAATGGTCACGGGTACATTCTTTGCTTTTAACGTCTTTATCAGATCCGCATAGGCCGTACTGTTCTGGGAATAGTCCTCTGCGTTCATATAGCACTGGTCGACGCTTACATATCTGAACAGGCTCCGGTAGCCGTTTATATGATCTACGTGAGGATGTGAAAATACCAGATAGTCCAGCTTTTCTATGCCAAGCCGCTGTAAAGAGGCGATGATTTCGGCATCGTTTGCGCCGTTGTTCAGGTCTATCATCATGGTTTTTCCGTCCGGACTGGTCAGCAGAACTGAATCTCCGGCATGAGTTATGCCGCTTTCATTAACGTAGTCCTTGGGAGTGTTCAAAAAATAAATGCAGAATTTTCCCTTGCCGGCCTCAACGTCAAAAACCAGGTCGGTGCCGTCAAATGACTCCGGATCTCCAGCAGAGCTTTCGCCGGTCGCCGAGGAGGCGTCGGCGGCCATTGATTGCCCTGTTGTATCGGCATCAGGCGTTTCACAGGCTGACAGTCCCACTGTGAGCGCCATTGCCAGGAGGATGGCAAGAAAACGCATAATGTTCTTTTTCATAGTACCTCTTTCAACCGCGGCACTAATGCTCAGGCGGTTTTTTACAGATTGAAAATCTCAATCGCTTCATTAACCGAATCGGTGGCAGTCTGTATCTTGGCCTTTATATCGCCGTTGGGGTCGCTGAATATGTCTACCATCAGTGACACGTTTGCGTTTACAAGGTCTACGGCGCAGGAAAGATACGGCTGTTTGAGATCTTCTTCGGCATTCAGGATGCGATCCGAAATGAGCGTGGAGCTGGGGAAAGTCTCAGCCACCCAGGCTTTGAAATCATCGCGATCCGCGCAGGAAGGCGTATAAGGAATGTAACCGGTAGCCATGCAGTAAAGGGCCTGGTTTTCATCCTGAGCAAGGAACTTGATAAAATCATACGCTCCCTGCATTCTTGTAGGCGAACCGGTGTCGGCCATATACATGCCCGTTCCTTCGCTTAAGGCTCCGGAGAACTTTGCGTTCTCGTCGACACCTGTGGTAGGAATGAATATGTAGTTAAAATCGATATTCATTGTCTCGAGTTTGCCCACATAGGAATTTGTAGCTATGAACATAGCACATTTTTCAGCAACGAACTGCGGAACTATTTCGCCGTTTACATCGGAGCCGTAGCTCATGGCGTAGGGTTTCTCGCGATAAAGCGAGGCAAAAAGATCAAGGTACTTATACGTGGCAGCATAAGTGTCGGGATCATCAATATACAGACATTTTTCCGGTTCACCGCTGTAGCCGTTGTCGTTGTCCACAACCTGAACCCCCTGTACGGAAAGAACGTCGGTAAGAAGCTGACCGTTCTTGTAAAAACCGAGACCGTACTGTACGTAGCCATCGTCCACGAGGGCCTTTGCTACCTTGACGATATTTTCAAAGCCGTTGAGGTCATTGGCGGTATAGCCTGCTCTTTCGAGCAGGTCCGCATTTACCCAGATACCCGTAGTGGAAACACCGAAGGGATATCCCCACATTTTACCGTCCGCATCTGAATAACTCGTGCGGATGCCGCCGTAGAGGTCAGCAGTCCAGTTGTCCGCATCCTCGTCAATATAGTCCTGTATGGGCTTTGTAAATGATGAATTTACATAGTAAAGAGTAGTCGCGGGAGTGCCGTTAAATACATCGGGCAGATTCGAGCGGCTGCTCGCCTGGAGCTTTGCCTTTAATTCTATGGCACCGCCCTGGCGCTCGCACTGGATGTAATATTTGTCCTGCGATTCATTGTATCTGTTGCAGAGTTCCATGAGGGTCTCATAGATGACGGTTCCGTAATTGGTCCACCAGCTCAGTTTTATTCTTCCGTCCGAAGTATATGTCAGTTCTTCGTCGACCTGCTCGCCGCCGTTTCCGGTTTCGGCGTTTTCCGCCTCTGTGCCTGTTTCATCACCGCATGCAACCAGGCTCGCTGCCATAATCACGGCCATAATTAATGCCAGAATCTTTTTCATAGATAAATACCTCCCGTTTTAAAACCTTAATCTGTTGACAACGTGAATTCCGTCGTAATGCGTTTCCGCCGTGTTATTGCGGCGGTTTGTATTAAAAAACAGCCTGCCTTCTTCGTCAAAAGCCAGGCCTTCAGCCTCGAGCTTTGTATATTTTACGTCCGAGACAATAACCGTCTCCTCGACGAGCGGCTTTAGGACATCTTCACCGCCGCTTATGTCAAAGACGGCAAAAACGCTCTCGCTGCGGTGAGTTCTGGGGGCGTAAAGCCTGTCTCCGCGGATTGCGATGCCCTGATGATAGAATATTTCCGTAGGCAGGGGCAGCAAATCTCCGTGATACGGCACCCGACTCACGTCCAGAGTAAAAGCACGGCTCACAGGAAGCACCTGCGGACGATTGTTCAAATCCAGCACTGCCCTCCAGCAATCATTCTTTTCGTTCAGGAGCAGTGTCAGCCTGTCTTCTTCGCGCTTTAGTATTTCGACTGCCGAGATGATTATGTCCGTTCCGTTTTCATCCCTGAGAGTGTAGGAAGCGATGCGGCGGTAGCCGTCGCCTTCTATTTCAATCTCCACCATGGCGCGTTCACCCTCATCGATGGTCGCCACAATCAGGTGCAGTCTGCCATTCACGCGGAAAGCGCAGGCATCGTTCGCGTGATGCATGTAATCAACGAATTCCGAGCCGGAATCCAGATCGCGCAGTCTTGTGACCTCTCCTGTGGCCACATTTACCTTGTGTAGCAACTGGGTGCTGCTGTCACGCGAAATTTTGAAGGCATACACATATCCGCCTTCCATGGTCATGCCCTGCATATTGACGCATTCACCGCAGTCTTCCAGTATAGCCACGGTATCATACGCGTTGTAGCAAGTGACCGCTCTGGTCACCGCAGGGCTCTTTTCACAACTGTTTACCCCGGTCATAGTCCTCCTTTTCCGGCCGAACAAGTTACAGTTTCATAACGTCGGCAATACGGTTTATATCTCTTTTGAACAGATCCTCTCCTATTTTCTCATATGGGCAATATTCCAGAACCAAATCGGCGTCCGGACAATTGTCTTTTATGCAGCGCAGGAGGTCGTCAAACCTGTCGGCCGACAGATACATGCCCTCCTCATATACGGAATAGTGCAGGTCAAGCACGCCGTCTGTATTGTGCAGATGGAAGGCCTTTATTCTGTCTCCCAGCCGTTCCACAACGCGTGCGACGTCCCAATGGTTCGCGAAAGCGTGCCCTGTGTCTATCAGACAGCCCACGTCCGCCGGCAGCTCATCAAAGAGAGAGATAAACTCGTCCCTGTCAAAGAGCACGTTTCCGGCGTGAGCGTAGCCCACGTTTTCCACCAGCATATTAAAGCCCTTCTCGCGGTACATTTCCGCAATCAGGCACATATTCTCAACGGACAGGCGCTGCCATCGCGCTTTTTCCTCCAGAGGGCGTCCCACACTGTGGGTATGCACCACCATAGACGTAGAACCAAAATCCGCGTACCAGCCAAAGGCTCTGTCAAGAGCCGCCATCGCATCCTGCCACTGCCCGCCATCTCTGATGCAGCAGTATTCTAAAAAGGGCGAATGGAGTGTTACGGGGTATTTCCCGGCAAAGCGGGATACCTGCTCATCCATCAGTGCGTCAAAGCCGGGATAGGTCCACCACGTGGCCAGCTCCGCACCGGCTCCGCACGCCCTGACATACCTTTCAAAGCGCTCATAGTCCTTGAATCCCGTGCAGTAATTTGACAAATAAAACATATTTCCCTCTTGGCTTTATGCCAGCACAGGCTGCGTAAGAGGGGGAGTATGCAGCGGAGTTACCACGTACTCCGGAAGCGCGTAGTCCGGCGCAAAAATGAAGCGGTCTATCACGCTCATCTCATCATCACTGCCTTTTGCAGGCATCACAAGATAATCCAAATCCATATAACGGAACTTGTTCGAGGCGTAGGCAAAGAACTGCTCCGCAAAATGCGTCCTTTGGAAATCGGGCATCATGTATACGTGCCTTAGAATGCCTGTATCATGAGGAACGTTAATGTCGTGTCCCAGCTCAACATATCCGGTCAGAACGCCTTCGAGATATCCGAGTGCGATGTCTCCGGGATATTTTTTGAGTCTGGCAAGTGTTTCAGTTCTAAACGCTTCTTCATCAAAAGGCTCGCCCGCTTCGCTTTTTTCGTTTTTCATGCAGCGGACCAAGTCATCCACGTGCGCGTCTGTCTCCACCGGATAAACAGCCATATTCACAGAGCTTCCCGCGATACCGCTCCAGCCTCTCTTTAATTCGTCAGGCAGGTGAGTGTCGTCATTCATAAAAACTACTGAGATATTGCCTTCTTCGTCCACGTCTATGCAGTTAACGCCGGTGTTTTCACAGTGGCCGAGGTTGTTCATCTCCGTCACCGGCTTTCCCAACCACCTGCAGAACGACGCCTTGATGGCACAGCTGTGCGACACGCAGAGAGCCACTCCGTCGGGTCCGACCTCTTTTGCTATGCGGCGTACGCCCAGCGTCATCATATCCGCCAGGTTTTTGAAATCAATTATGCCGGGGCATTTCTGAGCCCAGGGAGTGTTGCTCCATGCCTCGGTCTCTTCGGGATAGTCGATTATGATATTGCCCCACGCGTTTGTCTCCCAGATGCCGGTAGAGGCCTCACGCAGCGTCATACGGAGCTTTACCTGCATGCCATGTTCTTTTGCTATAGGCTCAACCGTCATTACTGCCCGGTAGCAGTCACTGGAATATATTCCGTCAATATGCATACCGGAGAAGCGCCGGCGCAGCATTTCATTCTGTCTGAATCCTTTTCGGGTGACGGGAGCTTCTACCTGGGAATAGGTGCGTCTGCACGCGTTTCCTTCGGATTCACAGTGTCTTATGATATACAGTCTGGCCACTTTGATACCCCCCTTATTTTCCCGGATGCGCGGTGTGGTAGAAATTGCTGTGAAGAACCGCGTCAGCCATAATGCGGTGTCCGAGCTCGTTGGGATGCATGAGGTCATCCTGCCAGAGTCCCAGATGCTCGTTCTCCTCAAAGGCCTTTGCAAAGTCCACATAGCGGAGATTGCTTATTGATACAAATACGCGAAGCCATTTGATGTACTCGTCAAGTGAGGCGTGAAAACGCTCCATGCTGACCGCGGCCGGATGCCATTTTTCGGGAAAGCTGCGGAAAGGAATTGGTATGCTCACTATCGGCTTTATGCCTCTGGCGGCGCACTGATGGGTAAAGCCCATCATGGCTGTCTTTGGCAGGTCTACATTTGCCGTAAGCATCAGGTCGTTGCCGCCGCAGTTCAGCAGAACAGCGTCAGGTTTTAACGGAAAGGCCTCGCTTGAAAGTCTGGCCAGAATACCATAGCTGGAATCGCCGTTTACACCGAGATTTATCCATTCGTCCGGAGTCTCGCGGTTCAGAATTGACGGGAAGCTGCAGCCTTCGGGGGTGCGAAGCCCCGTCACCATGGAATCCCCTATGACAACTATTCTCATATATACAATCCTCCGTTAATCTTCATATCGTCACCTGTAATGTAATCGGACATGCAGCTGGAGTAAAACAGCACGGCGTAGGCAATATCTTCAGGCGTTCCATAACGTCCGATGGGAATATAGGTCTTCGGGTCCTTCTGTGACCACGAAAGGGATTTGCCCATGGGCGTAAGAATATTGCCGGGGCAGATAGCGTTTGAGTAGATGCCGAATTCCGCGCCTGCAAGCGCAAAGCACTTTGAAAGATTAAGAATTCCGGCCTTGGCCGCGGCGTATGACGCATCAGAACTTCTGCCGCCCCTCTGGGCCGCCAGTGAGGAAAGGTGAACCAGCTTGCCGCCCCTGCCCTGCTCCTTCATGAGCTTGAATACCTCTTGCGTCAGAAAGAACATGGCCTTAAGGTCTATGTCCATTATCCGGTCCCAGCCGGAGGCTGTGATTTCGGTGATGGGGTTTGCGGCGGTAATGCCGGCTACGTTTACCAGAATATCAATGCCGCCGAAAAGCTCCGCGGCCATCGCCACCTTTGACGGAAGCGCGTCAAAATCAGCTACGTTGAGAGCGAGCGCGTGCGCCTTGCGTCCCTGTGAAATGAGATCATCTGCGACAGCGCCGGCAGTGACAGTGTCTATATCCGCGATAATGACGGCAGCGCCGGCCTGAGAAAGCATTCTGACAGCGCTCTCTCCTATACCTCTGCCACCTCCGGTAACCATGGCGACTTTTCCTTCAAGCAGGCCTTCGAACATTATTCAATACCTTCTTTCGTTGATTGATACGGCTTTTTGCCGCTGTTTGTACAAATTTATTTGTGGACGGATCTGCCAAAGCAATCCAGAGCAGCCTCACGTACCATTTCGCAGAGCGAGGGGTGAGCCACTATCATTTTCTCCCATTCGTCGGTAGTGAGCCCGTCCGCCACGGCGCTTGCCGCCATGGCTATCATCTCGGACGAGTTTTCGCCCACTATGGTGATGCCCAGCGTTTTTCCGGTGTTTTTATCCGCCACCGCATATACGCATCCGCCGGCTCCCTCGGCCAGAGCCATGCCGTTCGCACTGTAATCAAAACTGCCCAGCACGGGTTCATAACCTGCCGCAGCTGCTGTTTCTGTATTCAGTCCAACCGAAGCCAGGCAGGGGATGGTGTAGGTGCAGACCGGAACCGGCACAGTGCCATAGGGTCTGTCCTCGCCGCAGATATGAGCGAGTGCTGTCTCTCCTTCGGCATAAGCCGCGTGCGCCAGCTGATATCCGCCTGCGGCGTCGCCTATCGCGTAAACGCCGGGCAGATTAGTGCGCTGATACTCATCGACCTTTATAACGCCGCGGGGCGCCATCTCAAGACCTAATTTTTCCGGATCAATTCCGCAGAGATTTGACTTTCTGCCAACGGCCATGAGAACCTGCTCGCAGACGACGCTCTCTTCGCTCCCTTCGTATTCAAATACGGCGCGGCGAAGAGCACCTTCTTTTTCTATGCGCAGCATCTTTGCGCCTGTGCGGATGGTGATTCCCAGCTTTTTCATGGAGTTTATTACTATGCGGGCTGCTTCTTTCTGCTCCTTGGCCATAAGCTCCGGAAGCATCTCGACTACAGTGACCTGTGTGCCATACGACGCGAAAGCGCAGGCCAACTCTAATCCAATGATGCCGCCGCCTATGACTGTCATGCTGCGGGGCAGGGATCCGAGCGAAAGCGCTTCGGTCGAATCTATGCAGAGCTCCGCCCCCGGAATGGGGATGGATGCCGCAACTGAACCGGTGGCAATGATTACGTTCTTGCCGCGGTACGACTTTCCTTCGCACTCAACAGTACGATTTTTTTTAAGAGTAGCTGTTTCGTTTATAACATCAACTCCGGCTTTCTTCAACAAAAACGACACGCCGCCGGTTAGTTTTTTTACAACTTCATCTTTTTCAGATATTATTTTTTTGAAGCTGAAAGAACCTGCGCCGTCAAAAATGTTTTTGTTTACCAGTGAACGGACCTTTTCCATGGCATTAGCCTTGTCCACGAGGTATTTTGTGGGAATGCAGCCCACGTTGAGGCATGTGCCGCCCACTTTTTCTTTTTCAAAAAGGGCAGTTTTAAGACCTTTTTTCCCGGCGGCAATGGCAACGGAATATCCACCGGGTCCGCCGCCTATAACAAGTAAATCATAGTTTTCCATATCTCGCGTCTCCTTACATGAACAGTCTGACCGGGTCTTCCATCAAGGCTTTGAATTCCTGAAGGAACTGTGCGCCGTAAGCGCCATCTATAATCCTATGGTCAAAGCTGCCCGTAACCTTCATGACATTTACCGGCACGAACTCAGAGCCATTCCACTCCGGAACGGTATTTATCGCGCCGACCGCAAGGATACAGCTCTCGGGCGGATTGATGATGGCGGTGAAGCTGTCAGTATCATACATACCGAGATTTGAGATGGTCACAGAGCCGCAGCCCATATCATCGGGGAGCAGGCGTCCTTCGCGGGCTTTTTTTACCATGGCGCGGTAATCCACGGAAATCTGTTCCAGAGACTTTACGTCGATATTTTTAACCACCGGCACCACAAGAGCACCCGGCAGGCCGACGGCCAGACCGACGTTGGTGTGTCTGAATATTCTCACCTCTCCGTTTTCAAATCTGGCATTCACCAGCGGGAAGCGGCGGGATGCGACAGCTATGGCCTTTGCGGCGATATCGTTGTATGACAGCTTGATGTCCTTTTGCTCTTTATAGATGCGGCGAAGGCTCGTGGCTGCGTCTGTTTTTATTATTACGCTGCCTTGCCACGCAGGGATGGTGCTGACAGACTCGAGCATACGCCTTGCAATAATCTGACGGATATTATTCATTTCCATCACTTCGTATTCAGAGCCGTCGTCCATCGTTCCGGCAGAGTAAACTGCGACATCGGAGCGCTTTACAAACTGTCCGTTTGCAGCATTTACAAGACTAATATCAATGCCGCGCTCTTTGGCGAGAGCCTTTGCGCCCGGCATGGCAGGCATGGAATAGTGCACCGCGGCGGGCGCCGCCGGGGCGACAGAGGCCGCAGGAGTTACGGCATTACCGCCTTTTATTATGGGGATGTACTCAGGAGCGGGAGCAATCTCCCCATCCTTTTCGGCTGCGGGCGCGGCGCTCTTTTTTGGTTCGGTGTCCTCTGCCGCGGCTTTTTGTCCGTCATTTTTTTCGGTTTCGCCGTATTTTTCTCCGGCTTTTCCGATGGCTACGAGAATTGTGCCGGCGGTAACAGTGCTTCCGGGCTCGACAAGCACGGCGATAACCTCGCCCGAGGCAAAGCTCTCCACAGGAAGAACTGCCTTGTCTGTCTCGGCTTCAACAATCACGTCACCGCGTTTTACCTTATCTCCGACTTTTACGTTAACGGATACTATTTTTGCCTCATCTGTGGTCTGCCCGGCAGACGGCATTTTTATTTCTGTCATAACAAATCTCCTTTTGGTATCAGAGCGCGGCAAGACGCGTCGCGGCCTCAGTTATGGTCTTTGCGGAAGGAATAACAAATTTCTCAAGACCGGGTGAAAAAGGAGTAGGGGTATCAGTGGCGGCCAGACGGACTACGGGAGCGTCCAGATCTGTTATGGCGTGCTCTGCCACATAAGAGGCGAGCTGTGCGCCCCAGCCGCAGTTGTAATGATCTTCATGGACTATCATCAGCTTTCCGGTCTTTTTGATGGACTCAAGAACAGTATCATAGTCAAACGGGACAAGAGAGCGGGGGTCAATTATTTCGACGGAGATTCCATCTTTTTCGAGCTCCTCGGCCGCCTGGACAGCCTTGTACCACATGAGCATATTGGCTACTATGGTAATGTCTTTTCCTTCGCGGCGGATGGCCGCTTTTCCGAACGGAACGGTGTATTCGCCGTCCGGAACCTCTCCCATGGCGGAAAGCTGTCCGGCCTCTTTGCGCTTTCCTCCGTAGAGGAGCTTGTGTTCAAAGACCAAAACGGGGTTGGGGTCACGGATGGCCTGTATCATCATGCCTTTTGCATCGTAGGCAGTGGAGGGGCAGATGACCTTAAGTCCTGGAACGTGCATAAAATAGCTCTCCAGCGACTGTGCATGCTGAGCACCGCGGTTTGTGGCGCCGCACGGAGCACGCATGACCATGGGCACGTGCACCTGTCCGTTTGACATATAACACATCTTTGCCGCCTGATTCACGAGCTGGTCCATCATGCAGAACAGAAAATCGCCGTACTGCAGGTCTGCAACGGGCTTCATGCCCGCCATGGCCGAGCCTACGCATACTCCGGAAATCATTATCTCGGAAATAGGAGTGTTGATGCAGCGTATCTTTCCAAAATCATCCATACCCTTGAACTCAAGGGCGCTGCCGTCGGCTGTGGGCACAGCAATATTGGAGCCAAACTCCTCGCCTATGCCGTTGGTAACGGTAAAAGCTCCGCCCATACCGCCGGGGATATCTTCATCTTCACCAAGCACATAGACCGAAGGGTCTCTGCGCATTTCTTCTCTTATAGCTGCTTTATACGCATCTGCGATAGACATTATAGCCATAGTCGTTAATCCTCCCAGAAAACATTTTTGAGCGCGTCTTCGTTGTCAGGAAGCGCGGCGTTTTTGGCGTACTCCACAGCATCTTCTATCTCCGCCTCAACTTCTGCTTCGAGGGCGGCGAGCTCTTCCTCAGAAAAGCCGTGCTCTATAAGAACTTTGCGGAAGCGCTTTACGGGATCGTTCCGGTTGATCCAGAAATCCTCTTCGCCATCCGGGCGGTAACCGCAGGCATCGTTCCTACTGTGTCCGCCGTGACGGTAGGTCTTAAGCTCAAGAATGGTAGGACCTTTTCCGGCTCTGGCGCGGGCAATGGCGCGTTCGGCAGCCTTGTTTACAGCCAGAACATCGTTTCCATCCACGACCTCGCTGGGAATCCCGTAGATGGCGGCACGATCCGCAGCAGGGTTTTCTGCGAAAGTGGTAAGGTGAATGGATGTGTTGGCCGAATAACGGTTGTTCTCACATACATAAATCACAGGCAGCTTCCAGAGACCGGCAACATTCATAGTCTCGTGGTAGGAGCCTTCGTTTGTGGCGCCGTCTCCAAAGAAGCAGACACAGACATTGTCGCGACCCTGCATCTTGTATGCCAGTCCGATGCCGGCAGCGATAGGGAGGTTTCCGCCTACGATGGCGTTTGCGGGGATTGCGCCTACCGAAATATCTCCGGTATGCATGGCTCCGCCTATGCCGCCGCAGCAGCCTTCCTTCGCACCAAACATCTCGCACATCATAGCTCTGGTACTGATGCCTTTTGCGATATCATGTCCGGCGGGACGATGCGTGGAAGCCATCCAGTCGTCACTGCGCAGATCATACAGCATGCCGACGGCGCAGGCTTCCTGCCCTGTGCTCTGATGAATTGTTCCCGGCATTATGCCTTCCAGAAACAAGTAGTAAATACTCTCCTCGTACATACGAATCTCGTACATCTTTCGATACATTCCGAGGGCCTTTTCTTTTTTTGGAAAACCTCTCATGACCTTCTTCCTTTTATTTGATTAATTTATTTGACAAACTGCATAATATTACTAATATTTTATGCGTTTTATGTCACAACGTACTATATCACCGGCTTGTAAAAAAAGCAATGGTATTTTAATTTTTAATAATAAAAACGCGCAAAAAGCATACAAAAACGCGCCCCCTCGAAAGGCGGCGCGCCATAGATGAAAATATTAGTAATAATATTTAAGGATTTGCACGGTCCGAAGTTCCGGTTTGATGCTTTACTGCCCTTCGATGCGGCAGGTGGATTCTCTGATTATCAGGTCAACTTCGCACCTGACCTGGAGCCTCGCGCTCCGCCCCGCGTCCTTTCCGATGCGGCGCAGGCTGGTGCGGTTCATAAGGGTATTGAACGCGGCGCTGGCCACCACCTCAATATGCAGGTTAACCGTGGTCAGAGCTATCTGCGGCATGCGCGAATAGCGCACGTTATCAGAGCCGATAATGGAAAAATCTTTCGGTACCTTGTATCCCATAGACGTGAGATAGTCCATGGCGCCAAAAGCGATAAGATCGTTTGCACAGATTATTCCGGTAATGCCGTTATTGAATATCTTTTCGTTTTGAGCGAGGCGGTAACCGATATCAAATTGCATATCACAGTCTGACAGTATAGTTTCCCAGTCTGAATTGTCGCGAAGTATCAGCAGATCTTCGGCAGGCATCACTTTTTCTATCTCCGACATAATGCCGGCAAGCCTGGTGGCGTTTGAAGTGGTTTCACCCTGGACCGAGGTGGAAAAAACGGCAATCTTTCTGTGTCCGAGATCCAAAAGATGCTTTGCAGCAGCGGCGCCGGCTTCGAAGTTGTCTATCTGAATGCAGTCGCCCTTAATGTGACGGACGCGGTTGCAAAGTGCTACCACAGCCACGCGCTCGCGAGCTTTTTCATATGCGTCAATATTGTCCGGAGGAAACAGATAAATGATTCCGAGATAATTGCTCTCAACGGCGGACTGCACGAGCCTCTGCTCTATTTCGGCATTGTGATAGGTACTGCCCGTCACTATCCTGACATTCTGCTCGGTGGCGAGCTGGTCGATACTCTGAACCATGTAGGCATAGAACGGATTTGTAAGCGCAGTAACCAGCACCAGCACTACATTTCCGGCGGACTCGGTCCGGCGCGCTCTGAATCCGTACTCCATACTGTTGGCGGCGTCAAGCACCGCGTCAATTGTTTCCTGCGGAAAACTGCCGTACCTGTGGTTCAGTATCATGGATACCGTAGTCTGCGACACACCTGTCGCTTTGGCTATGTCCTGCATTGTCACTTTTTTACTGTTCATATCCTGTTAATCCTTTAATCAATCAGAGGCGTACTCCGTTATATCCAAATAGAGGGATATCAAAACGATATCCCTCTTGAAAACTCAATCGCATTAACGATTTTTCATAAAATCTCTACCGGGAATATCTTACTGGCTAAACTGTCGCGAAGCATTCTCCGGTCAGGCCAACCCGCAGTTTAGTGGGTGTCAACGAATGCCATCGCCGCCTGCGAGTAGTTATAAATAGCGCTCAAAAGTCCGGGGAGGTTGGCATACTCCGTTCTGCTGCTCATACGGGCGATATAATCATATACGCCGTATTCTACCGTCTGAATCAGGTTGTCTTCTTCGACAGTTCCGCTGTATAGCTTAATAGTATATTGCTTATCATAATCCTGAGGAAGAAGATTTTCAAGGTTGAATCTGTATTTGTTGGCTCTTACCACAATAGGCGAACTTTCGGACGTATATACCCACTCGCTCTCGCCGGAAGAGACAACGAGCGTAGTATCTTCGATATTGTCTGTGGTGACTATGACATAAATCCTGATTCTGTTGCTGAGGTTCAGACTCGCGTTGGAGATAAGCCTTCCGGAAACGCCTTCCTTTACCTCGCCGATGACAGCCGCGCTCTCCGGCAGAGAGTACGTCTGCTCATTTTCCGCTACAAAGGCAGCGGTATTGGGCAGGTTGTCCGTTCTATATCCTTTGTAAATCTGGCTCGCCGCACCGTAATTCAGCATATTTGCGAGCAGGGTCAGAAGTTCGTCATCACCTTCGTATGCTTCGGCAAGCAGACCGCAGTAATTCTTGAAGGAAACATTTTCGGATGCGTCAAGAGCACACAGCTCTACATCCTCTTCTCCATCCTTTCTGCCGTAAATAGTTCCGGACACGGTATCCGCCATACAAATCGCGTAGATCTCATCAATGCAGAACGAGAAAGCTTTGCCGCTCCTGTTTGCAGGGATCTCTACGGTTCTGTCGCCTACGTTTCCGACAAATACGATCGAAGAATATTCTTCGGAAGCTATCTCGTCGTTTTGAGGTATCATCAGCAGTTCAATGTCGACCACGTCACTGAGAATACCTTTCATGGAAAGCTTGGGCTCTCCGTCGCCGGTCTGATTGACAGTCAGGGAAAGAACAACCGTATCCTCGGTCTGAACTCCGCCTTCGAGGAATTTGTAATCGTCTTTGGGCGATACAGTGATGGTATATGTGCCCGTGTACTGAATCGCGCTCATTGAGGCTCCGCCCAGAGTATAGGTCGCTTTCATCGTGTCCGCGTCAAAGCCGTCCAGAACGTCTGCCGCGGTCATTATGCGGCCGAAATCAACACCGCTGACATAAGCCGCCTTGACAGCAGGCTTTTCAAGCCCGATGTAGACAAAGGTGCAGTCCTCACATGTAACGCCTGTAGAGGATTGTTTGCTGACAGATTGCGAAGGAACCGTGTTAAAGGTACAGCCTGTGACAATACGGGTAAGCGCCGCGCCGGCGGTATTTCCGCTGACCGCACAATCCATTATTTCCTCGAGAGTATCAGTGAATGTACAGCTGGCGAACGAGAACATTGAGGTTGAACGAATGGCTCTGCCGGTGCTTCCGACGGTATTGTTGCTGAAAGCACTGCCGGAAACAGCATATGAGCTGCCGCCAGCTCCGTATAGAGCGCCGCCGGAGTCTCCGGCGCTGTTAGCCGTAAATGACGAGCCTCCGCTGATGGTAACAGCAACAGACGTCCTGGCATAAATAGCTCCGCCCTGACCGGCCATTGCCGCGTTGCCTGTGAACGCCGATCCTGTCACGGCCGCTACAGCCCCGTCATACAAATACATCGCTCCGCCATATGCGCCAGCGGTGTTTCCGGTAAACACGCACCCTTCAAAATCCACGGATACGTTCTGCCCGTCAGCATTGTTGACATACAGCGCTCCGCCGTCAACTGCCGCGGTATTGCTTTCAAACTCGCAGTCCGTAAAGACGACGTCCGAGCCGTACGAGACGAACACGGCACCGCCCTTGTTAGCGCTGCAGTTTTCAAAGACACAGTCCGTAAACTCCGCTTCGATGTTGTTATTTACGAGCACAGCGCCACCGTTTTTGACGTTCTCGGCGTCGCCGACCGCGCAGTTCGTAAACGAACAGTTGCTGACCGAGATGCCATCAAGACCCTCTTCATTGTGAATTCTGATGCCGGCCGCGTTATTGGTTGCCGTAGTGATATTCTTGAAATCTATATACGCGAGCGTAGCGTCAGAGCTGCGCACATACATAAGAGCGTTTGAGGTCTGCGTTTTGCCGCGACCGTCCACCGTGATAACACTGTCCTCGGTTCCTATAATGGAAACTCCGGCGGTTCTGATGTCCAGCAGATTGCCGTTGAACGGGTCTCTCGAACAAGTGAGGGTGACTCCATCCGAGGCTCCGCCTGCCGTGGTTATCGTGATTGCTTTTTCCAGTATCTGATATCCATCCAAAACGATGTCGCTTCCGAGCACGAGTACGTCCCCGTCTTCAGCGGCGTTGTAAGCGGCCTTCAGCGAATTATAGCTCGTTTCTCCGATGGTTACTCTGCCGCCGTTGACAGCAGCGGAGAATTGTCCATCAAAGGACTGATCGTAGAACTCATAACCATCTTTGGCCGTTACCGTAAAATCATAGAAACCGGGTTCCAGAGGAGTGACAGCCACGCCGTTTTGCGTAACGGCAGCCTGCATTTTGTTGTTATCCCAGTTATTAAAGAATTTTGACACGGCAATATTCGAGCCGTTATAGGACGCGTTTTTGGAGGTGGGATTTGTAAAGATAACGCCGGTGTGATTTCCTTCGAAAATCGCGTTTTTGCTGTTATCCGCTTCATTATAATACGCAATATTTGACATGTTATCGAACCAGCAGTTCAGAACCTTTCCCGCGCCGTATTCTTCGGGATAATTATAAAACAGATATCTTCTTGACGCGGTCGCGTTTCCGGAGGTGTTTCCGACGAAGGTCGAATATGACACTTCATAATGACCGGCATTGGCTGAGCGGAGCACTGCAGCGCAATACTTGCCGCCGACGACGTAGTTGTTTTCAAAATGGGAATAGCTGATATTCGCGACTCCGCTTCCGGCAACGTATACGGCTCCGCCCATCTGATCTTCAGTGCCGGTTGAGCTGTTCCCGATAAAACTGCAGTGAATCGCGTTAAAAGTTCCGGTGGCGCGTACTCCGGCACCCGTGGCTTTTTTCGTGTTCGTACCGTTTTGGATGACTATATATTCCGCGTTGATAGTCGCTCCCTCTTCAACGAAAACGAGTTCGTTTGTTCTGCTGCTCCTGCTTTGTCCGTCGAATACTATTCTGGCGTTTTCATTTCCGACAAGATTCAGCGTTCCGGCGCTTTCACGCATCAGAAAGCCGTTCAGCGACGGTCCCGTAATGACCGTATCCGCGGTAGCGTCGTCCTGCGTCTTTATGGTCAGACTTATATAGGGGCGTATCGTCGAGGAAAGCTCAATGCTTTCTCTCAGAAGAACTATCGTATCGCCGTCCGAAGCATCGGCGACCGCGTCCGCGAGCGTGGCGTAATTGGTCTGCGTGGTTTCATTGTACGCTTCGTTGTTTTCCGAATCAGGCGATTCCGAAAGAAGAAGCTTCATCTGCGGCAGTACTATCGTTTCACCGCTCGAATCAGAGCCCTGCTCATCCGCAAGGGTAATCTGCGGCGCATAGCAGAGTACCATTGCAAAAACCAGAAGAACAGTTGTCAGTTTTTTCAGCAATTTCATCTCGATTTCTCCTCGTTACTTTGTTGACAGTTTCATATTATTACTAATAAATTACTGTTATTTAACACGTTTTACACACGTCGTTTTTGTCAATATAACTAATTAATTCGAAATAATCAAGCGTTTTTTTAATTTTTTATCAATTTTGAGGGAAATGCTCCGTCGGAGCTACTGCAATAATATTACTAATAATTTTATGCTGCAAAGCCTCTTCCAGAACATTTTTCATCATATTTTGTACAATTTTACTTTGAAATTCTCTTTGCTTTTTACGGATTTTGATGTATATACCTTATTAGCAGAGATGATAATTCGGGGGCTTTTTGCAAGAAGCGGCTATGACGTTTTTTATAATAAAACATCCGTTAATAAAATTAGTTTTACTGTATTTCATAATGTAGGAAACAAGGTCTTACGCATGAAAAAGATTTGGAAAGATTTATATGATGCCGCCAGGGCGGTGCAAAATCCGCGCGAGCTTTCAGACAGAGTCTATGCCGGGGGAGTTGCCGCCGCGATAGAATCTGCCGGCGGAAAAATATACACGGGAGTATGCGTCGATACCTCCTGTGCGCTGGGAATATGCGCGGAGCGAAATGCGATGTTTAATATGATTACCTGTGGCGAAAATGAGATCAGGCGTGTTTTGGCAATTATGCCTGACGGAACGACAGGCGCGCCCTGCGGCGCGTGCAGAGAATTTATGACCCAGTTGATGCCGGGCAGATATCAAAACATTGAGATATTGCTTGATTATAAAAAGGAAAGAATTGTCACCCTGGGCGAGCTGACGCCGGAGTGGTGGATATAGTTTTATTTCCTGTATTTTTCAACTATTTCCTGCATTTTATCCCGGTTATCTTCCATTTCCATAACCAGCTTTAGCTGCGTGCGGCAGCGCACGAGATTGTGTTCGGGATAATCGACCTTAAAATACACGTCGCCCGCGAGATAGTCCGCAAGGAATCTGGCTCCGCACTCGAGAGTCATGAGCCTCGCGCCGCTGACCAGGCTTTTTATTTCGGCCTGCGTCAGGCTGTCCGCGCACTCCGACATAAAGCCCTTCGCAAACGCCTCAAAAAATTCAAGTGAAAAATGAACCTTTGAAAGATCCTGCTCATCTTCCGCCGCAGTCGATGCGCCGTATCTTATCGCATCGCCGAAATCATCCGCCACAAGGCCGGGCATAACTGTGTCAAGATCCAGTACGCACAGCGGCTCGCGGGTGATTTTATCCAGCATAACATTATTGAGCTTGGTGTCGTTATGGGTGACTCTGACTGGCAGAACTCCATCGCGCCTTTGCTGTATCAGCTCGCCTGCACCATCCTCGCGGGAAAGGTAGCCTTCTATCTCCGCGGCCGCGCCGCTCACTCGTCCAAACGCGTCCTTTTCTATCGCCTCGCGAAGCTGCTGATAGCGCATGGGCGTGTCATGAAAGCGCGGTATGCTTTCTGCCAGCGTTTCGGCGGGGAAGTCGGAAAGGAGCTTTTGAAACTGCCCGAAAGCCGTTCCCGCGCTCATAAAATCACCGGCGTTCTCCGTGCGTTCAAGACAGACTCCGCCGCTTACAAAGTCGTACATTCTCCACGCGCAGCCATCCTCGTCCGTCTCATAAATCTTTCCGCCGCGGGTCTTTACAAGACTCAGCGCCTGCTGGTGCGGCTGCAGCCTTCCCGCAATATGGCTTGTCACGGCATAAATATTCTTCATAACGCCGTCGACATTTCTGAAGACATAGCCGTTTATTTTCTGAAGAATGTACTTCTTTCCGTTATCTGCAGTAATTAGAAAGGTCTCGTTAATATGTCCGTTGCCGTACAGTTTGCAGCCGTCGGCTTCACCGTCCACTGCAAAGCGGCGGAACATCTCTTTTGCTTTTCCTGGTTTTTCAGCGCTCATTTTCTGACTCCGTAAACAAAGAATCTGTGGGCTATCCCACGGAGATTTTATGAAAAAGAAAGGGCGGTGTCAAGGGGCAGTTCTGCCGCGCCGGATTTTCATCCGGGCATTGTTTTAATCATTGCGTTATGTTATGCTCTACCCGGAAGCTCGATATATCATGAAACCACAGAAAAGGAGGATCCATCTTGAGCGTACTGACGACAACCAATCTTTCAAAGACCTACAAAGGGCGCTTCGCCGTAAAGGACGTTTCCATGCACATTGAAAAAGGCGACATCTACGGTTTTGTCGGCGAGAACGGGGCCGGAAAGACCACGCTGATTCGTCTGATCACTGGGCTCGCGGCGCCCACCTCCGGTTCGTACTCACTCTATGACGTGCCGGGAGACTCCGCCGGTATTTACGCCGTCCGCAAGCGCACCGGCGCAATTGTGGAAACCGCGACGATGTGCCGCAGCATGACGGCCATAGAAAATCTGAAGCTGCAATGCAATATCACCGGCGTAAGCCGGACTGACGAGGAGCTCATCGCCCTCATTGGCCGCGTGGGGCTGGATTACGAAGAAATCAAAAAGAAAAAAGTCGGGAAGTTTTCACTGGGCATGCGTCAGCGCCTCGGCATAGCTATGGTGCTGGTATCCGACGCCGATTTTATTATCCTTGACGAGCCGATGAACGGGCTGGATCCTCAGGGCTTTATCGATGTCCGCGAAACCATCCTGAAGCTGCACAGGGAGGGCGTCACTTTTCTGATTTCCAGCCACATTCTCTCAGAGCTGGAAAAAATCTGCAGCAAGCTCGGTGTGATTTCGCACGGCGAGCTGCTTGAAGAAATCAGCATGGCCGATCTGCACCGGAACGCGAGACGGCGGATTGTTATTGACGCGGATGATGAAGCGGCCGTCACCGCCGCGCTGCGCGCCGAAGGAAGCTTTGATGAGATTGTGAACGAAGACGGAAAAGTCATCGTATTCGGCGACGCGGATCTGAACCGGATCATACAAGTTTTGGTCGAAAAAGGCCTCACGGTCCACTCCGTCAACACTTTGGAAGAAACGATTGAGGATCACTATATCCGTCTTCTCGGGAAAGGGGGGATCGCATGAAAAATCTGATAAAAGCGGATATTTATCGTGTACTTAAAAGCCGCCTGTCATTGATTGCGCTGATTCTGGCTCTTGCTTTCCCCGTGCTTATTGTGTTCCTTTATGTCGGAATAACAATGATTTCGGGTGTTATGCAGGATTATCCGGGCGGAACCCTTTTCAGCGCGAATACCATTATCGGCTCGGCCTTTTCCATGACCAACAACATCGGCATGGTTATTCCCGCTTTTGCCGGCATTCTCGCATGCCTCGACTACACAAACGGCACGCTCCGCAACAAGGTCATCGCCGGAAACCGCCGCGCTCATATTTACTTTTCTCACCTGATAGTTTCTGTCTTGTTTTCGGTGATTATTATCACAGTGTACGCGGCTGTGACAACGGGGCTTTCGCTTATTTTCTTTCCCTTTGAATGGAATAATTCCACGAGTCTCGGCCTTGAAATCTTCTATTTCGTAATGAACGGGATCATGACTTTCACTTTTGCCGCATCTTTTTCCACTATGCTCGCGATGATTACGCGAAGCATCGCGCCGACAATCGTTTTCACAATAGTCTTCTCAATTGCGCTGCCAACCATAACATCTATCGTGTCGATGGTCGATTACGAGTCGTTTAAATACGCGGCATATTTCATTCCGACCTTCGGGAGCAATTTTTTCAACCTCAACGGCACGGATATTTTCACATTGTTCAACCAAACCACCGATGCTTCCAGAGGACTGATTTTCGCGGAAAGCATGCTGTCATTCCTGTTTTTCAGCGCAGTCAACACCCTGATAGGACTGAGCGTTTTCAGAAAGCGGGATTTGACATAAGGAATTGTTTTAAACCCCGGGATTTGATCTGTCCAAAAATATTGACTACAATTCATTTTGGTTTACAATAATAAATCGTAATCAAAAAAAACACCAAAGGAGAGAAAACATGGATTACAGCGATTCCTCAACATTTTCAACGGCAACAGGTCTGGATTATCAGTATGTGGTTCTTCAGGTCACCCTCAAGGAAAAATTTATCGGCACGGGTTCGGGAAATCTTTCCGAACTGGAAAAATGCATCAACGATCAGGCTCAGAAGGGCTATCGTCTGCATACAATAACCACTTCTAACGGCGGCAGCAAGGGACTGCTTGGCGGAGACCGCATCCAGGCGACTCTGGTTTTTGAAAAAGTCACCGCCAGTAGATAATCTTTGAACTAAACGAAGCGCAGGGGTCTATCTCCTGCGCTTTTTTTCTTTTACATTATATCCGGACGGTGCTTACGGGTGAGCAGGACTGATTGCTCCTTCCGCCATCGGCGGATGGCTTCGTGGTCACCGGAAAGCAAAACCTCCGGCACTTTCTGCCCCTTATAATCCGCCGGCCTCGTGTACTGAGGGTATTCCAGAAGCCCGTTTTCAAAGGATTCTTCCGCCGTGCTTTCTTCCTTCATGCTGCCCGGTGCAAGCCGCATCACCGAGTCGGCGATTACCATGGCCGGAATCTCGCCGCCGGTCAGAATATAATCTCCTATAGATATAATCTCATCCGCGTGCGGATATATCCGCGCGTCCATACCCTCATAATGACCGCAGATTATTATAAGATGCTGCTCCGTTGCCAGGCGGTGAGCGTCTTTCTGCGTGTATTTTTCGCCAACGGGAGCCATTATCAGCACACGGCTTTCGGGCGTGCGCACCGATTCCAGCGCGTCCAGCACCGGCTGGCAGCGCAGTATCATCCCCGCGCCGCCGCCATACGGCGAATCATCCACATCGCGAAAGCTGCCCGGCGCAAAGTCGCGGATATCCACCACCTGCAAATCGAGCAGCCCCGAGGCCATCGATCTCGCAATAAGCGGCGTTTTCATAAAGTCCCCGAACTGCTCCGGGCAAATTGTAAGAATTGTAATTTTCATTATAAACAGATTGCCTCTTTCTCAATGCTATTCTATTTCAAAATCCGCAAACCCTCAACATTCATTATTGTGAAATTTTATCAATTGTCCGTTTTTGTCCATTTTTGTCAAACATTGTCCGTTTCACAATACAATTATCTGTGTTATTATTTTACCGGACTGTTCTGCTGCCTGTCCCGTCAAGTAAGTAGCAGCATCGAAAAAGATTCGGCTTTTCTGCCCGTATCTTATTGATTATTAACAACCGACCGCTTTGATTTAGCATAAACCGAGCATTAATTGAAATTATGCTAACAGTTAAATTGTTCGAATGCTTTGCTGTTTAGCACAAAGAGACAGTTTTGCTAAATTGTACTAAATTGAAATACTGTCATTATTTAAATTGTTTAGTATAAAATCGTAGTTCTTCTGTTTTATGCTAATCAATTCGCCCTAAAAGATTCTAATGATTTAGTATAAATGACATCTATCCTCAATCTATGCTAAACAATTAGTTCTAAATAATTCTAATGATTTAGCATAAATGGCAACCATCTTCAATCTATGCTAATCATTGACTTGGATAAACCGTTTTTTGTTTAGCACAAATGCTTATTATCCTTAATCTATGCTAAACATTGACTTTGAAAAGGCGTTGTCGGTTTAGCACAAACTCGGAGAAACAGCCATTTATGCTAATTGCCTTATGTGTGGCAGGCGGCAAGCAGCCCAAAAACAACAAAGGAGAATAGTTATGTTGATTGATGAGTTGAAAAACAGAAAAGCATTTCTTGAAAAAACCATTTCGATTATTAAACGAAATGAGGAAAATTATCCTGAAGGGAAACTATGGTGCAGCAGCATTAAAAGATGCGTCATTTTTTATCACATTACCAAAGACGGCGAAAAGCATTACATACCTCAAAGCGACAAAAAGCTTGTTTCCGAACTTGCTCAGAAGGAATATGACAAGAATGCGCGTGAGGCGTGCGAAAAAGAATTAGCCGTTGTTGACGAACTTATCAGTCACCAAGAAAAAAACAAGTTACTCGAAGCAGCAAAAGAATTGAACATTAATAAACGTCCGTTTATCACCCCATACATATTATCCGGTGAGGAGTTTCGCAAAAAGTGGGAGTCGGAACAATATACGGGCAAACCGATAAATGACAATGAGGCATTTTTGATAACCGCGCGAGGCGAACGTGTCCGCTCAAAGTCGGAAAAAATCATCGCAGATTATTTTTATTACAGAGACATTCCGTACAAATACGAACACCCGACCAAAATGAAAGACGGGCTCATAATATACTCAGATTTTACTGTGTTAAATGTACGGACGATGCAGGAATATGTACTGGAATTTTTTGGAATGATGGACAACCCCGAATACGCAAATAGTGCTGTCCGTAAACTTAACACCTATGAAAAAAGCGGATACTTTCCCGGCAAGAACCTGATTACCCTATTTGAGACAAGTATGTACCCTTTGAATCAAAAAATACTGGAGGCAATAGTAGACGAATACTTTATATAAAGTTGTGAAAAATCGAACTGGAAGTAGCAGACGGCGCTTAGACTTTCAGAATGGCTCTGCTACGCAAAAAGCCCAGAAGCAAATATCGCTTCCGGGCTTTGATATCACTGTGTTGAGTCTTTCTGACAAGTGCCAATCGTTCAAGCTTTGGCATCTTGCCGTTTCCGGCAGGTTGTCGTGTACGAATGATTACGGTCTTACTAAATAGACATCGGCGGATTCGATGTTGTTTACAGAGAAGGTGCCGACTGCGTACTGAGTACCGCCGCTTTCTATGAATTTGTAGAGGTTTATCGAACCCAGCTCTCCCGCCCCGTTTACGCTGCTGATGTCGAAAGCGCCGTAAAAGACGTAATCATTTTCGCCTTCTTCGTTAATCCATCCTTCGCCGAGATTATACTGAAGCGGCTGGAAAGAAATCTGCGCATTTTTATCTATCGTGACAAATACCAGTTCCCACGCGCCGTCGTATATTATTTCGCCTTTCCATTTGCCGAGCAGTTCATCATTGCCCAGGAATGAGCCCGTCAGGCTTCCCGACATCTCGTCGGCTATCCACGCAAAGTCGGTGGGCACAGGTTTGGAAAGGCTGTTTTCATAAGGGAGCGCGGCCGCTGTAGTCTCGGGAGGAGCGGTCGTCGGCGCCTCCGTGGTCGGTGCCTCAGTCGTGGGAGCCTCGGTAGTAAGCTCTTCCGGCGCCTGAGTGGTAATCTCCGTGGGAGCCGTCGTTTCCGTTGCGTTCTTTTTTATATTAGGAATAATGACAAAGATTACGATAACAACGATGGCTGCGAGAAGCAGCGTGCCGCAGATTATCAATGCAATCAAAGTGCCTTTTCCGTCTTTTTGCTGCGGAGCCGGTTGAGGCGTTTGCTGAGGCTGACGCTGCGGCGCAGGTGCCGGCGCGGGCTGCGGTGCGGGCTGCGGTGCGGCGGTCTGAAAGTCAAGACTCGCTCCGCATTTATCGCAGAATCTATGGGTTTCTTCTACTGCACTTCCGCAGTTTGGACAAAATTTAGCCATTGTTTCTCCCTCTCTAAACATTACTCTTAATCCTGATTAACAAACCACGGAGCTTCCGTGATCAGAAAATTGCCTGCGCGATATTTATTTCACGCACCTCTGCGTTGATTGTACTAAAGAAGAAATCCTATTTCAACCAAAAAAAATAAGGAACGCCACGTCAGCCCGCCGAGTGCTTTTTTCTTGCGTTATGGCACCTGTTATTTTATAATATCCCCGATTTATTTTTTGAAATCAACGGACGGCAACCGTTCTTTCTGAAAGGAGTTTGTAAAAATGTGCGGAATAGTTGGTTTTACAGGCAAACAACAGGCGGCGCCCGTGCTGCTGGACGGACTTTCAAAACTGGAATACAGAGGCTATGACTCGGCGGGCCTTGCCGTTCGCGACGGCGACAAGCTGGCGGAAGTTGTAAAAGCCACCGGAAAGCTCAAAAACCTCTCCGACAAAACCGCGGGCGGCACTGCCATTCCCGGCACCTGCGGCATCGGTCACACAAGATGGGCCACCCACGGCGAGCCCACTCAGACAAACGCTCACCCGCACGTCAGCGGAAACGCGAGCGGTTCAGCGTCCGGCCCGGTCGAATCCGACGTGGTGGGCGTGCATAATGGAATCATAGAGAATTATGAAGAATTAAAAGAAAAGCTTATCCGAAACGGCTACTCATTTTACAGCACGACCGATACTGAAATCGTCATAAAACTGGTTGATTATTATTACAAAAAATACAAAATCGGCCCCATCGACGCCATAAACAGAATGATGGTGCGCGTGCGCGGCTCTTACGCACTGGCGCTGATGTTCAAGGATTATCCCGGCGAAATCTATGCCGCGAGAAAAGACAGCCCGATGGTTATCGGCTGTACAGGCGGCGAGACCTTCCTGGCCTCAGACGTGCCTGCGCTTCTCAAATACACACGTGACATCTATTATATCGACAATCTTCAGTCCGTCAGGATTCTGCCGGGCGAGGCGCATTTCTTTGACCTTAACGGCGACGAGATAGAAATGGAGTCCGTCCACATTTCGTGGGACGCTGCCGCTGCTGAAAAAGGCGGCTACGAGCACTTTATGATAAAGGAAATCCACGAGCAGCCCAAAGCCGTTTCAGATACTCTGAACAGCCTGATAAAGAACGGAAAAATCGACCTGTCCTCATCGGGGCTGACGGACGAGGATCTGGCCGGCATTTCCGAAATTCGTATCGTGGCCTGCGGTTCGGCCTGGCACGCGGGAATGCTGGGGCAATATGTAATAGAAGACCTCGCAGACGTGCCCGTGAGAGTCGAGCTGGCGTCGGAATTCAGATACAGAAAACTGCTCGTTGACAAAAACGCCCTCGTGATAATCATTTCTCAGTCGGGTGAAACCGCCGATACTCTTGCGGCGCTGCGTATGGCGCGCGAAAAGGGCATCCGTACGCTGGCCGTGGTAAATGTTGTCGGTTCGACCATTGCAAGAGAATCCGACAATGTGCTGTACACCCTGGCCGGACCGGAAATCGCCGTCGCAACAACGAAGGCCTACAGCACACAGCTCGTGGCTATGTACGCGATAGGCGTGGCTATGGGCGCCGCCAAAGGAAAAATAAACGGCAGGGAATACAAGCATTATATTGAAGAATTGCTTGCGTTGCCCGACAAAATCAAAAAAGTATTGGACAACAAAGAACGCATCCAGTGGTTTTCCGCAAAGCACGCCAACGCGCGCGACGCGTTCTTTATAGGCAGAGGCCCCGACTACGCAATCAGTCTGGAGGGCAGCCTCAAGCTGAAAGAAATCAGCTACATCCACAGTGAGGCCTATGCTGCCGGCGAATTAAAGCACGGCACCATCAGCCTGGTGGAAGACGGAATCCTGGTAATCGGAATACTGACTCAGCAGGATCTGCTCGAAAAAACCATCAGCAATATGGCGGAGTGCAAAGCGCGCGGCGCTTATCTGATGGGTATAACCTCCGAAGGCAGATACAGCGTAGAGGATACGGTCAATTTCACCATCTACATCCCTCGTGCCGATGAGCATTTTATCGGAAGCTTGGCGGTGGTACCGCTCCAGCTTTTCGGATACTACGTCAGCGTGGCAAAGGGTCTGGATGTTGACAAACCCCGCAATCTGGCAAAATCCGTTACAGTTGAATAACACGGCTCTCTTACGCCGCACAGCAAAAACCCGGAAGCAGCAATCGCTTCCGGGCTTTGTTTGTTTCGTGGAAATCAGGAAGGGCTTACAGCCTTTCTTTTTTCTCGATATCCAGGAAATATTTGTAAGTATCAACAGTCAGCTCGCCGCAGGCTTCCTCATCGCAGGCGATGATGGCGCCGTTGTGCATCTGCAGTGCGGAGCAGGTCCACTTCTGGGAAACGCCGCCCTCTACGACAGCCGCCATAGCGCGGGCCTTGTTGTGACCGGAAATCAGCACCAGGACTTCCTTTGAATCCGTAACGGTGCCGATACCAACGGAAAGCGCCTGAGCAGGAACCTTCTCGGGATCATTGCCAAAGAAACGGCTGTTCACGATGCGGGTGTCAGTGGTCAGATCCCGCAGACCGGTGCGAGAAGTCAGTGAAGTGAACGGCTCGTTGAATGCCAGATGTCCGTCAACACCGATACCGCCCATAAACAGGTCAATGCCGCCGTAAGAGGCAATCTTTTCCTCATAGCGTCTGCACTCTTCCTCGGGGTCATCGGTCATGCCGTTTAAGATGTTGATATTCTCCGGCTTCATATCTACCAGATGATCGAAAAGATTATCATGCATGAAATACCAGTAGCTCTGGTCGTGCTCGTGAGGCAGTCCGAGATACTCGTCCATATTGAAGGTAACAACGTTTGCGAACGAAACCTCTCCGGCCTTGTTCATGCGAACCAGCTCTTTGTAAACGCCGACAGGGCTCGAACCGGTGGGAAGACCCAGAATAAAGGGGCGGTCTTCCTTGTGACCGTTGATTCTGGCCGCGATGTATTCCGCCGCCCATCTGCACATCTTTTCATAACTATCCTGAATAACTACTCTCATTTTTTTCTCCTTTGGATAAATGCTTGCGTGTCGGAAGAACCTCTGTTACAGTTTTTATTCTGCTTTTTGCTTTCTCCCTTTCGACCCACCGGCCGTGGCAGCACCCGCCGAATCTTTCGAAAACTGCCAACCTCGTCAACCAATTACGGTCCCGGCGCTAATACTGGCTCGCATTCTCCTTCCGTGAGCCGGTATTTTACATCATATTTATACCACTTTGACTATTTTTAATCAAGAAAATACTCATTTCCTACGTTTCAGCACCATATAGGCCGAGCCCGCAAACATCACTATTATCGCGGCCCACATCAGGATTTTACTGAATTCGCTCTGCTCCCCGGCCTCTCCGGATGCAGCCGTTTCGCCGTCCGTCACACTGCCGGTGTATCCGGCATTAATAAAATGCGCCTTTGTATCTATGGAAAGCAGACCGTCGTTTTCCTCCGCCTCGGCTTTCAGAATCTCAAAAGCTCCCTCGACATCGATTATTTCCTCAGACGCGATAAGCCTGTCGGTGCCGCTCCATTCCACCAGCGGATTTTTCATCCCGCCGATGGTTTTTTCGGACGTGGCGATATAATCGTTGCACGCCACCGTTACCGTCTTTTTGTCCCAGCCTTTTTTCCAGACGCCGTTTGCGTAAATGGCGGTGCCGTCCTTTTCGATGGCATTCACCTTGCTGTCCGAATAATAAACGTCAATTCCGGACATCCGCAGGAGCAGGCCATCATCGTCATTTTTTACCGAATACTCCATCAGCTGCAAAAACTCTTCATATGTCAGCCTGAAAAGGCGGATGGTGTTTTCAAACGGAAACATGGAGTACACGTCGCCGGCAGTGATATAACGCCTGTCTTCGCCTTTTTTCAGCGGAAATTCGACCCGGATGCCGCCGTTGTTCTGCAGCCCCACCTCTGCGTCCACCATCCGGGCGGTCAGAGACGCCATCCAGTTTCCGGCCGTGGACGATTTGCCGCCGCTGCCCTCGATGTATTCATTTTTAACCGCGGAAACATTGATATATCCCATTTTTTCTTCAAGAATATCCGAAATCGCGTCAATCACCCTGTCAGTCAGCGCCGTCACCTCACTGTCCAGCTCGCCCGCATTTTCCGGAGTATTCGCAAGACGCGAAACATCGTCCGTCGTCGATACGACCTTCGCCGCGCCGATTTTTTCAAAAACCGCCTTCCCGGCACTGTCCTTCGTGAAAATCAGCTCGGCATAAGAATATGCGCGGCCGTAACTGGCCGGCTGCATATACGTAAGGCCGCTGTCCGTGGTTCCTTTCAAACTATTATGGGTATGACCGCCGAGAACCAGATCAATCGCCGAGCCGTTGCCCAGCCCCTTAGCTGTTTCGTCAGCGGCAGCATGGCACAGGAGAATCGTCGCATCGCATTCGCCCTCCTTTTCAAGCCGCTGCGCGAGCTCGTTTGCCGCCTCATAATCCACGCTGATGCTATAACCGAGACCCGCAAACTTTTTCTGCATAATGCTTGAAGCGTAGTTTTCGGCAAATCCGATGACGGCAATTTTGACCGGAATTTCGGCACCGTCAGCGCCGATTGCGGTTTTTTCGATTATTACGTATTCTTTTGTAAACGAAACCCTTTTCCCGTTTTGCAAAAGATTTGACATTACGACCGGAATCGCGTTTTCGTGCGCTTTTCCGTCAAAATTATAATCCGGCATGGTGCCGTCGGCGTCGACCGTGGCCTCAATGCCCCAATCAAATTCATGATTTCCGAGAGCGACCGCGTCATAATCCATCAGGTCGTATGCCGCAGAAAGCGACTGCCCCTCAAGCAGATTTGACATATTGTTGCCCTGGTAAATATCGCCGCCGTCCAGCAACAGCGCCGTTTCACTGCGGTAACGCCCACCCGCGCTTCTCGCGTCCCTGACCTTATCCGAGATATAAGCCAGCCTGTACTGATACGGTTCTTCGCTCACATCGGCCAGGTACCCGTGCGTGTCGGAGGTCTCAAAAACAGGCAATCTGTACTCTGCCTGCTTTGCCGCAAAGGCAGAGCCACCCGGCGCGAAAACGGCGCAAATAATCGCAGCACAGACAAAAACAGATAATAACGTAAGTTTGTTTTTCATAGCATTCATTCTCCGCCAAAATTATGCGGCATCCCGCGGTGTTTGTCAACGAAACAGGGCAATAAAAGGATTAACAAAAGCAGGCAAATACTTTATAATTCAGGCATAATAATCTCAAAGCAGGGAGCTTTGTATGGCAGACCAAAAAAATTTTCTGATACTCGTAATCAATCCCGGCTCCACCTCCACAAAGGTGAGCCTTTTCAAAAACGAAACCTCTCTTTTCGAGAAAAGTCTGTTTCACGATGCGCCGGAGCTGCTGCGCTACCCACACGTAAACGACCAGATTCCGTTCAGATACGGCGTGATTCTCGATATGCTAAAGGCGGAGGGCGTTGACCCCGCCGATATAGACGTTTTCGTGGGACGCGGCGGCAGCGCGTATACACAGCCGGGCGGCGTGACCGTAATTGACGAAAGACTGTATAATGACACTGTGGCAGCTGTGGGCGGAAGCGAGCATCCCGCCAAGCTCGGAGTTATGCTGGCGCACAAATTCGCCCTGGAATACGGAAAACGCGCTTTTACTTTGAACCCCACAAACGTTGACGAATACTGCGACTACGCGCGGCTGACCGGGATAAAAGGCGTCTACCGCGTGTCGCATTCACACGTTCTTAATCAGAAGGCGGTGGCGGCGTTCCACGCCGGAAAAAGCGGCAGAAAATATGAAGACTGCAACTTCATTGTCTGCCACATCGACGGCGGCATTACCGTCAGCGCGCACGAAAAGGGGCGGATGATTGACGGAAACATGGGTGCTGACGGCGAGGGCGCCTTTACCCCGACCCGCATCGGGAGCGTGCCCGTTCTGCCGCTGCTGGATTATATCGACGCGCATTCCACAGAGGACGTGCGGCTGATGTGCTCGAGGGCAGGCGGCTTTGTGAGCCTGTTCGGCACCGCGGATTCAGACCGGATCCACACGCTGGTAGACACCGGAGACCCGAAGGCCACTCTCGTATGGAATACGATGATCTACCAGATTTGCAAGATGATAGGCGAAATGAGCGCCGTACTGTGCGGCAAAGTGGACGCCATCCTGCTGACCGGCGGTCTGATGCGGTTTTCCGATATCGAAGCCGGTATCAAATCCCGCTGCGGCTGGATAGCGCCGGTCTTTAGCTACCCCGGCGAGATGGAGCAGGAGGCTCTGGCTCTCCCCGTGCTGGATGTGCTCCGCGAAAAAAGCGAGGCTCTGGTTTATTCCGGAAAGCCGGTCTGGAGCGGATTTGAAGGGATGGATTTATAAATGACTGTTTCGGAAAGAATAATTGAAAAAGCGATTGCCGCTCCGAAAGCGATTGTGCTTCCGGAGGGGGACGAGCCGCGCACATTGGTCGCCGCGGCAGAGGTTCTCCGAAGAAAAATAGCTTTTCCGATCTTGCTCGGGAATAAGGATATAATCTCGGCCGAGGCCGAAAAACTCGGCGCCGATATCGACGGAGCAACCATCATCGACCCGGAATGCAGCGCGGATGCGGAGATGCTCGCAGGCGAATTATATGAACTCAGAAAGAATAAAGGTCTTACTCCGGACAATGCCCGGGGCCTGGTTCGCGACCCGATGTACTACGCCGTGATGATGGTAAAGCTCGGCCTCGCGAGCGGCCTGGTCTCGGGAGCGGTCAATACCACCGGCGATATGCTGCGCCCCGCGTTGCAGATTATTAAAACAAAGCGCCCCGGCGGCATTGTTTCTTCTGCTTTTCTGATGGAATTAAAAGATAAAAATATCGGCGAGGACGGGCTGCTGGTCTATTCCGACTGCGTGGTGGTACCCGATCCGACTGCGGAAGAACTGGCACAGATAGCAATAGATACGGCTCAGACAGCGCAAGTCCTCTGCGGCATTCCTCAGCCCCGCGTAGCTATGCTTTCATTTTCCACAAAAGGCAGCGCCGACAGCGACTCCGTCCGCAAGGTTCGCCAGGCGACCGAACTCGCAAAGGGACTCTCTCCGGAGCTTTGCATAGACGGAGAAATGCAGTTTGACGCCGCCATCATCCCGGAAATCGGCTCTGCAAAAGCCCCCGGCAGCCCTGTCGCCGGACGGGCAAACGTGCTGGTTTTCCCGGATCTGCAGGCCGGCAATATCGGCTACAAGATTACCCAGCGCATCGGCGACGCAAAGTGCTTTGCCGTGCTCCAGGGACTGGCCGCCCCCTGCAACGATCTCTCCCGCGGCTGCTCCGCAGACGACATTGTCAAAACCATTGCCGCCACCGTGGCGCAGGCGGAGTAGGCGTTTTACCCTTTTTTAAAAAAACTTTTCGGCATATAAAAAGCCGCCGCGTTTGACATTGCGGCGGCTTTGATTAAAAACCTGCGACCACGTGATTAAGCAAATTCTCCTACCAGCGCATCTATCTGCGCCTCGCTCGCCTCACTTAGTGCGGACTTTATGGTGACCGTGTTTTCCGCCCACGTGATGTCCTTGCTGTTTTCAAACAGCTTTTTGATAATCCTTGCGGCGGCCGGAGCCCAGGAGCCGTTCTCGATTATGCCTATACGGCGGTTCTGATAGCCGCGCTCCAGCAGCGCACGGATGAAATCGTCCATCTTGGGGAAGATCTCTCCGTTGTAAGTGGTGGTTGCAAGCACCAGCCTGTCATGGCGGAATGCGTCCTCCACGGACTCATAAAAATCTTCTCTCGCAAGATCGGCAATCGCGACGCGCGGGCAGCCTGCCGCCTTCAGCTTTTCGGCGAGCAGCTCAGCCGCCTGCCTCGTATGTCCGTAAACCGTAGTGTAGGCAATGAACACGCCTTCGCTTTCGGCGCGGTATGCCGACCAGGTGTCGTATGTATTGATATAGTAGGAAATATCCTCTCCCGGAAGCGGCAGCACCGGCCCGTGCAGCGAGCAGATATGCTCTATTTCAAGACCTGCCGCCTTTTTCAGTACATTCTGTACCTGCATGCCGAATTTGCCGACAATGCCAAAGTAATACCTGCGTGCCTCGCACGCCCAGCCCTCGGGATCTTCCACGTCATTCGCGCCGAACTTTCCGAAACCGTCCGCAGAAAAGAGCACTTTGTCCGCAGCGTCGTACGTCATAATGACCTCGGGCCAATGAACCATAGGCGCGGTAATAAACGTCAACTCATGACGGCCGAGGCTCAGCTTTGCCCCCTCGGTCAGCACCATCCGGCGCTCCGCGTAGTCGCTGCCGTAAAAATTCTTCATCATGACAAAAGCCTGATTGGACGCCGCTATCACGGTTTCGGGGTATTTATCCATAAAGTCTGTGATACTGGAAGAATGATCCGGCTCCATATGCTGGACGATGAAGTAGTCCGGCACACGTCCGCCCGTCACAGTCTCGATATTATTCAGCCATTCACCGGAAAAGCGCGTCTCCACGCTGTCGATGACGGCAATCTTTTCGTCATTAATCACATATGAATTGTATGCCATTCCGAGAGGCACATCGAACTGCCCCTCAAAAAGGTCGATGTCGTGATCGTTTACTCCCACGTACAATATGTCTTTTGTGATTATCATAATGTCCTCCGGTATTTTTGATTACAGATTTTAATATATATCGAAACGCCTTTTTTCTCAACAGGTATTTGCAAAACTTTATCTCCACGTGCCGGGTTCTTTGAGCGCACAGGGCGATGTGAAGCGAGCCATGCCCGCAGGGACAGGTTTTCAGTCATTTTGTCCGGACAGCTTATCCATGATTTCCTGCATTTTACTTTCAAAAAACTCCGCGGGGATCAGAGCAATTCCGACCTCATCGCTTGCCACGATCAAGCGGTCTCCTCCGTTTATTCCAATCCTGTCCCGCGCTGCCTTGGGTATTACGATCTGACCGCGTTCACCGATGGTAACGGTTTCCCATATGTTTTTTCCATTCTGAGCCGGCGGGACTATGCCAACCCCGTCTACAGTCTCAGTTCTCAGCAATCCGTCAACGGTCACCCCATACACCTTCGCTAAGATCGCCGCTTTATCAACGTCCGGAATTGTCGCGCCGGTTTCCCACTTTGCATACGCCTGACGGGAAATACCGATCTTCTCCGCAATGTGTTCCTGCGAATAGCCGTTCAGTTTCCTCAGCATCACCAGATTTTCCTTCAGCATGCCCGCCCTCCTTACAGGTCGATCTTTTCAAAGTCCGCGCAGGCTTTTTTATATGACAGATATGTCAATGCACAAAAAAGCAGCGCACCGGTCAAAAGCAGCGATATCTGCAGCATAAAGTGATCAAAACCAAAGGCGTTGAGCGCCTCAAGCCCCGGAAAATGATGCAGTGCCTCCGCAAATAGTATCACCAGAAAAGTTACTATGATATGCGTAATAAACGGCCTGCCGAGCTTGTATGCCGTTCTGAAAAATCCTCCGACAAAAAACGCGTTGAACAAGCCGAAGATCAGAAGAACCGTTCCGAGATAAAACAAATTGGCATTCATCAAGGCATTCTGACGGTAGACCGCGAAATCCTTAAATACCGTCATCCGCGCGAAAGTCAGCGCCGCCATGACGATAAAGCCGCAAAGCTCGATCAGCATGACAAACAGGTACTTCCCCTTTACGACATCCTTTTTCGCAATAGGCAGCAGCGCGGAATACACTATATCATTTGCCTCCCTGGCGCTCTGAAAACTCTGGAAAATACCCAGAGTGATAAAGAAAGCCGCGCAGAGGATCGGATATCCCGGCAGAAGCGTCATAAAGGCAAACCCGATAAACAAATATGTCAGAAGCAGCGCGGAAAGGCGCATCTCTTTTTTTATAACAGCATTCATGACCTCGCCTCCCTCTCCAGTCTCAGGAAAATCTCTTCCAAAGCCTCATTTGTCCGCCCAAAGGTCTTCATGAAGTCCGCCCTCGTGCAGGCTGCTTTGATTTCTCCGTTGCTGATGTATATAATATTGTCTGCGCATTTTTCCAGATCGGAAGTGATGTGTGTCGAGAACAGGATCGTTACGCCATGATCCCTTAACGCTTCGAACAGTTCTAACAGCTCGTCCCGCGAAAACGGATCCAGCCCGCTCGTCGGTTCATCAAGAATCAGAATCTCTGCCCGATGCGAAAGAGCCAGCAGGAGATTGAATTTTACCTTCATACCTTCTGAAAGCTCGATAGGCTTCTTTGTTTCGTCAAGTCCGAACAGCGACAGGTATTTCAGATAATCCTCTTCATCCCAGGTCGGATAGAAGCTTTTCGTCACATCCGTAATTTCCCGGATCGTCCTTCTCGGATACCAGCTGACAATGCCGGTCGAATATCCTATCCGCTGTTTTATTTCTTTTTCATATTCTGAAAGCGGAAGGTCAAAATATGTTATCTCGCCACTGTCTGTATGGATCAGATTCAGCATGGACTTGATCGTGGTCGTCTTTCCGGCTCCGTTTCGCCCGATGAACCCTGTGATTTTCCCTTCTTCCAGCGAAAAGGAAATATCCTTCAGACGAAATGCCGGATAGGTCTTGCAAACAGCATTCAGATTTACAATATTCATAACAACCTCCATTTGCGTGATTTATATGAATATTGTAATGTGCGATTGCCTTACATTCAACCAACTCAAGTTGACATCCGATGCCAATTTTCGTTGCCTTTATATTATCTGTTCCGTTCCAAAATCTGCGGGTCTGTGTCTACTCCGTCTCTTCCGCCGCCTGCTCCCGCGCCAGTTCTATGCTGAGCACCCGGCGTTCGTCCGCTTCGAGAATCCTGACACTCGCGTTTTCGTATGTAAAAGTATCTCCGGCGGACGGGAACTCGCCCAGAACCTCTATGCACCAGCCGCCCACGGTCTCGCTTTCAAAATCAAAATAATCCTCGTCCCAGTCCATCAGCTCCGCCAAATCCGAAAGCGGCGTGTCTCCGTCGATAATAAAAGTATTCTCGTCGGTTTCGTGGATATCTTCTTCAATAACGTCCTTTTCGTCCCAGATTTCCCCGACCAGGTCTTCCATTATGTCCTCGAGTGAGACCGCCCCCAGCGTGCCGCCGTACTCATCGGTGACGATAGCCAGGTGCTGCTGCAGTCCGCGCAGCCGGTCGAGTATCGCCGGCAACTTCATCGTCTTGTACACAAAAACGGCAGGCATCAGCATTTCGCGGATGTCAAATTCGTCCTCATCCAGCAGACGCTTCAGAAAATGCTTTACGGAAAGAACTCCGATAATATTGTCAATACTGTCCTCATAAACGGGAATGCGCGAGAACGGCGCGTCTGTCACGGTCTGACGGATCTCATCCCAATCATCGTCCGCGTCAACCGCGATCAGATCCACACGCGCCGTCATCACCTCGGAAACGGGCGTCTCGGGAAAATCAATCGCCGCGCTGACAAGCTCTGACGAATCCTCGTCGAGAACTTCTTCACTTTCCGCCGTTTCAATAATGGTGTGGAGCTCGTCGGCCGCATCGGTTTCGGCGTCGCTGTCGCCTTTCATTCTTTTGGTCATCAGCTCCACGAGCCTGACCACTACCCATGTGACAGGGAAGAAAAGCAGCATCAGCGCCCGAAGCGGAGCGGAAAACAGCAGCGCGAGCCGGTTTGCGTTCTTCTTGGCACAGATTTTCGGGATGGTTTCTCCGAAAATGATAACCGTGATCGTAATGATAATCGTGGAAAGCCAGGCGTATGCTTCACCGGCCAGCAGAATCACGGCCACGGAGCCCAACGACGACGCGGCAATATTTACCAGATTGTTTCCCACCAGTATGGTTGAAATCAGGTTGTCGTATTTTTCGAGAATGCGCACTGCCCGTCCGGCGGAGCCGTTTCCTTTGTCCGAAAGGTTTTCCAGACGAACCTCGTTCGCTGACGAATATGCCATTTCGGAGGCCGAGAAAAATGCGGAAAGGATGACGCAAAAGGCGATAGCTGCTATGTAAATGCCTATCATGGCTGCACCTCCTCCGGCGCCTGCTCATCGGGAACGGGCTCGTCCTCGTCCCTGATGTCGCCCACGAGCTCTTCCAGAATATCTTCGATAGTGATAATTCCAATCGTTTTCATATCAGCGTCCGTAACGACGGCAATATTTTTACGGCGCGACGACATTTTTTTCAGAGCCTCATCAATCTCCACATCGCCTTTTATAAAATACGGTTTGTCCAGCAGCGGGCGGAGACGCTTTACGCCGCCGTTTGCCAGATATGACTTGATATATTTTCTGATCTGCAAAATGCCGATGATATTGTCAATACTGCCTTTATAAACCGGCAGGCGGCTGTGCGTTTCCCTGCGGATCATATCCAGAATATCTTCCGGAGGCATATCAATATCAATGGCAATGAGTGCGTTGCGTCCGGTGGTGATGTCGCTCGCGCGCACGTCCTGAAACTGCAGCGCCGAGGAAATCAGTTCTCCGCTGTCCTCATCCAGCGTGCCTTCTTCGGTCATATCCTCGATGATGTCATAGAGTTCATCTTCCGTAACGGATACGCCCTCGTCACCCTTTATAAGCTTTGACGCAGCATTCCCGATCGCGGTCAATACAAATGAGAGCGGCCTCAGAAGCTTCATCAAAAACGCGAGCACCACGCCTGTTCCGAGGCAGATTTTCAGACAATATTTACGGGCTATGCTCTTTGGAAGCATTTCACCGAAAAAGAATACCGCCAGCGTCGTGACAAGAGTGGAAACCGCGACAAAGGATATACCGAACAATCTCGTCACGTTTACCGTCACCACTGCAGCCGCAGCGATATGAACGATATTGGTACATATCAGCACGGTCGTTATGGCAACGTCAAATTCGTCAAGAATACGAAGCGCCCTTTTTGCGCGCGCGTCGTTTCCTGATGCCAAAGTCTTTAGTTTGCTTTCGGAAACGGAGGCAAAAGCTGTCTCCACCATTGCAAAGAAACCTGCAAGAATAATGAGTATAATTACTGTAAAAATCCAGGCTAAACTACCACTGCCATCGTCGTCCATAAGGGCTTAAATTTTTTCACCTTTCCTCAAGAAAATCTTTTCTATAAAAACAGATATAGAAAGTATATACAATGTGAGGTCCTATGTCAAGGCAGTGGCGGTAAGCGCAGGATAAATGCGTGTAGGATTAGAGGAACAATCGTATCCAACCCAGGCTTCGGGAAGAAACGGCTTTATGTCTTTTTAATTCACATTTAATACCTTGTTTTATGCAGTCCAAGCGGTGAAACTGTTCTGTGAACTACCGCGAACACTCTCTGGGAGTAGTCCAATCGGCAAGAATCGCTCTGCGGACTACTGCGAGCACCCCTCCATTAAAAAACCGGCGCGGGGATTGCACCGGTTTGCGGTTTGAATCGGTCAGTTTATTTCCAGTTGATGACTGTGTTTTCCGTAACGGCTCTGGAAAAGTCGTAGTCCCAGCCGCCTGTGGGGGCGGGGGAGAGCGAAGGTGCTTTGACCTTTTCGCCTTCGTTGACTTTCACGGTATAGAAGGTTTTTCCTTCATATCTGAAAGTCACGGTGAAAATCTTCGGGGCTGCCGTTGTGGGAGCAGCAGTTGTTGCGGCGGTAGTAGAATCAGATGCTGACTTCTTGCTTTTTTTCCCGCTGCCGGTTTTTGAAGCGGGTTTTTCGGGAGTCTTTTCCCTGCCGGTCGCATCCTTTTCTGTGCCGAGGAAAGCGGAGGCGTAATCGTCAATACCGGTAAACGAGGTGGTCTGCGCCTCTCCTTTTCCGGTATATGCATCAATAACCAGGCGGAAAACTTTCGCATTCACCTCTGCCGAAGCGCCGTTTATCAGCGCACTAACCGGGCTTCCCGGGGCGGGCTCGGCGTCAAACTGGGCGCACACCGCACCAAACAGCAGATTGACCGATGCGCTGCCGGACTGTGCCGACCCATCGGCTGTAATCTCCAACTCCGAAGCAGGCTCTATCATAAAGAACTTGTCCTCATCAAGCATTATAAAGGCTCTGCTGCCCGCCAAAGTGATAATCCTGTCGCCGCTTTTTATCAACATATCCTTTGTAAAAGGAATCACAGTATCGCCGCGCAGGATCTGCACCCGGCCGTCGACGTGGTAGAGCATTATGCTGCGGAAATCCGCCTGCTCCGCGGCCGATTCGCTTTCGGCGGCCGCCGCGGATTCGGAAGCAGGCTCCGTAGCGCTTTCAGAAACTGAGGAATTTGTTTCCCCGTCTTCACCGCAGGCCGCAAGCCCGCAAAGAAGAACCGCTGCGGCAATAAGGCAGAGCAGTTTTTTTGTTACAGTCTTCATCGCTTATTTCTCCCTTGTTACCGTAAAGCTGCCGGATTTTGTCACATAAAAATCCCGGCCGCCGCTGTACACGCCCGCATCGCCGTTGACTCTGAACGAACCCTCGGTAAAGCGATAATGCGTTTCCGGCTCAAAAACATATTCTCCCGCGTCTACGGGCACAATCTGCTCCGCTATCTCGATTTCTTCTCCGTCTACGGTCAATGTGCCGGCCAGCTTGTCGATGGTTATCAGTCTTTCGACAAAAACACCGGTTTCTTTGACGCGGAACTGCATGCTGACAGGCTCTTTGTCCTTGAAAGCAGCGACTCCCGGAGCATTCAGGAGGCTGATATTAAAAACGTTTCCGGTCTCAAGGTCCGCTTCCGCCGTAGTCAGTTTTCCGCCTGACACGGTGGGGTATTTGACCTGATCGTAGGTATCATCCTTCATTATAAGCGTGGGCGACACCTTGTAATTGTTTGAATTCGGTCCGCCTGTAACGCTCATCTGAGCCGTATCCTCAACCCTGAAGGACTTCAGATTGCTGATGACCTTTACCGTAACAGTCTCGTTGTAGTCGCCCGTCACGAGGGTCTTTGCCTCTGCGTCAGTAGTCAGCTGGCGCGGATAATACGAGCGTTCTATCGGATTGTTGCCGTCCAGATACCCCTCGTAGTACGATTCGGAAACCGCCACGACGGGGATATAGGATTCCCCCTCTGACAGCGGCACGCGGAACTCGTATTTGCCGGCGGTGTTCAGCGAGCCGTTTATCCAGCCCGAAGTGTCGCTGCCCAGAGCCACAGCCTGCTCATAAGTACCGCGGATCAGCCGCCTGTAGCCGGTGCCCGACAGGGCAAAGACCAGTTCGGTCTTTCCCCCTGTCGTTTCCAGCGATGCAGAGACCGCTTTGAACATACCGGTATTATTTGTGATGGACAACTCCACAGAGCCGTCTGCCTCTGCGCCGGCCGGCGCAAAGCACACAAGGCCGATAATGATTGCCGCCGTAAGAACGGCTGATAATATTTTTTTCATTTAAATCTCCGTAATAATAATCAAGCGCCCTCACTTATTGAGGAAGATTTATCGACGTGTTTTCAAAAGCGTGGCCGTTAATCTGTATGCCGCTTACTTCGCCCTCAAAAACAACATTCTGCAATCCCGAGCATTTATTGAACGCATAGGCGTAAATGTCTGTTACCGTTGCGGGGATAGTGATTGTCGTCAGACTGCGGCAGGTGGAGAATGCGTTTACGCAAATCTTTCTGAGAGTGTTGCTCAGATAGACCTCCGTCACGTTTTCGCAGCCCATAAACTGATAGTTACCCAGTGAAGTGATCCCGTCTTCGACAACGATGCGGGTGATTTCCTCGCGGTATTCGTACCACGGAACCTGAGTCTTTGCTCCGTAGCTTCTGACGCCGCCCTGTCCGTAGAGCGTCAGAGTGCCGTCTACCAGTATCCACGCCGCCTGATTGCCGCAGCTGCCGCCGATGATTTCTTCCTCGGGATCGGTGGTCCAGTAGATGGCTCCGCCGTAGCCGGTCTTTTCAAACTCGGCCCATGCCGCGTTTTCGGGATAAAGCGCTTTTGCCTTTACCGCGTTAAAGCCGGTGCCCGCTATCGTGGGGGCGGAAGCTCCGGTAAATGTAATATCGGCAAGACCGGAGCAGTTGCTGAATGCATATGCGCCGATAGTTGCGAGATTCGCCGGGAATTCAACCTCAGCCAGCGAAGAGCAGCCGTAAAATGCGCTGGTTCCGATACTTGTGACACCGCCGAAGGTTACGTCAGTCAGATTTTCACAGCCATAGAAGGCAAAATTTCCGATAGAGGTAACGCCATCTCCGATGTTGAGCGTCTGTATCTCATCTCTGTACTGATACCAGGGAGCCTGTCCTTTGCTGTAGCCTCTGATGCTTCCGTTTCCGCTGATAGTCAGGTGGCCGCGTTCAAGGGTGAAACGTGTTGCGCCGCAGGTTCCTGCAACATAGTCAACCAGCCATGTGGTTTTTCCGCCGAGCTTATCTTTTGAAAAATCTGTCCATGATGCCTTGTATATGGCCATCAGCTCTGTGTTTGCAAGGGCGTTCGCGCCGAATGACGGAGCAGACGAGCCTTCAAATACAATGACTCCAAGATCTGAGCAGTTGTTAAAGGCGTAATTGCCGATAGAAGCAACTGACGCAGGGATTACGAGCGCAGACAGTTTTCCGCATCCTGAAAAAGCGTTGACTCCGATAGCTGCGACATCCTCGCCGATAAAGGCAGTCTCGGCGTTTTCGCAGCCCGCAAAGGCGTTGTTTCCTATGGAAGTAATGCCGTCGTCAACTGTAATAAACCTGATCTGATCTGCCAGAGC
>JAFTAU010000028.1 GCA_017455435.1 Lachnospiraceae bacterium | reverse complement strand
TTACCGTTTTCAAAAAGCTCATCACAGGAGAGATCAAGATCATCATTCCAGATAATCCCGTATCCGCCTGCATCGACCTCCACACATGAAAACAGTTCAGGTGAACTTTCCAAGGTCTTGAATGTCGGCCATTTAGAGAATAACGGCTTTACGTCATATATTTTGGTCACGCCCTCCGAAAACTGTACACTCAGGCAATAGTCCGGCAGAGCGTTTACTGCTTTTACCTTGTGAAACATAAAATCATCTCCTTATTCGAGGGGAGAAAGAGATTTGAACTCCTGTGTCTCCCACATATACAAGAGCTCGGCTTTGTGTATATCTACCCATTCCCGTACCATAGAAAGAGCCTTTGGAGGCAAATAGCCTTCCAATATTTCGCCTGTCTGAATCTCGATTTCAGCCATATCTTCGCCATACAGGGCATGGATATGAGGCGGGTTATGTTCCGCCTGCTGAAAGTACATACGAATAATGATCCCGTAAAACCTGGACAATACCGGCATAGATAAAACCTCCTAATATTTGTCGTTTGCATTATATCACGGTATCGTGAATTTGTCAAGAGCTTTTATTTTAGATTTCAAAATGTCAAAGCTGCGAGGATCTGTCCACGACGCTTTTGTTTGGATGTTACTAAGAGAGCTTATCACATTTTTACATTCCATAACTGTTTTTTATCATAACAGTCAACAGCGAACATTGTTGTCGCATTTCAGAATGTGTGCGTAAACGCAAAAAGGTATCAAAAATATCAGATCGTCAAAGTAAAGAAAGGATAATTATATGTTTGAAAAGGTAAACCCCTCTCACCCCGATAAGCTCGCAGACCGCATAGCAGGAGCTATAGTAGATCTTGCGTACACAAAAGACGAAAACCCGAAAATCGCCGTGGAAATACTCATAGGGCACGGTATCTGCCATATCGTTGCGGAATCGTCGGTTCATATCGATTATGACGAAGTATCTGACATTGTAAAAAGAATAGCGGGGAAACTCTCTGTTGATTTTACGGCAGTGCCTCAGGATAAGCATCTTGCAAATAACCAGTCAAACGGTCTTCGCTGCGGCGATAACGGTATCTTTAAAGGAACACCTGTCACTGACGAACAGAAAAAGCTTACCGCCATAGCTAAAGACATATATCGCGAATATCCCTTTGACGGAAAGTATATTCTTGATAAAAACAGACTGATAATCTGCCAAAGCAATGCGGACGGAGAAAAGCTGAAAGAAACATATCCTTCCGCAGAGATAAACCCTATCGGTTACTGGACCGGAGGCACGAACGTCGATACCGGCGCCGTCAACCGTAAGCTCGGCTCCGACATGGGTGACTCCGTTACAGGCGGAGGGCTTCACGGCAAAGATCTTTCAAAAGCTGACGTTTCCGTAAATATATACGCTTGGCTTAAAGCACAGAAAGAAGGAAGGCCAATCGAGATATCCTGCGCCATCGGTGATGAAATCGTTGATGGTTTACATTTTTCGGAAATTGTAAACCTTGCGAAAGAATATATAAATGAAATCGGCGGATTCGAAAAATTTGCGGAATGGGGTTTAATACGGTAATGGATCATAAAACGACTACACAGTTTCAGCTTGTAAAAACCGATAAGCTTGTCCCGTACGCAAATAATGCAAGAACGCATTCTCCTGAGCAGATCAACAAGCTCCGGTCATCTTTGCGTGAATTCGGTTTTATCAATCCGGTAATAATCGATAAAGATTTCAACGTTCTTGCAGGACACGGACGACTTGCCGCTGCAAAGGCTGAAAACATAACAGAAGTGCCGTGCGTATTTGCCGACCATCTTACCGAGGCTCAGAAGAAAGCGTATATCCTCGCGGACAACCGAATGGCTCTTGACGCCGGCTGGGACGAGGAGCTTTTGCGGGTTGAGATCGAATCGTTACAGGAAGACGCGTTTGATCTTTCTCTTACCGGTTTTGACAGCACGGAGCTTGACGAGCTGTTTAAAGACAATACGCAGGTTAAAGATGACGATTTTGATATTGAAGAGGAACTGTCAAAGCCTTGCTTTTCAAGGGCAGGAGATATCTGGCACCTTGGGAAACACACGGTTATCTGCGGCGACTCGACTCTGCCGGAAACGTTTTCGGCCTTGCTGGGCAATCAGAAGGTTAATCTGGTATGTACGGATGCTCCATATTTTGTAAACCTCAAAAACCAATCCGGAAAAATAAAAAACGATGATTTGGATGACAAATCGGCTTATGAGTTTATAATGAAAGTATTTGCAAATTTCAAAAACGCCATGAGCAAGGATGCGTCCATATATGAATTCTATGCGACAATGAAAGCCAGAGTCTTTTACGACGCCTTTGAGGACGCCGGATTCAAGGTCGGCGCCGGCCTTATATGGAAGAAGCCAAGGGCTCCGCTTATGCGCACAGACTGGAAGTTCAACTCGGAACCGATTATCTTTGGATGGCGTAAGGACGGGAAACACATCTGGTACGGTGATCAAAAGCAAACTAATGTGTTCGAGTTTGATGGGATTAAGAACTCAAAGGATGATGGGTACGGACATCCCTCATCAAAGCCTGTACCGCTGATAGCTTATCTCATCAAACAGTGTACGCAGACAAACGGTATAGTCCTGGACGGTTTTCTTGGCAGCGCATCCACCCTCATTGCCTGCGAACAATCAGGTAGAGTCTGTTACGGCGTGGAAATAGAGCCGAAGTTCATTGATGTTGCTGTCGCCAGATTTATTTCTTTACAAAACGGGTCAGACGATGGTGTGTATCTGATTCGCAACGGTCAGAGGCTTACCTATGCGGATGCGGTGGCTGTCATGGAAAGCGGGACTGCAGATGAGTAATGTAAAATACTCTCTTTCAGCGGACAAACCAGTCGCCTACGGAGAATTGCCGAATGGCGAGATTTTTGCTATTGATGCAGATATGGTCGAAAAGATAAATACAGTAAAGTTTTATCTGGGCAGCAAAGGTAGAGGTAATCAATATTATGTGATCGACTGCAAAGGACGTGCTTTGCACGATTACCTTTTTGAACACAGGACAGGATTTGAAATCGACCATATCAACCTGGACACAATGGACAACCGCCGGTGCAACATCCGCTATTGTACACGCCAGCAGAATCAGATGAACCAACCCTTACAGAAGAACAATACATCGGGTGTAAGCGGAGTAAGCTATTATCCGCCAAGGCACAAATTCAGGGCAAGAATTAAGGTGTGTCAGCAAGAGATTCACCTCGGCTATTTCGATACATTTGAAGACGCTGTTAAAGCGCGGAACATCGGGATGCATTGTATGTTCGGGAAGTATGGACGATACAACGAAGTCGGTAAAGTGCCGGCTTGGATAGAAAAAAAAGTGGTTGAAAAGTGCGCTTGTTACGCGGGGTTATCGCAGGACAGCGCATATTTTGATTTCCGGGACAGAGGTGCTGACGGATGAGAGACAAAAACCAACTTTCGCTCGGCAGCCTTTTTGACGGCTCCGGCGGTTTTCCTTTGGGCGGCATTATTTCCGGGATTACTCCCGTCTGGGCTTCCGAGATCGAGCCGTTTCCCATTCGCGTGACTACGAAACGGCTCCCGTTCATGAAACACTACGGCGACATTTCTAAACTTAACGGCGCCGAGCTTGAACCCGTAGACATCGTTACTTTCGGAAGCCCGTGTCAGGATATGTCCGTTGCGGGCAAAAGAGCGGGACTGGACGGCTCCCGCTCGAATCTTTTTTATGAAGCTGTCAGAATCGTAAGAGAAATGAGGGAGACAACCAATGGAGAAAAACCTCGATACATCGTGTGGGAAAACGTCCCCGGCGCATTCTCATCGAACGGCGGCGAAGATTTCAAAGCCGTTCTCGACGAAATCCGGAAGGTCAAAGACCCCGAAGCTGATACTCCTCGACCTGAGAAATGGCCGAATGCCGGGTGCATCCTGGCAGATGATTACTCAGTCGCATGGCGGGTATTTGATGCTCAGTACTGGGGAGTGCCCCAACGTAGAAAACGTATCTACCTTGTCGCAGATCTTGCAGGCCAACGTGCCGGAAAAGTACTCTTTGAGTCCGAGGGCCTGTCTGGGTATACTCCAGAGGGCTTCCGTTCGTGGCAAGGAACTGCCGGAACTGCTGAGGAAGGCGCTGGAACGGCAGGCAGCCTGTGCCTGAACGACCAGGGCGGTGAGCGCATGTGTGTCTCCGAGGATGTCACCGGGACACTCCGGGCGCAGGATCACGGGCACCCGCCGCTGGTCATGGGCTCCGCAGGATTCTGTACTGAGCATTCCGCAAAGGCAAGGTCTATCGGCTATGAAGAGGAAACATCACCGACGCTCCGCGCAGGGACAGTACCTGCGGCGGTCTATGAAAACCATGGTCAGGACACCCGTTTTACAGGTCCGGTAGACACCGCTCCGACGATCGTCTCCTCCTACGGCACCGGTGGAAACAACCAGCCGTTCGTGGTGGAGACGCCAAAGACGCTGAAGATTCGCTGCGGATGTGAGGGTGGCGGCAAGGGCGCGCTGATCCAGGACGACAAATCTGCCACCCTCGGCTGCAATAACGACCAGACGCTGTTTGTCCCGTTTGTGAAAGGCACAAGGCCGCATTCCGCAGAGGAAGGTCA
>JAFTAU010000027.1 GCA_017455435.1 Lachnospiraceae bacterium | reverse complement strand
TCAGGTTTCGTTCTTCTTGAAAATTTTTAGAAATTTTCAGGGTTGGATATGTTGTTCATTTGTCAAGGTCCACGCCCTCCTTTGGGGCGTAAAAATCGCCGCCGTTTCAGCGGCGACGATTAATATATCACTTGCTATATCGGTTTGTCAACAAGAATTTTCAAAAAAATTCAAGTTTTTTCAACTTTTTTAAAAACAAAAATCTCTTATCTCTTTTGCAAGCGAAAACGAGATTGTCTCCCCTTGTTTTGTATTCCGGAATGCTTTTTCATTAAAATGAAATTTAGCATAACGACGCATCAAGCAAGATCTGTGCTAAATGATTTTGGCGGATAGTTGAGCAGTGTTTAGCACAGAATGCGAAAAACAGCTATCCATGCTAAACAATCGGACAAAAAAATAAGCTGCGAGTTAGTATATATGCTGAAAATATGCTTTCTGTACTAAACACTTTCGACAAATAGCGGATAGTTGTTTAGCATAAATAACCAATAACAGCCTTCCGTGCTTACATTTTCAGTCCTTCTGACTGTTATGATTTAGCACAATAGGCAAAAAATCATTGTTTATGCTAAACAAATCGGGAAGATGAAGGATTGTCTGTTAGTATAAAAAGTAGAAAAGAGCTTGTCATGCTAAACATTTAAGTCTGATAACAGATTATTGGTTAGCATAGCACTGCAAAAAATACAATCTGTGCTAAACACCATGTTTTTTTCATAATTTTCTTTCTCTGAACTCACAACATAATTGGTATTATGTAATCAAATTATTATTTTTAATTTTGAAAAGCAGCATAAAAATTCACAGTATATTATATTATAGGCACATGATGCTCTCAAAATTATTATTGGCCGCGAAAGAATATATCCACTCTGACTCAGTGTTAAGTTCCGTATTTTGAAACACATCCATATTCAAAACACCTCCACCCCTATGACTTCAAGCAGGACTTTGACGAAAAAGATTACTAAAACTGCGATCATTACGGGGCGGACTACTTTGGTGGTGTCTTTGAAATACATCTTCGTTCCGAGGATGCTGCCAGCCATGGAAAAGGCGCCGGCGATGAGGCCAGTGGCGATGAGAGCTTTGCCTTCTATTATGAATATCACGAGCGAGGTGGCGTTGGTGGTGACGTTTATGGATTTTGAAATGCCTTGCGCCTTGTCAATGGAGAGATGCGCCACGGATGTGAGGAGGAGCAACAGGAAGGTTCCCGTGCCCGGCCCGTAGAATCCGTCGTACATACCGATAACGAAAGCCACGGCGCAGGCAAGCAATGTGGTGATGACCGTAGAATACGGAGTCTTCAGTTCAAACGACTGCTTGTGGAACCAGACGTAGGCGGCGGTGGCCGGGATAATCACCAGCATTATTATCTTGAATACGTTTTCGTCTACCAGAAGACCGAGCTTCGTGCCGATAAAGGAGCCGCCGAGCGCGAACACCACGCAGAATAATGCCTGCTTGTAGGGGATGAAGCCCTTTTTCGCGTACCGGACCGTGGCGGTGAAGGTCCCGAGAAAGCTGCTGATCTTGTTTGTTCCCCTAGCGACGTGTGGCGGAAGACCAATAATCATGTAGGCGGGGAGCGAAATCAGACCGCCTCCGCCGGCGATAGAATCAACAAAGCCCGACAGAAAAATCAGCGGGCAAAGGATCAGCAGTAACAAGGGATTGATTCCGAGAAAATTCATAAGGTTATCTCACTATTGAATAAAGCGGCAATTGATGATACAATACGTCTCACGCGGATATAGTTCATTGGTAGAATATCAGCTTCCCAAGCTGAGGAGGCGGGTTCGATTCCCGTTATCCGCTGTTATAACGAGGGCTGCCGCTTTTTCGCGGCGGCTTTTTCTAATGGGGGCTGCTGTTTTTTCACGGTAGCTTCTTTAACTAGCACTGCCGCATCTAAACGACGGCTTTTCTAATGGGGTTGCCTTTTTTCGCTGCGGCCTTCTCTAATGGGGGCTGCCTATTTTCGTGGTGGCTTTTCTTTGAAAAAAGGGCTTCCCGCCAGAGGAAGCCCTTTGTGATTTAAAGCTTGATGTCCGAAAGCAGGTCGGCGAGGCTGGTGGAAGCCTTTTCCTTTTCGGTGTACTCAACCGACTCTTCTTTTCTGCGGCCGCGAGGGCGGTCTTCTCTCTCGGGTCTGTCGGACCTTTCGGGACGCTCGGGGCGCTTGGGCGCTTCTTCGAGAGCCTTCATGCTGAGGCTGATCTTTCCGTCCTTCTTGCCTATGACCTTGACCTTAACGGTCTGTCCTTCTTTAAGAACATCGGCGGGCTTTTCAACTCTCTTGTAGCTGATCTGTGAAACATGAATCAGACCGTTGACTCCATCGCCGAGATCTACGAATGCGCCGTAGTCCTTGAGTGACTCAATCTTGCCTTCCAAAACCGAGTCGACCTCGATGGCCTCGATAGCCTGTGCACGTTTTTCTTCGCGCTCAGCCCTGAGAGCTTTTCTGGCGGCGTCGCGACCGGAGAGCACAAGCTTTTTGCCTGTGCGGTCAGCGGTAATAACCGTAACGGTGATGGTCTTGCCCTTGTACTCTTCAAGATTCTCAACATAGCCTGCCGCAAGCTGAGAAGCGGGGATGAACGCCCTGACTTCATCTACGAAAGCGACAACTCCGCCCTTTACGGCGCTGTCTATCTTTACGTCAAAGGGGGTCTTGTCGGCAAGGAGCTGCTCGAACTTGTCCCAGACGGGATCGTCATCTCTGGGCGGTCCGGCCTTGAGCGATTTTTCGAGCTCGTCACTCAGGCTCTCCATTGACTCGTCGGCCTTTGCCGGCGCGGAAACCTTTGCCTTGACCTTCTCGACCTTTTCAGCAGCAGCTTCTTTGATCTCTTCAGCCTTTTCGGCAACCGCCTCCTTAATCTCCTCTACCTTCTCAGGAGCAGCCTCTTTGATCTCTTCGACCTTCTCGGCCACTGTATCCTGAACCTCGGCAGCCTTCTCAGCGATGGCTTCCTTTGCTTCCTCGACCTTTTCGGCTACGGCTTCTTTGATTTTCTCAGCCTTTTCGGTCACTTCCTCTTTGACTTCTTCGATTTTTTCTTTGACTTCCGACATTGAATTGCCTCCCAATCCTTTTTTATTACTCCGCCTCACCATGGGATTTTGGAGACAGAGCGTATTTTAAACACAACGCGGATTATACAATACCGCGGGGGTTTTCGCAACAGATTAATTTACGTCTGTTTTGGCGTAATAAGCAATTGATGAAACGAGTCCGCCAGTGACAATCAGCTGGAGCTCAGCGTCGCCGTCGACATAAGACCTGCTCTCTCCGGTAAGGGCGGTAAAATTGCTGCCGTATGCGGTATCAATTTCCTGAACTGTAGAGCCGATTCTGATGCCCTCAGCAGTGGCGACAGTATCATCCAGAAGCGTCACTGAGCTGATATAATCTTTGTCGTCTTTAGGATAAGTGGCCACGACAAAGTTGGCATAGGTATACTGTTTGTCGAGCCCCTTGAATGCGCAGGATTCGGACTCAAAATATGACTTTGGTTCTCCGAGGTTGGCAATCACGTTTTCGGCGTCCGCGTTCATCTTCACGGTAATATTTCCGGTTTTAAAGGCAAATTTTGAACCGTCGCTCTGAGAGCCTGTACTTTCGCTGCCACCTCCGCATGCAGCGAGCGCAAAAACCATAACCGCCAAAATTATGCTAAACAATTTTTTCATAATTATAAATCCTCCTCTATTCCGGCTTTCTGCCGCCGTAGCTCTTCAGGTATCCGTACTCCTCAAGCTCACGATACTGATCATCTCTCATTTCGTTGTAAAAATCAATATACCCCTGCCACTTTTCGGCTGTTTCCGGCTCGGATCTGTGGTCTGCCAGCCCGTACCTGTCTTGCAGAATCTTCCCGAAATAGACCGAGAGCTTTTCCGCACCGGACAGATTGAGGTGCAGCCCGTTGTCGTACGTATCGGTATCCCAGTTTATACCAACCTCGTCCAGCAGGTCAAGGAAATTGATATAAAAAAGGTCATTTTCCCGAGCGTATTCCACAATCTGGCTATCCCATTCATCGTACCAGACGGGCGAGACGGACGGAGCTTTCATCAGAACGAGCGGAATTCCCTTTTCTTTGCAGAGCGCTGTTATCTTGTTCAGATAGTACCACGCATTGTCGCCGAAGCTGTAGTCCGCCAACGGAACCACGGTGGGATAATCCGTAACCGGTCTTACGTCCACGCGCATCAGATAGCCCTGGTGGAAGGATTTTTTGGTCTTGAACAGATATTCAAAATCCTCGACGGTCAGCTCGCTCCAGCGGCTGTGATAGCGCAGCAGCGGGAACAGGTAGGTAATCATATCCTCCTCGTCCGTCATGGACGCCTTTATCGAATTCCATTTGGAACTGCTCCAGCGCATGCCGTCCAGCGTCATGCGTTTGTACGCCTCGTTCTGCGGCTCGTTGTATTTCATTGAAAGCACGTTAAAAACGACGACCTTCGGAGTATCGTACCTGAGCGTTTCCTCCAGCAGATAATAGGACTGCCAGATCAGCTGCTGGCTGCTGCCGCGGATATAGCTCGTGATGCCGTATTCCTCATACATCTTTATCGGGGAAATGTTTTCGTAGCACTCGCAGTCCGACACGAAAATCACGTCGTTTCCGCCTGCGTTGTCATAGTACTCTTCTATCAGCCTGCCCTCAATGATGTCGTTAATATATTTCGGCATAAGAAGCCTGCCGGCGAACTACAGCAGCCCGCCGGCCAGCGCGATGACAATCAGTATTGAAATAAATCTTTTTAATGCTTTTTTCATCGCCGCTCCTTAAAACTGGTTGTAGATAAAGGCGTTTGCGTCATAGCCAATGCCGTAGGCCCCGAATATCAGGACGATTATCAAAAGTCCCGCCATTACGAGCCCCTGCACGGCGAACGGCTTTTCCATCAGGTAATCGCGGAAGCGCTTTTTGTTGCCGTTTCTGTAGAAAACAATGCTCACCCAAAGCATAGCCGCAATGCCAAGGAGCACCACAACAAAATCCGCTGCGGAAATGCCGAGCGTGAATAATTCGCCGCTAAAGAGCCGTCCGTAGCCGCCCGTGGTAAAGATACTGCCCACCTGCGAGAATGAAACGGGCACGTCGCGGTAAACGTCCAGTATCCTTATGGCGCCCATTATCCAGAAGGTGCGAATCATCTGCCAGACATTGTAAACCGCGGTGTTGGACCATTTAAAGCGGTTGTGAAAGCGCCCGTACAGCGGTTCCATCTCGTAAGACGCCACCGTCACGACGCAGTTCAGCATACCCCAGACGATAAAGGTCCACGCGGCTCCGTGCCACAGACCGGTGGCAAACCACACGATGATATTTGCCAGATAAACCGGAATGCGCTTTCCCACGCCCTTTCCCAGCTTTTCTCTAGCGTTCTTGGAAAGTTTCAGCATCCATTTGCTGACGGAAATCGGGTAGAAAATATAATCCTTGAACCATGAGCCCATAGTGATGTGCCACCTGGTCCAGTATTCGTTGATGTTCTTTGAATAATACGGCGTGATAAAATTCTCTTCGCTCTTTATACCCAGCATTTCGCCGATACCTATGGCGATGTCGATTCCTCCGGTAAAATCGGCGTAGAGCTGGATGGCGTAGAGGAAAATCAATAGCAGCACAAAAGCGCCCTGATACTGATCTGAACCCTTTGCCAACGTTTTTACTATCGGCACAAGCCTGTCGGCTATGACAAGCTTTTTGCAAAAGCCCCACAGCACTCTGACAAAGCCCTTTTTGACCTTTGTGGAATTGAAATCGTGGCCCTCAAACAGGGTCTGCGACAGATAATCATATCTGCTGATGGGTCCCTGGATGACCTGCGGGAAGAATGATACGAAAAGCGCGAATTTCGCCGGGTTTTTCTGAGGTTCATATTTGCCACGGTTTATGTCGATCAGATATCCCATGCTCTTGAACGTGTAATAGGATATGCCGAGCGGCACGGCGAAATTCATAAAGGCGTTGTTTGCATCAAATATATCGTTGATGTTCTGAATGACAAAATCGCTGTATTTGATTACGGCGAGAATGCCGAGGTTAATGAGCAGGCAGGCCAGGAATATCCAGCGGGTTTTCCTTTTGGTCGCGGCCTTGTAGGCTTTTTTAGCCTCGCGGTCCATCGTAGCCTTTTCGGCGTCAAACCGCTCCCTGCGTCTGCGGTTTATGCTGCCTATCCAAAGACCCGCTCCCCACGTAGTCAGCGCGGTAAAGAAAATATACAGCAGAAACTCCACGCCCGCCCACGCATAAAAAAGCGTGCTGCCTGCCAGCAGGAGCATCCATCTGAATCTCTTTGGTATTAAATAATAGAGCAGGAATATCGCGGCAAGAAACGCGATAAACTCATAGGAAGTAAAACTCATTTATTATTCGTCCTGAAGTCTTTCAATCAAATCCCAGAGCGCCTTTGCGGAATTGAAGTTTTCGGGCAGAAGCTCCTCGGCGGGGATGGCAACGTCAAAGACCGAGTTTACCTCGGTGACGATGCTGATGATATCAAACGAATCCAGAATCTTGTCGTCGATAAGCGTATCGCACGTTTCAAAATCAACTTCCGGGTGAAGCTCTTCGAGGATTTCAAGCAATTCTTCCATTTTTATTCTCCGATATATAATTTTTTGAGATAATTTCTGTCTATCTTTCCGTTGGCCGTATGCGGCATGGATTCAAGCACATTTACAACATTCGGAATCATATATCTGGGCAGTTTTTCCTTCAGGAATAAAACCATATCCCTTGTATCAATATTGCCCACATAGTAAAGCACGATTTTCTTTTTAACGTCGTCGAAAATGCAGCAGGCGGATTTGATTTCGTCGTGCATATTGACTATGGCCTCGATTTCGCCAAGCTCAATGCGGTGTCCCATATGCTTTATCTGATAGTCCTTGCGCGAAAGGAAAATCAGCTCGCCGCGCTCGTTGTATCTGCCGAGGTCTCCCGTGCGATAAATAATCTCGGGATAAGCGTCGTTAAGCGGATTCTGCACAAAGGCTTCGACCGTTTTTTCGGGATTGTGATAATAGCCGAGCGTAACCGCCGTGCCGCGTATGCATATCTCTCCCGATTCGCCGGGCGCGGCCTCTTTTCCGTCATCGGTCAGCAGCAGAATCTGCGTATTGTGAAAAGGTCTGCCGATGGGGATAACTTCGTCTTCTGCAAAGAGTCTGTCGCACTCATAATAGCAGCTCATGCCGGTGGCCTCAGTGGGTCCGTAGAGATTGATAAAGCGGGTCTGCGGCAAGGTCTCCTTCCAGAGATTGTACTGCTTTATGGGGAAAACCTCGCTGCCGAAAGCAATGGTGCGCAGGTACTCGGGTTTTACTTTGTCAAAGGTTTTGAATGCTGAAATCATAGTCAGCGCCGAAACGACCCAGCATATTGTGTTTATCTTTTTCTCATTCAGAAACTCGACCAGCTTTATGGGGAACATAAAGAGGTTCTTCGGGATGAGATAAGCCGTCGCGCCGAATTTGAGCGTAGGGTAAAGCTCCTTTAAGCAGGCGTCGAAATACAGCGGCGTCTGGTTTCCGAATACAGTGTCCTCGTCAACCTTCAGAACCGCGGAAAGCTGCTCTATATAATCTATCACAGAGCGGTGGCATGCCACGACGCCCTTCGGAACACCGGTGGATCCGGAGGTGAAAACGATATAAATCGGATCGATATCGAGCTGCGCATCGCGTACGCGGGCGAGTGCGGGCCCGTCAATCGGCCCGTCGCAGATGTCGGCGTATTTGTATACACTACCCTGATAATCAAATTCTCTGACAACGGGCTCCGTGACGTCGTCGCAGATAACGGCGCGAGGTTTGAGGCTGTCGAAAATAAGCCCGATGCGGTGCTTTGGCATTTCTTCGTCTATCGGAACGTAATAGCAGCCGGCGTAAATCGTGCCGTAAAAAGCAATTATGGAATTGGGGTGCTTTGCCATAAAAACCACGACGGGTTCTCTGTATAGCCCCTGTGAAAGCAGATACGAACCGATAGCTCTGGCGTGGTTATAGACCTGCGAGAAGGTCACGCCCTCGTTTTCGTTTTCGTTTGCGTAAGCAATCTTGTCAGGGACGCGCGGCGCGGTTTGCTCCAGATATTCCAATACGTTTGTCTGCATACTAATCTCCCGATCAGCTTATAAGGTTTTCATACCCGATTTTGATTTTGCCGCCGCAGCGCAGGATTGCCTCTTTCGCCATGACCTGCATCGCATCGATAAAACCGCTGCCGATATGTTTATCACGTTTTATAACGGAAAGCTCCGTACAGCCGAGGATAACAACCTGGGCGCCTTCGGCTTTCAGCCTGTCGGCAATGCCGTTAAACTTTGGCATTTCGGGCGGCAGGCCGGCCTTGACATTCTGATAAATGATGTGCATTACGCCTTCCTGACCTTTAGCGTCCGGGACCACGGACTCGATTCCGTGAGCAAGCAGTTCTTTCTGGTAAAGACCAGTCTGAATAGTTCCGTCGGTAGCCATGATTCCGACCTTTTCAATGCCGTTTTTCTGCAGGTATTTCGCCGTCTCCCTGATCAGATGGATGACGGGAATCTGCAGTTCTTCCTCGAGCCTGTTATGAAAATACTGGGCGGTATTGCAAGGGATAACAATCTGCTCCGCGCCCATTTCCTTTACGAACTGGCCGCTCTTTAACAATAGCGGATACGGGTCATCTGAAGAAATGCCGAGAATAAATCTCGTGCGATCCGGCGTCTCCGGCAGCGAAGATATCGCCATCGGAATATGCTCCTGATCGCATTTTGCGTCGGTCATCATTGTCGTCATTTCAATAAAACAAGCTGTTGCAAGCGGGCCAAGGCCACCGATTACTCCTAATTTCTTCATAACACTTCCTTTATATTTAAAATTATTATTTTCTGCTTTGCATGCTTCCGAGGTTCAGCGGCGCGGTTGCGGTTGCGGGATAAAGCGAGGAATCAAAATTGTAATAGCCCTTTGCCTCGTCCTGCTGTTTGTCCCACTCTATCAGCTCCTCATCCGTCCTTAGGAAGCAATACCAGTATTTGTCCTTGTCGACGGAGCGCGGGCAGGAATCTATATGATACCACTCTCCGTTATATTTGACGAGGTTCCAGTAGTGTCGCGTCTCACCGCCAAGCCTCTGAATATCAATAGTTTCAAAGCCCATCACGCGCATTACCGCCTTCATCATGGCAAAGTGCGTGTAGCAGTCACCGCTGAGGGTTTCAAAGCCGTGAATCGCCTCGGCCACCCAGCCGTTTTTATTGGATGTGCCGGTGTATTTCATACGGTTTTTGATCCACCAGTATGTATTGTATAGCTTGTAAAGGTCTGAGTCGGAATCCGAGGTACTGCTCCTGATTACCTCGCGGGCGAGTCTTTCCATTTCGTCATAGCGGGAAAGGTCTTCTGCCGTTGTGGGCTCAGCTGTAGTTTCGGGCTCTGTTGTCGTATCTTCTGTGGATGCGGCCTCCTGCGTGCTCTCAGCCGTCTGCATGCTGCTTTCGCTGGAAATAAGCTCCAGATACGGTATTCCTTTGGAAGATGTATCGGCTTCGGCCGCTGCCGAAGTGGAATCCTCGTCAAACAGAATCTGCTTCAGCAGGAAAAAAGCGCCGATGCAGAGCCACAGACAGATAAAAGCAAGTACTATTTTCCCGATCAGTTTTCTTCGCGGAGATATTTCTTTTTTCTTTTTTCTTTTTCTGCTGCTGTATGGCATAAAAGCTCCGAAAACCTTTATTCGTCAAAGAAACTGCTGTACTCCGGCTGACTGTCAAGGTCTGTAATAATCTCCGTGGATCTGGCCGGATAAATGTCATGGTCAAACGTGTGAGAGCCGTCATGCGCGGCGGAGTACGCGTCAAGCTGCGCATCAGTCACAAGGAAGAAATAGTCTCCCGGACCCTCGCGCGGCGTTGTGTCGTAATGATACCAGCCGTCGCCGAGATTGACCAGGCTCCAGTAATGGGACGAATGCGATGTGTCACTTTTTACTACGTCAACGTTCTGTATGCCACATTCCTCAAGCAGCGCTTTTGCGGCCGCGAAATAATTGAAGCAGTCTCCCTTGCGCTTGTTAAAATACTGCAGAGCGCCACGAACCCAGCTGGTCTTGTCCGAATCGGGGCTGTAGTCCATGTTGTAATTGACCCAGAGCCAGATGCGCTTCGCTTTTTCGTAGTCGCTCATATCGTCCTTGACAATTTTGCGCAGATACTGCTTTGCAAGCGAGTGAAGCTCGGCAATTTCTTCTTCTGTAGCCTCGGAATCTTTTGTGGGGGCCTCGGTCACGGTGAGCTTTATTGTGACAGTGGCGACATTGCCGCACGCGTCCCGCGCCGTGTAAACCACGTCATAAGAGCCGGGAGTCATCAAATCCACAAGGGAATTGTCAACATCCAGCGTAGGGCTTTGATCGGTGTCATCGGTAACGGTGACGCCGGTCATATAAGAAACGGTGCTGCCGGCGGTTATCTCGAGATCTTTCGCTCCTGTAATCACAGGCGGAGTTTTGTCTTCGGTCGCAACGTCAGATGTGGACTCGGGCGCCTGCGAGGTATCGGCATTGCCGCCTTCACCGGCTATTGTTTTGATCAGCAGAATAATCGCGAGAATCAGAACAATGAGAATCAGAGCCACTAATATGCGGTTTCTGATTACTTTTCTCCTCTTTGCTCTTCTGCGGGCTTCTAACCGCTTTGATTGTCTGTTTTCTTCCATTTTGTACCTCGGTATGAATAATCAGACCCCGGCGAGTTTTTCCAGAGCTGATTTAAGTTTTGCTTTTAATGCTTCGGCATCAGCAAAGCTGCTGCCTTTTACACCGTAATACAGTTTTATCTTCGGTTCCGTGCCGGACGGTCTGACAGCGCACCATGCGTCGCCCTCAAGCTCATAATAAATGACGTCGGACTTTGGAAGGGTGACAGGCTCAGTCCTGCCGTCCGCGTCCGTCCTGACGGAGAGCTTGTAGTCTCTCTTTGCGAGTACGCGGAAATCTCCGATGGCGGGCGTGCCTGCCTCTCTGAGGCCGCTCATCATATCACTGATTTTTTGTTTGCCCGTGATACCCTCAAAGGTAAGTGAAACAACGTCTTCGTCGTAGTATCCGTACTTCTCAAACAAATCCACTACGGCGTCCCACATATTCATGCCTTTCGAGGCGTAATACGCGGTGGCTTCGCAAAGTGCCATGGAAGCGGCGACGGCGTCCTTGTCTCTGGCATAAGTGCCTATCAGGCAGCCGTAGCTCTCTTCGTAGCCAAAGAGATATTTGCCCTTGCCTGTTTCCTCGAACAATTTAATCTGCTCGCCGATGTATTTGAAGCCGGTCAAAACCTCGATATATTCAGCGCCGTAATGCATGGCGATGGCGCGACCCATTTTTCCTGAAACGATAGTTGAAATCAATTTTCCGTCCGCCGGAATGCCGGATTGCTCCTTGATGCGTGCCAGCTCGTAATCGGCAATAAGCGCTCCGGAAAGATTTCCGGTCAGGGTGTGATACTCTCCCGCGCTGTCACGCACGCGCACGCCGAGCCTGTCGGAATCGGGATCGGTGGCAAGTACGATATCTGCACTAACCTTACGCGCCAGCGCCAGCGCCAGTTCAAACGCCTGATCCGCCTCGGGATTGGGGTACGGAACGGTAGGGAAATCTCCATCAGGCTGTTCCTGCTCGGGAACGACCCATACGTTTTTAAATCCGAGTTCATCAAGCACCCTTCGCACCGGGATATTGCCTGCGCCGTGAAGGGGCGTGTAGACTATCTTAATCTTGTCCGCATATTCTCTGATGGCCTCAGGGGATTTGACGAGCTTTTTGAGCTCTTCATCATAAGCATCGTCGATTTCCCTGCCGATAATAGTAAGAAGGCCGCTCGAAAGCGCTTCGGTTTTTGGCATGGTCTTACATGAGGCGTAGCTGTCAACTGCCTTTACCTCTGACATAATTCCCGTATCATAAGGAGGCGTAATCTGTGCACCGTCCGCCCAGTAAGCCTTGTAGCCGTTGTATTTAGCAGGGTTGTGGCTGGCGGTAATATTGACGCCGGCGGTGCAGCCCAGGAATCTGAGCGCGAAAGAAATCTCCGGTGTCGGGCGAAGGCCGTCAAACAGATAGGCCCTGACTCCGTTTGCCGCGAGGCAGAGCGCAGTTTCCAGCGCAAGTTCCGGCGACAGGTGTCTGCTGTCGTGTCCTATCAGAACGCCTTTCTCCTGTGCGCCCTGTTTGATTATGAAATTCGCCAGACCCTGTGTGGCCTTTCTGACGGTGTATTTGTTTATGCGATTTGTACCGGCGCCTATGATGCCTCTCAGTCCGGCGGTTCCGAACTCAAGGTCCATATAAAAGCGCTCGGTGATTTCATTTTCGTCATCTCCAATGCCGAGAAGTTCCGCATGGGTTTCGGCGTCAAAATATGAGTCATCAAGCCAACTTTTGTATGCCTTTAATGCTGTCTCTCTGTCAGTCACGTGTCAAAACCTCCGTTCACACATAATCGGTAGTATTATAACGCTACATATTGTATTTTACAAGAAAAAATACCACAAAATGAGGTGTGTCTTCGCTTGCTCTCTTCCATCTCACGGAGCATCATATTTATATATTGTGAGAATAACAAGGATTTGCGAGTTTTTTGACAAGTGTATGCCTCCGCCGCATGTTTGAGAATCAGAGTAGCGGCTTAGAAACGACAAGCCCCCGGATAATCGGGCAAAACGAAAAAGGAGGCGGCGCAGCGCGTCGTCTCCAGTTTGAAAGCAATAAAAATGAATTTTATTTGGTTCCGAAAATGCGGTCTCCGGCGTCGCCAAGACCGGGGCAGATGTATTTGATATCGTTGAGCTGTCTGTCAAGATGTCCTGCGTAGACCATGACGTCGGGATGAGCCTCGCAAAGTCTCTGTACACCTTCGGGAGCGGAAATGATGCACATGAACTTGATGTTCTTTCCGCCGTGGGCTTTGATCATATTTATGGCGTCAACTGCGCTGCCGCCGGTGGCCAGCATGGGATCCACGACCACAATGGGGCGCTCGCTGATAGGGCTGGGAAGCTTGCAGTAGTATTCGTGAGGTTCGTGCGTCTCAGGATCGCGGTACAATCCGATATGTCCCACTCTGGCGGACGGGATAAGCGTAAGAATGCCGTCCACCATGCCGAGTCCCGCTCTGAGGATGGGAACTATGGCGACCTTGCGTCCGCTGATAACGGGCGACATGCAGGTCTCGATAGGGGTGCGAACCTCTATTTCCTCGAGAGGCATATCACGAAAAGCCTCGTATGCCATAAGCATGGCTATCTCCGAAACGAGTGTGCGGAACTGGTTCGTACCGGTGGAAACGTCGCGAAGCATGGTTATTTTATGCTGTACCAGAGGGTGATTGATTACTTCGAAATTAGAATACTTTGAAACGTCGATACTCATAGATTAACTCCCTTTTGATTTTTTTTAAGTTTATCACTTATAAAGGCTCGTTACAAGAAAAAAATAAAAAGCCCCGTTATTCCTGGGGCTTTTCCGTCAGATCAGCAATCGCGGCCTCGAGCGCCGCGCGAATTTCGGCGAAGGCCTCTTCTCCGTAAGAGGGCATCTTGTCGCTTGATACGGATATTATTTCTTCGGACTCATTTCTGAACTGGACAGTAATCCGCGCACCTTCGAGGATTTCGTATTCGTCTCTGTCGCCCCAGTTTTCGAGGCCGTTTTCTTCTATCGCGACGAATATTTCGTCTTTTGCCTCCGCGGGGACGATATAGACAGAATTATACTCCTGCGAATCAGCGTTTTCCTTTGTGTAGACGGTTATCTTTGATTCCTCCGCAGTATAAGTGGAAAAAACAATCTCATAATAGCCGCCAGCTCCTTCACCAGCGGTTGTTTCGGAATAATAATCGACCAGCATCACATCAGCTTCTATCTCCGGCACATCATCGGCAAGCATTGAATTTTTCTGTGTGCAGTCAAGCTTCACATCGTGACCGGGCATCACAAAACTGATGACAAATCCGCCGTTGTCATCGTAAAGAACGTTCAGCTTTTCGCCATCGAGAGTAAAAGTATAATCGGTATCGGTGGCGATGAATTTATAAACTATATTGACCTGCTCACCCTCTTCATATGAATCTTCGGCGTTCAGATAGAGGGCTTTTTTGCCGTTATAGTCAACGTTATATTTCGGCTTTCCGCACCCGGCGAAAAACAGTGCCGCCACTGCAGAAATAACTATTAAAGAAGTAAGCATTCCCTGTTTTTTCATTACGCACTCCTTTTTCGAACAGTTTTCTTTTAATAAATTCGCATGATATACCTCAAAAACACTTTTCTTTTCGATTGCCTCTGCAGCGTTCAATATTCCCGCACCGGTAGCACAGTTCATTATCACAGATACCGTCGTTATTGAAAAATGACAGGATATTGTTCACTGTCGTTTCGGCGATATTTGAGAGTGCCTCTTCTGTCAGGAATGCCTGATGAGATGTGACAATTACATTTGGCATTGAAATCAACCGTGACAGCAGGTCGTCGTCGAGGATATGCCCCGAGCGATCCTCGAAGAATATATCGGCTTCCTCTTCGTAAACATCCAGACACGCCGCTCCGATTTTTCTTGATTTGATCCCGTCGAGAAGCGCCTCTGCGTCAATGAGTCCCCCGCGCGAAGTGTTCACAATCACGACGCCTTTTTTCATTTTTGAAATCGCATCGGCATTTATTGTGTGGAACGTGCTGTCGCTTAGCGGACAATGGAGTGAGATTATGTCGCTTTTGGCAAATAAATCATCGAGCGAGGTGTACTCGATTCCCGCTTCTTCTGCAGGATAAGGATCGTAAGCGATAACCCTCATGCCAAAACCGCGGCAAATGCCGATGAAAATACGTCCGATCTTGCCCGTGCCGATTACGCCGACGGTCTTGCCGTGAAAATCAAAACCTGTCAGACCATTCAATGAGAAATTGAACTCTCTTGTACGGATGTACGCCTTGTGGATACGGCGAACAGAAGTCAGCAGCAGCGCCATTGCGTGCTCCGCCACGGCGTAGGGAGAATACGCAGGTACGTGAACGACGTGAATTTTGCCGAAAGCGGCTTTAACATCAACGTTGTTATAGCCGGCGGAGCGCAGTGCAATCAGTTTTATACCGATTTTATAAAGGTGGTCAATCACAGCTGAGTTTACCGTATCATTGACGAAGACGCAAACAACGTCACAGCCCTTTGCCAGATCGGCAGTATCCTCGCAAAGTTTTGTTTCAAGATATTTAAATTGTACCCCGAACATTTCTCCGTAATGCTCGAACGACGGTTTGTCGTATGCCTTTGCATCGTAAAAAGCGACTTTTATCATATTTTTTCTCCTCCTTGTATTACTTTTATAATTTAATGAATATCCCCGTCAAGGCATATGGACTGCTTTTCAATCTGTTCACCAAAGCGGAATCTGTCGAACCAATCTTCGTTTTCGACTATTCCCGCACGAATGTTAATAAGTGTGTGTCCGATGTATCCGACGGTTAATTGCCTTCCAACGGAGTAAAGGTCAAATGCGCTTTTGCCTGATTTCACAGAAACAGTGTGGCTTCTGTCATTGATAAACAGATAATGGTCGCCAAAAATGGTGCGTTTTTTCTTTACGAGTGTTCCTCTGATTTCTTTATAGTCTTTCACGTTTGGTTTCATATCACGCACGGAAATCCCTTTTTATCTGCCTCTTTTTCCTCAATCCGCTATATCCACGTCCGGTACGATCAGGATGTCATAGTCCGGATAGAGGGCTCTTATTTCGCTGCGCAACGTTTCCATCGCTTCCTTTCGGTCAGCGTCAAAACTGACTACCACGTCGAAGCGGATTGTTTTCTTCTCTGTGTCTGCGTAAAAGCCGTGCATCTGCAGCGCCCAGTCGTGCGCCATGACCGCCTTTTGCACCGCGTTGCGCATCTGCGCCGCCTCGTCATCTGATGTATTGAATGAATAAACGCCGATGCCGGTCAGAATAACGCCTGTTTTATGAAAGACGTCGGTCTGTATTTTGCGCGTAATCCTGTCCACATCATCAACGCTGAGACTGTCCGGCAGTTCGATATGCACAGAGCCGTAGTTCTTGTTCGGGCCGTAGTTGAACAAAGTGACGTCGTAGGCACCGAGCACCGCTTCTTCCGCACAGATGATTTCTTTAAGTTCCTTCGTGGATTCTGCGTCCTCGCGCTTGCCGATAATGTCGTTCAGCGTTTCAATCATCATTTCTATTCCGGCTTTGATGATGAAGACTGCTATAATAACGCCGACGTACGCTTCGAGCGAAACGCCCCAGATAAGGTACACGACTGCCGAAGCAAGAACTGACGAAGAAAGAATCGCGTCGAATAGCGCGTCAGAGCCGGATGCGGTCAGAGCGCCGGAATTGACTTTCTTTCCCTGCTTTTTCACATACATTCCGAGGAACAGTTTTACGACTATGGCGACGGATATGATGATGATCGAGACTGCGCTGTAATCAGCCGCTTCGGGGGTTATGATTTTCTTTATCGATTCCACGAACGACGTGATGCCGGCGTAAAGGACGAGCGCAGCAACAATCATGGAGCTGAGATATTCGATTCTGCCGTAGCCAAGCGGGTGCTTTTTGTCCGGCTGTTTCGCGCCGAGTTTGGCGCCGATAATCGTCACGATGGACGAGAGCGCGTCGGACAGGTTGTTGACCGCATCGAGAATGACGGCTATCGAATTGGATACCAACCCGACGAATGCCTTAAATCCCACAAGCAGGATGTTCGTAATGATACCGATAATACTTGTTTTTACTATTGCTTTTTC
>JAFTAU010000026.1 GCA_017455435.1 Lachnospiraceae bacterium | reverse complement strand
TTCTTTTTAATCAATTTTTCCAGACTGGCGGGAGGCATTACAGAAGAGAAGGTCTCATCGTTTTCAAGAATATAGTCAGAGAGGTCCCTATACTCCAGGATTGGTGCTTTGCCTAAGGCGAGCGAAAGTCTGACAAGTTTGCTTAGTTTATGGTCAAAATTTCCATTAAGGAGTTGGGAAATATACCCTTTGCTGCAACCGAGATAATTTGCGAGTTGAGTTCCGTTCTTATGGGTTTTCTCCATAAAGGAAACCAGCTCTCTATAGAGATCGGTTTGAAGTTTTGCTATCCAGTAGCCTTCACTTTTCAGGAGTTCATCTCTTTTCATAGCGCCTTGTTTTTTCGAGTATCTGTTTCAAATACAATTCCTTCAGTGAACGAAAGGTTCTATAGTCTTTTTTCTGTTGATTCTTATATCCACCCAAGATAATAATCTTCCCGCCAAATTTAGAAATGCCATATACCCGCAAATCACCGTCTTTAAACTCATATTCCTTGACAGATCCCTTCTTCGGAGTTACGTCCTTGAACTTGGTGATAGGCAAGGTCTTGTTATTGGCCACCTCATTCATATAGAAGTAAATCTTCTGAAGGTTTCTTCGATACTTGGTTTCTAAATTGTTTTCGAACGTATCAAAGGGTGCGACACCGTCAACGATCAGTTTCTCGAACGACTGAATCCCTCGAACAGCATCAATTTTTCTGAGTGCAAAGTTAGGCATTTGGCAGTTAAGTTCAAACTAAACTTTCGTGTTTTTTTACGAAAGGGGGTATATGATATTTTGATATGGCAAAAATAATAAAACATTGGAAGATTCAACACTGTCGACTAACGGAATTCGTCCTGCCAGGCACGCCGTTCAGATAAATTTTATTAATATTGTGCGTCCGGATTGCAAGTCGGCCGATGTCCGGGAAACGGACCATACCGCGGCCGCTGTTTGTCTGGCATAGAACCCGTGATTATCACAAGAATACATACCTTGATGGCGAAAGCCGCGCGTTGGGCGTCGGGCCTGCTGATGGCGTGGAGCATGGTGTTTGTCGCGCAGCCATCGGCCATTGCGCAGCCGGTCGCGTCTGCGCAGACATCTGTTCCCGCCGGCAATACGCTCTCCGAAACCGAGCGCATCGCCCTGTCCGACCAGATCAAGGAGGTGATGGTAAAGCAGGAGTTCTATGTGCACACCACACCGCAGGAAAAAGCGTTCCTGCACCTCGACAAACCCTATTACACCAAAGGCGATACCATCTGGTACAGAGCTTATACCTTGCTGGCCAACAGCATGGTGCCCGACACACTCAACGGCACGCTCTACGTCGACCTCGTGCAGCAGGACGGCAAAGTGCTCACCTCGTCGCCGCTCTACCTCGATCGCGGCATGGCCTCCGGCCATATCGCCTTCCGCGATTCGCTGGTGCCCGGTTACTATATGATACGGGCTTACACCTCCTGGATGCGCAATTTCTCCGACGAGCCCCTGTATTCGGTCCTTGTGCCCATCTATGGCGAGACCGGCGAGGACAAGCAGACGCGCTGGATCTATTCCCGTTCTGTCAAGTCGGGCGAAGGGGCAGAAGATACCTTGCAGCTGCACCTGATGCTTACCGACAATAACTTCAATCCCTGGAGTTTCCAACCGTTCAAATTCGATTTCCGCAGCCGTTTCATCCGCGCCCTGCAGGACGAGATGACCACTGCGGCCGACGGTACGGCCGACATTTCGGTGGAGATTCCCCGCGACGTGCGGCGCGACGTGGCGGCTTTGCGGCTGCTGGTCCGTAACGACGAGGGTCGCAACGAAAAGACAGATTTTTCCATATCGCTCATCCGCAACGACAGCCTGCAGATTCAGTTCCTTCCGGAAGGCGGCCACCTCGTGAGCGGCGTATGCAGCCGACTGGCTTATAAGGCGTTGGACATGGGCGGCATGGGCCTGAAAGTGGCCGGCGCCGTCTATGCGTCCGACCGCGACACCGCCCTGGTACGGTTCGAGAGTTCCGACCTCGGCATGGGCGCTTTCTATCTCACGCCGCAGCCGGGTGTCAGCTACCGGGCCGAAGTGTTCGCGGTCCGTAACGGGTCGGGC
>JAFTAU010000006.1 GCA_017455435.1 Lachnospiraceae bacterium | reverse complement strand
TCCTGAGCCAGGATCGAACTCTCATGTTGATATTCTCTCCGGTTCAAAATGAGCTGCCTCATTTATCCCCTAATTTACCTTGTTTCAGGTTTCGTTCTTCTTGAAAATTTTTAGAAATTTTCAGGGTTGGATATGTTGTTCATTTGTCAAGGTCCACGCCCTCCTTTGGGGCGTAAAAATCGCCGCCGTTTCAGCGGCGACGATTAATATATCACTTGTTATAACCCTTTGTCAACAATTTTTTTATCTTTTTTTCATCTTTTTTTACGGTATTTTTTTGTCACAAAATCTTGTAGCCAAGCGGCTTTAATCCCACAAGATATGCGCCGGTGGAAACCGGCATCACTTATGCGTTCCTGCGTTTTCCTTTCGGATGACGTCGTGAGCTCCTCCTTCGACAATGCTCGTGGATGAAACAAGCGTTAGTACTGCTTTTTTCTGAAGCTCGGGAATGCTCAATGCGCCGCAGTTGCACATGGTGGATTTGATCTTGTGAAGGGTCTGGGCAACATTGTCATGCAGGGTGCCGGCATAAGGGACGTATGAGTCGACTCCCTCTTCAAATGAGAGTCTCTTGTCTCCGCCCAGATCGTACCGCTGCCAGTTTCTGGCTCTGGCGGAACCTTCGCCCCAGTATTCCTTATAATAGGTGCCGCCAATTGAGACCTTTTGCGACGGGCTCTCGTCAAAACGGGCAAAATACCTGCCGAGCATAACAAAGTCGGCACCCATGGCGAGGGCAAGTGTGATGTGGTGATCGTACACGATTCCTCCGTCGGAGCAGACCGGTACATAGACGCCTGTTTCCTTGAAATACCTGTCTCTTTCGGAGCAGACATCAATAAGCGCCGTTGCCTGGCCTCTGCCGATGCCCTTCGTCTCTCTGGTGATGCAGATTGATCCGCCGCCGATGCCCACTTTTACAAAGTCGGCTCCTGCGTCCGCCAAAAACCTGAAGCCCTCTGCGCTGACTACGTTTCCGGCGCCTACCTTTACATCGTCTCCGTACCTGCCTCTGATCCAGGCTATCGTGTTTTTTTGCCAGTCGGTAAAGCCCTCGGAAGAATCAATGCACAGCACGTCCGCGCCGGCCTCCACCAGCGCCGGCACGCGCTCTTCGTAATCCCGCGTATTGATTCCGGCGCCAACTACATATCTCTTGTTGGCGTCAAGGAGTTCGTCCGGGTGTTTCTTATGCTTTTCGTAGTCTTTGCGGAAAACCATATAACAAAGTTTTCCTTCATTATTTAATATAGGAAGAGAATTTAATTTGTGCTCCCAGATAATGTCGTTTGCCTCGCGGAGAGTGGTGCCCTCTTTTGCCCATATCAGCTTTTCAAAGGGCGTCATAAATTCCGAAACTGGCAGGTCGAGCGGCATACGACTTACGCGGTAATCGCGGCTGGTCACTATGCCCAGCAGTTTTCCGTCCGCCGTTCCGTCCCCGGTAACGGCAATAGTGGAATGACCGGTTCGCTCTGTGAGCTCCAGCACATCCTGAAGCGTGCTTTCTGCGGAAAGATTTGAATCGCTTTTGACAAAACCCGCTTTATGATCTTTTGCGCGTTTTACCATAGCCGCTTCATCTTCAATAGACTGTGAACCGTAGATAAACGATATGCCGCCCTCAGTAGCAAGTGCTACGGCCAGCTTTTCTCCGGAAACCGCCTGCATGATGGCGCTGGTCATGGGAATATTCATCTCAATAGCGGGCCTTTCGCCCTTTCTGAATCTGACCAGCGGCATCCTCAGACTGACGGCAGCCGGAACGCAGGCTTCGGAAGAATGCTCGGGGATAAGAAGGTACTCGTTGAAGGTGTGAGAAGGTTCATTGATAAATTTTGCCATTCTTTTTCTCCTTTTCAGAATAATCCTGTTATTTTGCCGCTTTCATCTACATCTATGTTTTCGGCCGCGGGAACACGGGGCAGACCCGGCATGGTGAGAATCTCGCCCGTGAGAACCACTATGAATCCCGCCCCCGCGGAAACCTTTACGTTTTCAATTTTGACCGTGAAATCCTCCGGCGCGCCTATGAGCGCCGGGTCGTCGGAAAAGCTGTATTGCGTTTTTGCCATACAGACGGGCATACCGCCAAAACCGAGCTTTTCCAGCTCTGCAATCTGCTTTTCCGCCTTGGGCGAAATGCTGATGCCTTTGCCTCTGTAGATTCTTTTTACTATCGCTTCTATCTTTTCGGTAATGGTTCCGGTAAGCTCGTATGAAAATCTGAAATCGCCCTTTTCTTCCTCACAGAGACGCACCACCTCGCGTGCCAGGTTTTCGCCGCCCGCGCCGCCGTCGGCCCAGACAGTGGAAAGAACAGTATTTACGCCAAGCTCACGGCACTTTCTAATAATAAATTCTATCTCCGCATCAGTGTCCGTCGGGAAGCGGTTGACAGCTACCACGCAGGGCAGGCCATATACGTCTTTGATGTTGGAAACATGCCTGAGCAGGTTCGGAATGCCTCTCTCGAGTGCTGCGAGGTCTTCTGTGCCGAGGGATTTTTTGTCCATCCCGCCATGCATCTTAAGCGCACGGACTGTGGCAACCATTACCACCGCGTCAGGCACAAGCCCCGCCATGCGGCATTTGATATCGAGGAATTTCTCCGCACCCAGATCTGCGCCGAAGCCCGCCTCTGTCACGGTATAATCACCCATCTTCAGAGCCATCCTGGTTGCTATAACGGAATTGCAGCCGTGAGCGATATTGGCAAAGGGTCCGCCATGCACGAACGCGGGCGTTCCTTCAAGAGTCTGCACCAGATTTGGCTTGAATGCGTCCTTGAGCAGGGCAGTCATCGCGCCGACCGCCTTAAGGTCTCCCGCCGTAACGGGCTTGCCCTCAAAGGTATAGCCTACAATAATGCGCGACAGCCTGTTTTTGAGATCGGACAGCGAGTCCGCCAGGCAAAAGACGGCCATTATCTCGCTGGCCACTGTAATGTCGTATCCATCCTCACGGGGCACGCCGTTTCCTCTGCCGCCGAGCCCATCTGTAATGTACCTGAGCTGGCGATCGTTCATATCCACGCAGCGTCGCCATGTAATGCGCCTGACATCGATGCCCAGAGCGTTCCCCTGATGAATGTGATTGTCAAGCATGGCAGCCAGCAGATTGTTCGCCGCGCCTATCGCGTGAAAATCTCCCGTAAAATGCAGGTTTATGTCATCCATCGGAACTATCTGCGCATAGCCGCCGCCCGCGGCGCCCCCCTTAAGCCCGAACACCGGTCCCAGAGACGGCTCCCTGAGCGCCACCGTAACTTCCTTTCCTATGCGCGAAAGACCGTCCGCCAGCCCCACCGTCGTGGTGGTCTTTCCCTCTCCCGCGGGAGTGGGCGTGATGGCGGTGACCAAAACCAGCTTTCCGTCAGCCTTTCCGGTTTCTTTGAGCAGGGACAAATCCACCTTCGCTTTGTATTTCCCATACGCCTCGATGTATTTTTCATCTACATGAGCTTTTTTTGCAATTTCAAAAATAGGCCGCATTTCGCAGGCCTGAGCTATTTCAATATCCGAAAGATACGACATAATTTTCTTCCTTTCCGATGACAACAAAAATGACAACTATTACCGGTATTCTCGTACCAGCGCAAAAGCCTCGGCGGCCTTTGCTCCCATGGTTGAGCCACGAAGCATTGCCAGCGCCCGCAATGCATCCACGGATCTGGGCGAAGGAAAATCCCCGAGCTGCGACTGATAGCACTCCATCGCCTCAATCTTTTTCTCCAGAAAGTCCTCAATATTCACAAACGTATTCGGGATGAATGTTTTTCCTGCATGAGGAACATTCCATTCGGTTTCCGAAAGCGTTTCATAGGCGTACACAGTCTTTACCCTGTGCGCCCCCTTCGGCCTTACCGCGACCATAACCGCATCGACAACGGCCTGATGATCCTTTTGCATATCTCCGAAATGAGGAATATATACCACATCGGGACGCAGCCTTGTAACCACCTCCGCTATTTTCGCATTGACCTCATGTCTCGGCTGCTGTTCCAAAAGAACACAGGGGAGCTGTAAAAACACCGTCTCCTTGATTCCCAGGAGCTCGTGGCTTTTTTTGACCTCGGGATAAAGCGCGTGCGGCCAGCCGTTCTTTACGGCTTCGCTGTCGTCATAAACAGGAGGCTTTCCGGATGTTACAATGCAGACCGAAACCTCATCGCCATCCTTAATATGCCTTGCCATTGTTCCGCCGCAGCCCAGAATCTCATCATCGGGATGTGGGGCAAATACTAAAACGTTCATTGCTTTTCCCTTTCGTTTAGTCTCTTCTTCTTTTCGACATAGACTTTTTATAATTAGGTACGGACTCTATTATAAATGTGAAAAAAGGAAGAGGGTCTTTTATGGAGAAAATGACGTCGTGCGTCCTCACGGGACTGAACCAGCAGGGCTTTCTCTTAAATCTGTCTGGAGACTGGAGCAGCCACAGCACGTCAGTAAGAAGGCACCTCATTCTTACTTCTTTGTCTGTCGGCGGATATGTCTTGACCGGTTCGCCATACGCGAGCTGAAGCATCTGCAAAGCAACATTTATTCCCGCAAGATACATTATTTTGATGCTCGCGGAAGCGCGGCCGTTGATTTCCATAACCTTTGAAATCCCGTCTCTGGGATCTTTTATCATCTCGATTTCGCAGCAGGAGCGCCACCCGACCATTTGCAAAAGCTTTTTGGAATCATTATAGGCCTGCTCGTTTACCGCAGTTCTGCACATGCAGCTCGCGCCGCCGTCAATGGGGTACCACCGGTTTTTTTCCGTTACCAGATGCGAAGGAAGGTTTCCCGTGCCATCAGCGAACGAATGGATATTGTACTGTTCCCCCGTCTGCGGAATAAACTCCTGGAATACATATTCATTCGGGACTACCTCGCCCGAATCTGTCAGCGCGTCGAGCTGCTCGCGGCTTTTTACTATTTTCAGCCCCATCGAACCGCAGGCCATCCGCGGCTTGGCCACGATAGGAAATCCCACCGCATCAATAAATTCGTCAATCGACTGATCACGCCTTTTTGTGATGGGGCAGGGGATGTTATTGTCCATGCAGATTTCCATCGTTATCTGCTTGTCGTAGGCCTTTAAGAAAGTCTCCCTTTTTACAAAAGGAATCCTCACGTACTGTGAAAGTTCGTCATAATGCTGCGTGACCATGTTCATGGACGGGTCGGAAATCGGCAGCATTACATCATATTTTTTTCTTTTGAGCTCTTCCAATATATACGGAAACTGGTTTTCCTGTTGTTCTTTCGGAATCAGCAGCTTGTAATCCGGATATCTGGAACTGTAGCCGTTATTAAGCTTTGAGCCGTTTACAGTGGTTATCTCGCATCCGACATCCCTGAGCCCACGCAATATGCCGAGTATCTGCCTGGACGCCCCGTCGAGCACCAGTACTTTTGTCCCCTTAAAATCTCTCATTCTTCCGTCACTCTTTTTTGTTCTATTTCTTTTAATTCAGGCTGCACAGGCAGCTTTTTTGCTTTTATCATCACCAGAAAAATGGTCTTTATCGTTCTGAGAACCAGCCTTACATCATAAAGCAGGCTCTGTTTTTTTACATAGAGAAGCTCCAGCTCGAGCTTTACAGGCACTACATCCCTGCGATACTCCTCTTCCCTGCCCTCGTAGGTCTCTCCCACGGTATAATCATAGAGACTCGCAATACTGGTCAGACCCGGCTTTACCGTAAGAATATCTTCATATTTTCCGCAGTACTGCCAGTCGACGCTGGACATCGGCATGGGACGCGGGCCGACGATACTCATCTTTCCGCTTATGATATTGATAAGCTGCGGAAGCTCGTCTATCTTGAGCCTCCTGATAATTCTTCCGACCGGGAAAACCCTGTCTTCATCCGCTGTATAAAGTTCTTTTTGTTTGTGCTTTTCGTCCACAACATGCATGGAGCGGAATTTATAAAAACGGAACGGGACTTTGTCTTTTCCCGCCCTGTCTGAGCAATAGAAAGCCGGTCCGGGACTGGAAATCTTTACCAGAATAATTGTGATTAAAAAAACAGGAGACAGTACCGCCAGCGCAATAAAAGAAAGCAAAAAATCAAGCGTCCTCTTAACAAATCTTTGTAAAAAATTCAAGCTTTTTCTCTCTTTCTTACGGCTCTTTGCCGGCATTCTGCCGACAACGCGGCATCACCCGGCTTTAATTGAAAATATTATGCCATTAATTAAAAAAAGTATCAACCCGTTTCATTATCCGCCCACCTCGAAAATATAACCGCAGGCTATGCCTATCGCCGCCGCAATGCAGATGACCGCTACCGGGTGAAGCTTTTTGAAAACAAGCACGAGGCATATGATGAAGATTATGAGCGAGATATAAAACGAGAGCTCCGTGAAAATGGCGAAGGTGGGGCCCACCGGGGCGAAAACATTTGCCGCCACTCCCAGCACCGCCGCGCCGATGAGACCTACGACGGCCGGCTTTAGTCCTGCCATAGCGCCCTTTACTACACGGTTTTCTTTGAATTTTTCATAGCATTTCGCGACAATGAGAATTATCACAAAGGACGGCAGCACAACGCCGGCAGTGGCGCAGAGCGCTCCAACAAAGGCAGACAGCGTTCCCTGCGCGCCGCCGACCTCCGCGCCGATGTATGTCGCCATATTGATGGCAAAGGGCCCCGGCGTGCTCTCGCTGACCGCGACAAAATTGATGAGAGCTTCCTGAGAAAGCCAGCCGTGCGCCGCCACTTCCTCCTGAATAAGAGGGAGCATGGCATAGCCGCCGCCGAATGTAAACGCGCCGATTTTAAGGAAAGTCAGAAAAAGCTCAAGAAACGCCATTCTTTGCCCTCCTTTCGGCTATTATCGAATAAACCAGCCCTGTCACGGCGCAGCCGGCAATGATATACAGCGCGTGAATGTCGGTGAAAGCCGAAACGGCAAAGGCCGCAGCCATTATTATATAGGAAACAATATGATGAGGCGCCTTTTTGTACATAGTCCAAAGCGCCTTTACAAGCAGCGCCAGCACGCCGGCGCGGATTCCGAAAAATGCGTATCTGACCGCCTGCAGCTCCTGGAACTGCCTGAGAACAAACGAAATGGCGAATATTATTATAAAGGAAGGAAGTACGACGCCCAGTGTCCCGAAAAATGCTCCGGCAAATCCTCCCACGCGGTATCCGATGAAGGTGGCGGCATTGATGGCAATAGGTCCAGGCGTGGATTCAGCGATGGCGACAATCTCGAGAATATCATCGTCCGTGATCCATTTTTTTCTTTCGACGGTCTCGTGCTGAAAAACGGCAATCATAGCGTAGCCGCCGCCAAAAGTAAATGCGCCGATTTTCAGAAAAGTTATAAAAATTTCAAACAGGATTCTGCCCTTGCTTTTCATTTTTTTGAATTTTTCCGCCGTCCGGAGTTTGAATCATTATGCCACTAAAAAGCCAAAGTATCAAGATTGCAATATAAATGGATTTTTTATAATTGATATTGTATTATTTATAAAAAAGGAGATTACTATATGGAAAAATATATAATGTCGCTGGACGCGGGCACCACTTCCTCAAGGTGCGTTATTTTTAACAAGCAAGGCGAAATCCTCAGCATCGCCGGAAAAGAATTTACTCAGATTTTTCCGAAGCCCGGATGGGTGGAGCATGATCCGATGGAAATTTGGGCGACACAGTCCGGCGTTATGGCGGAGGCCATGGGGAAAATCGGCATAAGCGCCGACGATATCGCCGCGCTGGGTATCACCAATCAGCGCGAAACCACGGTGGTCTGGGACAGAGAAACCGGCGCGCCGGTTTATAACGCCATAGTGTGGCAGTGTCGCAGAACTGCGGATATTATAGAAAAATTGAACACCGACGGCCTCGGAGAACACGTCCGAAAGGTCACAGGATTGATACCGGATCCGTATTTTTCGGGCTCGAAAATCGCGTGGATACTGGATAATGTCCCCGGTGCGAGAGCGCGTGCCGAGGAAGGGAGGCTACTTTTTGGAACCATCGACACCTGGCTGATCTGGAATCTTTCGGACAAAAAGCTGCACGTCACGGATGTTACGAACGCTTCCCGCACGATGCTCTTTGATATTCACAAACTGGAATGGGATGAAACTCTGCTGAATTATTTTAATATCCCCCGGTCAATGCTTCCTCACGTTTCAATGTCAAGCGAGATTATAGGGCGCACCGACAAAAAGATTCTCGGCGGCGAAATTCCTATCGCGGGCATCGCCGGAGATCAGCAGGCGGCGCTTTTCGGTCAGTGCTGTTTTATGCCGGGTGATGTCAAAAACACCTACGGAACAGGCTGCTTTACTCTTATGAACACAGGGGCAAAGCCCGTCACATCTTCGCACGGGCTGGTTTCCACCATCGCTTATGGAATAAATGATAATGTCTCTTACGCGCTGGAGGGCAGTATATTCATCGCAGGCGCGGCCATTCAGTGGCTCAGAGATGAAATGAGGCTTATCGAAAATGCCCCTGCCAGCGAAGAATGCTGCAGGGCTGTGGATGATTCTGACGGCGTCTATGTCATCCCGGCTTTTTCCGGACTCGGCGCTCCGTACTGGAATCCGTACGCCAGAGGAATGGCGCTGGGGCTGACCCGTGGGACGAACAAAAATCATTTTATCCGGGCAACGGTGGAATCTCTCGCCTATCAGACCTATGACCTGGTTAAAGCTATGGAAAAGGATTCGGGAAATCCTCTTTCTTCTTTAAAGGTTGACGGCGGCGCAAGTGCCAATAATTTTTTAATGCAGTTTCAGTCCGATATTCTGGGAATAGACGTCGAGCGCCCCACCTGCATAGAGACCACTGCTCTGGGCGCGGCGTATCTGGCGGGGCTGGCTGTCGGATACTGGAAAGATTACGACGACATAATGAAAAACCGCAAGGTTGACATAGTATTCGTACCGGAGATTGACGCGGCGACAAGAAAAAAACGCATCGCGGGCTGGAAAAAAGCCGTTGAATGCGCTCTGCTATGGGCTGAAAAATAATTATTTCGTATATTCTTTGATAAGGGCCACTACTCTCTCGGCGGCGTTTTTGAAATTTGCATTTTCCATCGCCGATATGTAGCGGTCCTTTTCTTTATAGAGCGCGAGAACCCGCTCGTGCAGCAGCTCCGGAGTGATGTCGGCTTGCAGGAGCACATCCGAAAAACCCTGCTCCTTAAAGCTTTCTGCGTTTAATAACTGATCGCCTCTGCTCGCGGCCGTGGGAAGCGGAATAAGAATATTGGGCTTATGTAAAGCCGCAAGCTCGCAGATAGCATTAGCTCCGGCTCTGGATATGACCACATCGGCAAGCGAGAAAAAGTGTTTCAGCTCATCGGTCGCGTACTCAATCTGCACATAACCGGGGGTTCCGGCATGCTCTGCGCTAAGATTTCCTTTTCCGCACAGATGAAGAATCTGGAAATCCCGGAGCAAAAGCGGAAGTGCTTCACGAACGGCTTCATTGACGGCCACGGCGCCCAGGCTGCCTCCTATTATCATAAGTACAGGCTTTTCGCCCGTCAGCCCCGTAATTCTTTTTGCCACCTCGCGGTCCCCTTCAAAAAGCTCCGCCCTGAGCGGGCATCCGGTAACCACGGCCTTTTTGGCCGGAAGGTCTTTTGCGGTTTCAGGGAAATTGCAGCAAATCATTTTTACGGAACGGAGATTCAGCCTGTTTGCGAGTCCCACCGTCATATCCGACTCATGCGTGATGGCCGGAATGCGCCAGAATCTGGCCGCTCCCACCACAGGCACAGAGACAAAGCCGCCTTTTGAAAAGACGATATCCGGCTTGAATTTTCTGAGGATTCTTATGGCTTCGTGGTAGCCGTGCTGGATACGGAAAGGATCCTTCAGATTTTCGATGCTTATATATCTGCGCAACTTTCCGGAGGAAATCCCCACGTACGGGATACCCTCTTTTTTTACCAGGTCCTTTTCCATACCGTTTTTTGAACCGATATACAGTATTTCATAACCGGCGTCTTTAAGGAGCGGCACCAACGCCAGATTGGGCGTGACGTGGCCCGCGGTTCCGCCGCCTGTCAGCACTATTTTTTTCATGCTTTTGATTCCTTGTATTGTTTCAGCGCGGCTGCCAGCTGGTCAGGGCAGGATGTTCCTTTAAAGCCGCACTGGATCCCGTCTACTCTGGCAATGACTTCGTCTACGGTCATTCCTACGGCGAGAGCGGCGACGCCCTGTGTGTTTCCCGAACAGCCGCCTACAAAAACGATTTTTTTGACCACATCGTTTTCATCGATATCAAACTGGATTTTTCTCGAACAAACGCCGTGGGGGGTATATTCGTACATAACAGTCTCCTTTGTGAAATTTTCTCCACTTTACTATTATTCAGGTGAAAATTCAAGAGGCAGGAAGGCGGACGCCCGGACTCTCGGTCAGGAATCGAAGAATCGCTGACCGTCGTCCGTCTGAGGCCTCTCTGCTCTGGGATATTCAAATATGTCTGCGTTTTCCGCGTTTGCCTCGAGATAAGAGGCAAATTCATCCGCGTACCATTTCGCCATTTCGAGATTGTGCATACGGCAGTACCCGCAGTTTTCGGGCGCGGTTCCGGGCACTTCCCGCGCTTTGCTTACAGCTCTGAACGCCCCCAACAACAATTCATACAGCTCTCTCGGAGCGCGGCTGCCCTTTAATATGAGATAAAAACCCGTAAGGCAGCCCATGGGCCCCCAGTAAATGACCTCATCCTTCCAGTCGGGGTCGTTCCGCAGATAAGTCGCGATAAGATGTTCAAGCGAATGCATCGCAGCGACATCAATGACAGGCTCCCTGTTGGGTCTTTTGAGTCTGATATCATAGGTGGTGACGGCGTATTCGCCCAAACGATCAACCCTGCTTGTGAAAATGCCGGGCACGATGCGTGTGTGATCTACCGAAAAGCTTTGTATTAATTCCATTTTTCCTCCCGTGTTGACGATTGTTATTTCGCGCTGATTTTATCACATTTTACCTTTTCCGGAAACCCGCGGTCTGAAAACGGCGGCGGAGACTCCCTGTCTTTACGTCATAATAAGGTTTATTCTCGTCCTCCGAACTTATATTTGTGGGAAATGTTTGAATTCTTTCTCTTTCCCACAATTTACTATCCCGCTAAACCATTCATTGTTGTGGGAATTGTTCGAATTCTTTCCCTTTTCCACAATATATTGTCCCGCCAAATCGCTCGTTGTTGTGGGGAAATGTCTGTTTTTCATATTTCCCACAACAAAAAAACCTGTAAGGTGTTAATTTCATTGTGGGATAACATCAACACTCTTCATTTTCCCACAATAAATTGGTCTATGGGAATGTTTGATGTTGTGGGAAAAACACGAGTTTATTATTTTTCCCACAATAAATCGGCTTATTGAAAAATTATTTGTTGTGGAATATTCGCGAATTCGCCGGGTTTCCCATAATCATCCGACCTGAGTAGCGTTCTGTTAAAGACTTTTTCGTACACCGCAACCTCCGAACATCTCGGATTTCAGTTCTGAAATATTTTTAGTCTCTTAAAAAGAGGATTTATAACAATCGCAATACTCGTTTTTAAAAATGAATAAATATCAGACGAATTAAGAAGGGCAGAAACTCAGAGTAAAGAAAAGCCGCGTCAGAACTACTATTTCATCTGCATCATGATTTCTCGAAGCAATTGCTTTTGGGATGATGAGAGTTCCAAATAAAGAGCTTCCAAATCGAAGTCGGGATTCAGCTCCTTTTTTCCGGTGGTTTCTGTGGGGACCGCAAAGAATTCCGACGGAGTAACATGAAGAAAATCGCAAATGGCGAGAAATTCCGCCATGGATGGCATACTTCTTCCGGAGGAGATGCTTTGGATGTAACCTTTGCTGTGACCGAGCTCCAGACTCATGCGATATTCGGAGATATTTCGCTGCATACGCAACTCGGTTATCCGGTCTCGAATAAAACCTTCGTCCATTTCTTTTCCTCCGTACAAGATAATAGCGCTCCTTAAAGGTGTATTTTTACATCACATCAAGTTTACTCTACTATTTTACACTCCTTACTAACACTCTTATACCGCGCATAATAATAATCATTCTTGAAATATACTAATTATAATAGTATACTTAGCAGGCGTTGACGAAAAATATGGAAATGGCTGGTAAAAAACATGAAAAAAGGTGCCAAAAGGAGCGGATTTAAAGAGGATCACTATACTTTTTACGAGGGAGGAAAGTTTGAAATGAGGAAAAAAAGAATTGTATCCTTGTGCATAACCATGTCGTTGATTATAGGAAGTTTGCATATCTGGATGATAAGGGCGGAAGCAAATCAATCACGTTATCAGTACTTTGCATCTGGATATTCTTATAATTCAGATCCAGCAACTTACATGGTTAATATTGCCAAGGCGCAAATTGGACGAACTCAATCGGAGTTCGGTTATACCGAAGGTTGGTGTGATAATTTCATTAGCGATTGCGCGATTATTGCTAAGCAAGAAGCGGCTGTTCCACAGGGTGGTGCAGTTAGCGACTTTTTAAATAGATTGCTTTCAGCTGGAGCAACAAAAGTTTCCTCACCCAAAGCAGGAGATATTGTTATTTTTAGTTCGTCTGCAGGATATACACATGCAGGATTGATGACAGATTCTACAAATTGTATTAATGGAAACTTTTGGTCATACGGATATAGTCAGGTCGAATCTCCGACATCATACTCCGGTATAAACTCATATAACGGGTGGACATCTTTAACAATAATGGATTCTGCTGATTTTTATTCAATCGGATATATTCGTATCAACGCTGAAAATGAGTTTTTCCTGTTGAATGAGGTGGACGAGCCCGGTTACGATGAAACCTTCACCCTTTTCAGATATAATCCTCAGACAAAACAACTTGATTTTGTACAGGACTTACGCAGAATCGGCGCAGGGCGGTTTGCCTATCAGTTTGAAAACGTTGAGCTTTCCGGGACATATTTAAAAATAACGGCATTGACGCAGGTAAGCGCCATAGGCGGCGTGTATTTTGATGTCGATTATGTGTTTGAAGGCGACAGATTTGTAACAGAGTACAAAGAAACAGAGTATATATCTGAAAATGAAAGGAAAGATTTCACCTGTGATTTTGACCTTGATTTTTACCAGTCTCCCGGTAGTTTTACAAAAAGTTTTTCCGCTTCAAGAGGTTCTACGGTGACAATCGAAAAAGTATTTTTTGACGCTTCATACGCATACGGTTATTTCACCCAGGGCAATAATGCGGGATGGATGTGCTTTGACAGTTCACAGCCTTATTATGCGTTTATAGAGACGTGGCATTTTAATTGAATTGACGTGGTGGCAGGGAAGAAGCAATCAACAGATTATTCCACCAATCGCTGATATTCATTTTCACAACATCCCACGGGAAATAACTTCGCGCCCCTGTGGGATGTGGAAAACCGCTGTGATTGAATGCATCGTTGAAACTTAAAAACCGCCAATTTTTTCTAAACAATAGAGAGATATTTTAGTCAGTTTACTTTCGAGATTATTACATTATGAAAGCTCATCGCCTGATCCTTCAGTTTCATATTACCGGTCGCTGCAATCTGAACTGTAAACACTGTTACAGAGACAGCGATGACGCGAAAGAATTGTCTTTTGATGACATAAAATCTGTAATAGATCAATTTCTTCTTTTGCGAAAAAAGTATAATAAAGAGCATAATATTTTCTGCAAAGGTCATATCAATATTACCGGAGGAGAACCGTTTATCAGAAAAGATATTTTAGACATTTTGTCTTATTTGCATTCCAAAAAAAACGAAATCAGTTATGGGGTTTTGTCAAACGGTTCATTCATTGATGAAAAAATTATGATCGCGTTAGCTTATACGGGAGCGGCTTTTGTGCAGCTTAGTATTGACGGAGACGAGAAAACACACGATGGCTTACGAAAAAAAGGGGATTATATCAGAACATTTAATAAAGCCGCCGAGCTTGAAGGCTTCGGGATAAGAACCTTTGTCAGCTTCACGGCAAATAAAGACAATTACAGATATCTTCCGATAGTTGCAAAGAAATGCAGAAAAAACGGGATTTCAAAACTATGGACAGACAGGCTTGTGCCAATAGGGTCCGGCGCGTCCATGTCGGATATTGTTATTACCGCAAATGAAATGAAGGACTATGTTAATACAATAAAAAAGGCACAGGGCAATTACATTACAAGAAAGATTTTTCCATATACTGAGGTGTCCGCGAATAGAGCATTGCAGTTTATCGGAGGCAATGAGTGCACTTACAGGTGTAGCGCCGGCGAAAGTTTGATAACGGTAGACGAATTCGGAAATATTGTGCCTTGCAGAAGGATGCCGATAATATGCGGAAACATTTTCACTTCGACTCTTGAGGATATTTATTATACCAATGAAATATTCATTGATTTAAGAAAGCATATGATTCCCGAAAAATGCAAATCCTGTCTGCATGGTGAAAAGTGCAGAGGCGGAGCCAGATGCCAGGCCTATGCGGCTTATGGCTCATATAATGAAGCAGACCCGGGATGCTTTTTACATTGATGCGGAGGTAGAGATGGAAAACGGTCTGAATTATCAGGAATTTGTGGGAACAGATGACAATCAGTGTTGTCCAAGTTGCGGCTGCATAATCAATCCAATGGATATGACGTGCAGGTATTGCGGGGAAGCAATTAGGGAAGAAAATACAAACGCCGCTTCTGAAATAAAGCTGTATGCTGTTGAACCAAAGACTCTCAAGTCAAAGGCAAAAGCTCTCGGATTCAAAAAGGGTGTCAGCAGATACTTTTTTATTGCTTTAATAGCACTCATAGTCGTGACAAGTATTTTGTCTTCCAGTAATATTCCTGAATTTATTCGAAAAATACCTGGAGAAGAATATATCGGATGGATGATTATTATTGATTTAATTGCATTTGTGATTATCGCTGTAATCGCCGTCATAAGAGGAAAAAAACTGGAAAATAAGGCCCGGAAAACAATTCTTGAACATCCGGTTCGTTCGCATCATTATTTATTGATCAAAAACGATTTAAGCATATTCAGAGTACGCGGATATTATACGTTCAGACACATAATAACGGATAGTAATCCGGGCTGTTATGACAACGACATTGTCGGTATTAACAGTATTATCGGAATAAGAAATAATTATACCGGAGCGATATGTGTTTTTATTTTATTTGCTTTATATATGTCCTTTGGAAAAGTGATTATGGGCATACATAACAAAAAGCCTTTTGATAATCTTTTGGGCTTTGCTTTTGTATTATTTTTAATTGTAATTCCGATTTTGGTCGATAAAACACGTGCGTTTGCTTTGAAAAGAACAAAAAAACTCTTAAAGTCCGTATATATAGACATCGATTCCTATCCTTTGTTCGGACAGGCGGCTTTGTCAAAAAACACTAAGTATTCTTATGAAGAGAGCGAGAAGATCATGTGGTGTTATCTGCTGGGCGAATGCGCGCTTAGTCTTAAAGGATTCAGTGTGGGTGCTGCAGTGTTGAAGCATGAAAAAGCAGAAAAAGAAAACAGCAGCGGCTGTAGCAGTTGTAGCAGTTGCAGTGGTTGTGGTGGTTGCGGCGGTGGCTGCGGCGGTTGCGGAGATTAAGTGATAAAAATTAATCCGGGCAAATACCGCAAAAGTAGTTTAATGAAGGAAGACAGTCAACACCATAAACGGCTACGCGTTTAACAAATGCTCCAGCTTGCAAAACGTTATCTTTGAAGGCAACAAACCCGCCACGCTTGCCGGCACCGCGTTTGCTAATACAACGGTAAAGCCCTAATAGCACATATTTCCAACGCACCCCACAGGGAGCAACTCTTCTCTCCTGTGGGGTGCGGGAAAACCGCCGCAATGAATAACGGCACAAAAGTTTAAAACTACAATATTAGTTAATAACACACCCTCCTCGGCCATGTCAAAGTGCTCTCATTGGTTCTCCTCTTTGAGCTTAGCTGATAATAGCTTTTGCAAAACCTGCTGCAGCCTTCAGGTCTTCTGCGTTAGGCCTACCCTTGTGAACGCCCTTGAATTCTCCCTTGCAGTGGAATTCACGCTCGTCCATGGGAATGCCGACCTTATCCGCCTCGGCCTTGACCTTCTTATATGTGGAATTGAGCATGGCTGCTGAACCGAAATTCACGATCCTGCCGACTTTGCTCTTGTCCAGATTCCGGATGAACTCCCTCACTTCCGGATCGATGCTGAAAGCATAATAGGAGTTGCCCAGAAAGAGTATATCCACCGGATCTCCGATGGGAGTGCTCAGGGGAAGAGCCTCTGCGCCGACCGCTTCGGCAACAGCCTCTGCAAGCCTTTTGGTGTTGCCGGTCTTCGTATAGTATCTTACAGCTATTTTCATCTTGTCTTACTCCAAATCTTACAGAGCGGCCTCAACTGCTCTTTTAACTTCCTTCATGTCAACTGTAGGCTCAAAACGTGCGATGATCTTGCCTTCACGATCCACCAGGAACTTAGTAAAGTTCCATCCGATATAGGTCTTGTCGCCGTATTTCCTGTTGTTCATATCAGCGTACTTCTTCAGCGCCGCGTTTTTCAAACCCTTTCCAAACCCGACAAAGGGCTTTTCCGAAGCAAGATATGCAAATAGGGGGTCAGCATTCTCTCCGTTTACATCTATCTTGGCAAACTGTGGGAATTCTGTCCCAAACTTCAGGGTGCAGAAATCATGGATCTCATCCTCAGTACCGGGAGCCTGGTTCGCGAATTGGTTGCAGGGGAAGTCCAGGATTTCAAAGCCCTTCTCCCTGAATTCTTTGTACATAGCCTCCAGCGGCTCGTAATGCGGGGTAAAACCGCAGCCCGTTGCCGTGTTGACGATCAGGAGCACTTTGCCCTGGTAATCTGACAGGTTGACACTGTTTCCCTGCATGTCCTTTACTGTGAAATCATAGACTGTCTTCATGTCGCATTTCTCCTTTATATTATATTCTTATGTGATTGCTGGCTCTGACCCGTCGTTACTTCTTGAGGAACAGCGGAATCAGGGAGGAAATCAGGCCATAGGTCTGCGTCGGGAAAGCGAATACCATTTTCTGAAGCTCCTTTACTGTTATATCTTACTTTTCCGTATTCTTTGCTCTTTCCTGGTCGAGCATCTTGTATAGTACCTGATACAGGCCCATAGCTTCCTCCAGC
>JAFTAU010000025.1 GCA_017455435.1 Lachnospiraceae bacterium | reverse complement strand
GTAAAGCGAGGAGGCTACTATGATCTGTCCTCGACGGTCGAAAGTTACGTTTCTTCCGGCAAAACGCTTGAATTTGACCTGAATATACTGATTTCTGCAAGTGATGTCTGTAAGCTGGGTTTGTACGATGGTACTACCATGGTTTCGGTGGAGTTCACCCTGAAAAACGGAGACAACGGACTTCAAATGAATACCGAATCACTCGGCGATGGGTGGTATCATTATATTATTCCGTTTTCCAGCATTCCCCATTCGGACGAGCAGACGACAGCATCTGTTACAAGAATACGAGCAAGGAGCACATTTCCGACTGGAACCATGATAAACAACATTACAATCGGAACGGATACTCACAATCTTCCCGAAGCGTTTACTGAGGATTACGACACGGTTACGCTGGCAGATCTCGGGATAGTCGGAACGGATTACGAAACTCCGGTAACAAGCGGCACCTACAGCTATGACGGAAAATCCGGAACAAAATCCGTTATCGTGGAATTCGGATGGGAAGCTCATTTTACAGAGACCAGAGAGTGGAAGATAGCTCTCGATACCTACTGGAACGAAAATTGTATGGTGTGGTTCCTGGACGACAGCATTTATTTCTGCCCGGGCAGCTCTGCCTTTAATGAACTGAGAGTAAAGCTTGACCCCATCACAACCGGCAAACATAGTGTCCAGTTCGGAAGACTCCGCGTAACGGCGGGACCCAACACCGGAAAGGATTACGTATTCCTGAAGGTTGACGGCGAGGTTGTGGCATCAAAATATACCGACTACTACCAGACCGCGGGCGGCTACCGCGCCTATAATGACGTTTATGTCACCCCTAACTATAAAGTCTGCTTTGTAACCGACGGAGTTTCAAAGCAGGGCTTTTCGGGCTTTGCAGAGCCCGGTAAACCCGACGTCTATACCGATGACTATGACGTCGTGACTCTTGCGTCCCTGAGAATGCCCGGCACCGACTATCAGACGCCGGTACTTAGCGGAACGTATACCTACGACGGTAAATCCGCAACCAAGTCAGCAATCATTAAGCTCGGTTGGGAAGCAAATTTCAGCGAAACCAAAGAATGGAAGATTGCTTTTGATACATACTGGAACGAGAACTGCATGGTCTGGTTCCTGAATGACAGCATCTATTTCTGCCCCGGCAGCTCTGCCTTCAACGATCTGAGAGTAAAGCTTGACCCCATCACAACCGGCAAACACGAACTGGAATTCGGAAGGCTGCGCATTGTGGACGGTCCCAATGCCGGAAAGGATTACGTATTCCTGAAGGTTGACGGTGAGGTCGTGGCGTCAAAGAACACCTTCTATTACCAGACCGCAGGCGGATACACGGCTTATAACGACAAAAAGGTTGAGCCTTCTTACACCGTATGCTTTGTAACCGACGGTGTGTCAAAGCAGGGCTTTTCGGGCTTTGCCGAGCCGGATACATACACAACCGATATCGATTACCTTAATATCGGGAACGTCGTTCCCGGCGGCGTTGTAAAAGATTCGGTACATGACGGCCATCTCGGATATACATATCCCTGCGAGCTGAAATCCAAGACAAATTCCACCGTTGTGAAGTATGTTCTTAAGACCGGAACCTTTGCTGACGGCAACCTTGACGGTTCTGTCATGGTAGTGGATATCGGAGGAAACTGCGGAAACTGCCGTTCCTATATCTCCTCCGGAAACAAGAAGAGCATAATGTTCGGCTGGGAAATAGAAGGATGCACCAGCGGAACGAAGAGCTATAAATTCGAGGAGAATTCCTGGTATGCCTTTGAGCAGGGAAGAATTCGCGTTACATCCGGCCTGAACAAAGGCAAGGATTATGTATATCTGAAGATCAACGGCGAACTGGTAAGCTTTTTCTACGGAACGGCGAGCTCGAGACCGCTTCAGGGTCAGCAGATATACGTAGAGGCGACTCAAAATTTCCAGGTGATGGGATACAATGAGGTTCGCGTAAAATACTATGTAGACAACAATCTCTACCTGGATCAGCTCGCACAAAAGAACTTCCCCGCAAGACGCCCCTCCACACCTGAAAAAGAGGGAGAGTATTTCGAGGGCTGGTATACGGCGAAGACCGGCGGCACCAGATTTGATTTCGAAAACACGAAGCTGAAAGGAAATATCAGTCTTTATGCGCGCTTTACAACGGAGACTGCCATAGCGACCTTTGATGCAGCAAACGGTACCCCGAACAACGCCATCTTAGTGGGACGGGATTGTCTGATTCCACAGCCTGCAGACCCCACCTATTCCGACGGCATGTATGAATATGTATTCATCGGCTGGAAGAATATGACTACCGGAAAGATATTTGATTTTTCCAGGGACACTATTCTTTCCGATACAGTATTTACCGCTCAGTATAAAGAAAAAGAATATTTCGTAAGCTATTATGCGAGCGGAAAACTGGTCGAGAAGGTTCCCTTTGTAATGAGTAATCCCACGGTGAGCGGAAAGGAACCCGCGGTTCCCGCTATTCCGAATACTGTCGGCGCGTGGGAGACCCACATCACAAACGGACTGACAAAGAACATGACCGTCAATGCGGTTTATACTGTCAATGTTCCCGCAGCCGGCACGGCAATTACTCTGAATAAATATGCGGGAAAGAGGATATACTTAAATACCGATACGATTCATGATTATCTGTCTACTGATATGTCGGCGCAGTCGGCATTCGTCCGTGAATTTGTTGCTTCGCCGCATGAATATCAGGATCATCAGAACACGTCCTTCAAATGGAACGACAGCGGCAAAAACAGTCTCTACACCATATATTTTGCCGACAACGCGGAATTTGAGAACGCCTTTATCACCACGTCAGACAAGGCTTCGCTTGAAAATGAAATCGGTATCTTTGTTCCCGGCAAGACTTATTACTGGTTTGTCTGCGGAAATAATACCGGTCAGTGCAGCGCCGTTGACACCTTCACGACGGTCAATACTCCCGTGCGCTATATTACAGCGGGCACGGTAATCAATATGCGTGATCTCGGCGGAAAAGTAAACGCCGACGGCGCCAAGGTCAGATACGGACTCGTTTTCCGTAACGCGGCTTTGGATGAATACATATCCCACGTTGATGATGCCGCCAGGAACGTATTTAATTACCTGGGAATGAAGTCCGAAATCGAGCTCCGCGGCGGTATGAAGCATGACTTTACGGGATGGGATGAGAATAATCCTAATGTTCTCTATATACAGGGAGCAAATTATCAGGAAATCTTTACTATAAGTAATGAACAGAAGGATCAGTACAAGGCTGCATTTAATGCCATGGCTGACGAAAATAATTATCCGTTTTCATTCCACTGTTCGGCAGGCGCTGACAGAACGGGTACGCTCGCTTTCCTGATCTACGGTCTGCTTGGAATTCCCTACGAAGAGATTCGTCCCGAATATGAGCTTACGTCCTTCAGTGCCATAGGGTTAAGAGACGCTGACAAATATAATAACAATCAATCACTTGACGGAACAAAAACCCTGATGCTGGAGCAGTATGGCGGCGGAAGCGACAATCTTCAGATTGCTGTCCGGAATTTCCTGATGAATTACATCGGAGTCAGCTCCGGGACTCTGGACACCATCATGAGCATTTTGCTGGATACCAATCCCGAGCCGAATGAGAAAGCCTATACCGTTACGGTGGACGTACTGGGAGAAACAACGGATTACAGAGCGTTTGGCGGTATCTACTTTATGCCTGAGTCTCCCGCTGTTTCCGGCAAAATATTCAAGGGCTTCTATGTCGGAGATAAGGAATATGACGGTTATGCAACCGGCGATGTCACTCTGACCGCAAGATTTGAAAACGTTGATTTTGAACCCTACGACGTACTGTCACTGATAGATCTGGGCATTCAGGAAGAACGCATCGAAAATAAGACCAATACGGTTTATTCATACGTCAAGACCGCAAAGAGCGGTGGCCGCGTGCTGAAATTCATTATGGAGCCCATAGGCGATATGAACGGAGGAGACGGTCCTCAGATAGCTCTTACGAACGACTGGAATCAGAACAGCGCCGCCAGACTGTGGCTACAGAGCAATACCATGTCGGTTGCTTATTACAGCGGTAAACTGAGTAATCCCCCGGATGTTACAAAGGCTATCAATCTGGAAGCAGGACTGCAGTATGATATTGAATTTTCTGTTCGTGTAATGAAAAACAAGGGCTACGAAGGCAAGAAGCTTTTTGAGGTTCTTATTAACGGCGAGCTGATGGTTCAGTATTTCGGATGCACGGCAGATCTTAGCGGAAATAACTTCTATTTCCACGGTGGCACGGGCAGCGCGTACCTGATAAACAAGGCTATAGAAGGCAAGCATACGATTTTTGTGGATATTTTGGGCGAAACCCGCATGTACACTGCTTTTGACGGAGTATACTTTATGCCCGAAGATCCGGTAGCTCCCGGAAAGCTTTTCAAAGGCTATTATAACGGCAGTAAAAAATATGACGGCTATTCCTACGGAAATATCAACCTGACCGCCAAATTCGAGGATATGGAATACGAGCAGTACGACACCATATCACTCATAGATCTGGGCATCAAGGAAAACAGGATTAAGAATCAGACCAACAGTCTTTATTCATACGTCAAGACTGCAAAGAGCGGCGGACGTTCACTGCAGTTTATTCTGGAGCCTATCGGAACCATGAACGGAGGAGACGGTCCTCAGATTGCGCTTACAAATGACTGGAACGAAAACAGCAAAGCCAGACTGTGGCTGCAGAGCAATGATGTGTCACAGGTCTATTACAGCGGAAAGATAAACAGACCGCCTGATATTTCGAAAAAGCTTTCACTGGAGGCCGGAAAGCAGTACGAAGTTGAATTCGCTGTCCGTATCCTCAAAAACAGGGGCTATGAAGGAAAGAAGGTCTTTGAGGTTACAGTAGGCGGCGAGCTGGTAGTCCAGTACATCGGCTGCAAGGCGGATCTGAGCGGAAACAATATTTACTTCCACGGCTCCACCGGCGCGGCGTATCTGATAAACAAGCAGATAGCCGGAAAGCACACCATAACCATTGACGTTCTGGGAGAGAAATATACCTACCAGGCTTTCAGCGGAGTTTACTTTATGCCGGATGCACCGCAGGCTGCGGGCAAAATCTTCAGAGGCTACTATGAAGGCAGCAAGAAGTACAACGGCTATTCCACAAAGGATATCACGCTCAAGGCCAAATACGAGGATATGAGATATGAAGCTTACGATACCATCTCTCTGAAAGACCTCGGTATAAAAGAAGACACCATCAAAAACCAGACCAACTCGGTTTATACTTATGAAAAGACCGCAAAGAGCGGCGGACGTCTGCTGCAGTTCTATCTGAAACCCATCGGTGATATGAAGAACGGCGACGGTCCTCAGATTGCTCTTACCAACGACTGGACTCAGAACAGCACGGCCAGAGTCTGGCTCCAGAGCAACGAAATGTCGCATGTATATTATCACGGCAAACTGAACACACCTCCCGACATTTCCAAAAAGCTTTCTCTGGAAGCAGGCAAAAAGTATGAGGTGAAGTTCAGCGTGCGCGTGCTGACAAACAGCGGCTACGCAGGGAAAAAGGTCTTTGAGATTACTGTAGGAGACGAGCTTCTGGTTCAGTATATCGGATGCAAGGCGGATCTGAGTGGAAACACCATGTACTTCCACGGTTCTGCGGGTGCGGCGTATCTTATCAACAAGCCCGTATATAAGACCGTTAAATTCTACAACGGCGACAAGCTGATAGAATCACGCTCCGTGGAGCGCTGCAATGTCATCCCGAAAGTAAAGAAACCTGCGCCTCAGGGCGGACTTCCTTTCGCGGGCTGGTACAGCGAAAAGACCGGCGGAACCCTCTGGGATGAAAATGTAGATCTTGTATATGACAATATGAGTCTCTACGCGCATTTCGCCGATGTAAAGGTAATCAGAGCGGAAATCGACGGGAAAGATTATATCTACCGCGTGCCGACGGGCGGTACGCTCGAAGGACTGCCAAAGCCCCGTAAGGCCGGAAACGTCTTCTCGGGCTGGATAGTGAACGGAAAGATATTTGACGGAACAGTAACCTCCGATATGAACGTTACGGCAGGCTTTGAGCCCTACAGCTTTGACGATTATGACGAGATCAGTCTGGCAGATCTGGGACTAAGTGAAAAGTTCAATATCAACGAGCTGGGTGAAAAGCATACTGCGGGCTACACCTATACTAAAGCGGCGAAAACCGGCGGCAGAGTATTTAAGGCGATTTACGTTCCTTCCGCCAATATGTCTAACGGTCCTCAGGTCAGCTTCTCTACACGCTGGGACGAGAATTATTTCGCGAAGCTCTACTTCACAAAGGCTGATACCCTCTACGTTTATTCCAGCGGAATCGATGGCGGGCTGCCTACCCTGAAGATGGCTACCGAGCTGAAGGGAGGAAAGGAATATCCTTTTGAAATCGGTGTCCGCGTACTTAATAATAAGGGCTACAAGGGTGTTAAAGTTCTCACCGTCATGCTGAACGGCGAGCTGATTTTCGAGGAATTTGACAACAGGGCAAATATCGAAGGAAATACCGTTTTCTTCCAGGGAATGCCTAATACCGGCATCTTCAAGGGTGTCAAGATACTTAATAAGGTCTCGTTCTATGACGGAGAGACCCTGCTCTCTACGGTAGAGGTCACCCGCGGTGAAAAGGTGGCATCCTACGGCAGCCTTGAGGATCGGGGCAATCAGCTGTTCAAGGGCTGGTTTACGGAGTACCGCGAAAAGTGGGATTTTGAAAACGATGCCGTATATATGGATACCATCCTGAGAGCCGGCTATGAGACCCGCACATATCCCGTGATGTTCATGCTGGACGATGTCCTCTATAAGCGTATCGACGTGGCGGCAGGAGAGCTTATTGAGATATACGATCTCCCCGAAAAGGAAGGCCTTGTATTTGACAAGTGGCTGAACGAAGACGGCAGCGAGTATGATATGAGCGCGCCAGTAAACGGTCCGCTTGTTCTTTCGGCAAGCTTTAAGGAGCCTCCCGCCGGAGAAGAAGGCGAGAAGCTCGGACAGTCCGATCTGATCCATGTTATAATAAGTATCGCAGGCCTTGCGGTCGTTATGGGCGAGGTCGGGGTAATCGCTCACAAGAAACGCCTTAAGAGGGCATAAACAAAAAATGGTCAGCCCTGCTTTTACAGTTTCGGGCTGGCCGTTTTAAGATAAAGGGAGGAATCCTTTTGGAAACATACACTTTAAAAACCATAGAAAAAACAAAACGCCTGTACGGAGTGTACAAAGATTTTTTGTATAATAAAGTGATGTCCCTTCCCTGTGAAATATCGGAAATACCGGCGCCCGGCGCCTCGCCCGCAAAACGGGCGGAGTTTTGTACCGCGATGCCGGAGACCGGCTGGCACGGTGTAGTGGACGGTGACACATGGGGCGAAGAGTTTTCCTATGCGTGGATCCGCTCACGCTTTACCGCGGGAAAAGAGATCGAAGGGCAAAAGCTGCTATTGAGACCCGATGTGGGCCTGGTGGAAGGTCTGCTCTTTTTAAACGGAAAAGCAAGCGGGATTTTTGACAGATGCTCCGACATCCCCTCGGATTTTCGTCTGCACGAGGTTCAGCCTCTGACATTTTCAGCCAGATCCGGAGAAACCATAGATATTGCCATCGAATGCTATGCGGGTCACAGCGTAATAGGAACCGGCCCTTATGACAACGGTGCTGTTGACAAATGGAGTTTTTATCCCGCTTGTTTTAAACGCACCTTCCACAGCCTGGATATCGTAACAATCGATGAAACCGTAGCGGAGTTTCTGAATCTACACAGGAGCATTACCCAGATACTGGACTGCTTTGAGGAAAGCACCGCGGCGCACGCGGCGGCGGTAAACGCGTTCCTCGAAATTTTCAAAATACTGCCCTTTATTCCCGGGGAGACGGACTGCGACTGGCACCCGGCGCTTGAAAAGGCGAATGATTTGCTGCGCCGTGCTCTGGAAAAAAGCGACGGTACTGAGAACTTTGGCTATGTTGGCCTGATCGGGCACAGTCATCTGGATACCGCATGGCTATGGCCTGTCAGGGAAACTCTTCACAAGGCGGCCAGGACTTTTTCTAATGCTCTGAGGCTGATGGAGATCTATCCCGATTATCATTTTATCCAGAGTTCGGTTCTGTATATCGACTGGATGAAGCAGTATTACCCCGATATTTACGAGGGAATAAAGAAAAGAGCCGCAGAGGGGCGCTGGGAGCCGAATGGCGGCGCCTATGTGGAGTGCGATAATAATATGCCCTCGGGAGAGTATCTCATAAGACAGTTTCTTCTGGGGCAGCGCTATACAAAAGAAAACCTGGGCACCGTGGCGGACTGCTTCTGGCAACCGGATACTTTCGGATATTCCGCGGCCATCCCCCAGATACTGCGGGGCTGCGGCATCAGATATTTCCTGACCACCAAGCTGTCCTGGAATGAGGCAAATGCTTTCCCTCATGATTCCTTCATATGGAGAGGGCTGGACGGCAGCGAGGTTCTGACGCATTTCAATATCACCCACGTTCATCCGGATATTCGGGATATAAAGAACGCGCTCGGGACGATTCGTCATCCCGAGGTCACGGATATGAAGCTTTTGTCCTATGGCTTCGGAGACGGCGGCGGCGGTCCGAGCTATTCCATGCTTGAAATCGAAAAGACCGTAAAGGACGCGGCGTGCATGCCGGTGATGGAAAGCACAAGCGTCAGCCGTTTTATGCAGCGGCTGGAGAAGACGGCCGTAAACCTGCCTGTATTTTCGGGTGAGCTTTATCTTGAACTGCACAGAGGTACCCTTACCCAGATGCATGACATCAAGCGGACGAACCGCAAACTGGAGCAGGCCATTCACAATTATGAGCTCCTGTCGGTTCTGGCAGGCCGCTTTGATGAGGAATTGTGCGGCAAGAGCCTCAGGACATTGCTTATAAACCAGTTCCACGACATACTTCCGGGAACCTGCATAGAGGATGCCCATAAAGTGGCGGTATATGAAAATGTGAGAGCCATCGGCGAGCTGGAAGAGGGCATGAAAAGCCTGTTTTGCGCCGATGACTCCCAAAAGAGCATAGTCAATACCCTGTCCTTTGAGCGAAAGGAACAGGTCATATTCAAAAATACTTATTTCACACCGGACGGCTGTGTGATTCAGAAATACACCGACGTTTACGGTGATGACTGCACCGCCGTATCGGGTCTTATACTGCCCGCGTTTTCCGTTTCAGCCGTAAAAGCGGGGCGGGCCGCGGAGGCGGAG
>JAFTAU010000024.1 GCA_017455435.1 Lachnospiraceae bacterium | reverse complement strand
TGTGCCTTACCGCTTGGCTATAGCCCAAAGAAAATCGGGAACGAATCCCAAGGGCTTCCGAACCCAAACGGGTGGGTAGTGGGACTCGAACCCACGTCCTCCAGAGCCACAATCTGGCGCGCTAACCAACTGCGCCACACCCACCACGCGTCCCTTTTACAAAGGACAAAGCGGGTGATGGGAATCGAACCCACGTGTCCAGCTTGGAAGGCTGGTGTTCTACCATTGAACTACACCCGCAAAATGCGCCGGCGATACGAATCGGGGTGACAGGACTTGAACCTGCGACCTCCTGATCCCAAATCAGGCACGCTAGCCAAACTGCGCTACACCCCGATTTGCCAATCACCTGCAAACGCAATCGCTATTATAACTATACAACTCATTTATTGTCAAGGGGTTATTTTATTATTTTCAAGGGTTTTCAAAGGTGCCGGAAATTGAACTTCGGGATAGCTTCTCTCTCATACTCTTGAGCGCTTTACCGCGGTGGCTGATCCTGTTTTTCTCTTCCGGCGGAATCTGAGCCGCAGTTCTGCCATACTCCGGCAGATACAGTATCGGATCGTATCCAAAGCCGTTTTCTCCGGCCGGCTCCTCGGCTATCAGTCCCTCGAATGCGCCATCTGCGATAATCTCATTTCCGTCCGGCAGAATGGCCGCTATAACGCATCTGAAACGTGCTCCCCTCTCGGCGCCTTTTTTCCTTTTAAGGCGTCTGATTATTTCGGCATTTTTTACTGAATAAGGTGTGTCCTCGCCCATATACCGCGCGGAGTAAACTCCCGGTTCTCCGCCCAGCGCATCTATTTCCAGACCGGAATCATCTGCGAGCACAATTACCTGTTCGTCTCCGAAAATCTTTTTTTCACGAATAAAATCAAAAACCGCCCGGGCCTTGATAAGCGCATTTCCCTCAAACGAATCTGCGTCCTCGGCGATATCGATATCGATTCCCGCCTCTTTCATGGACAGCACGTCAAGCTTAAGTCCGCTCATTATCTCCCGAATCTCACGCATTTTGTTTTTGTTCCCGGTGGCAAATACAAGCTTCATCTCAATTCTCCCGCGGTCTTTTCGGAGGTCTGGCTCCCATAAACGAGTAGAAATACGTCTTTAGCATTCCGTTATATATCTTACGGTTTTTGTCGGCTTTTCTGCCTATGTACCGCTCCGCGTCCTCATAGCCTGTGAGCAGGAACATTGACCAATCATCCAGCGCCGTAAATCTTTCTCCGAGAGTCCGATAGAGCTCCGGCAGTGCTTCTTTTTCCTCCAAGCGCATTCCGTATGGGGGATTTGTGATAATAAAACCGTACTTCTTGGGATGTGAAAGCGCCGACACGTCTCTCTGCTGAAAATGTATCATACTGCCCACGCCTGCGGCTGAGGCATTTGCCCTCGCGCTGCGGATTACGTCTCCGTCTATATCGTAGCCCTGAATATCTACGCAAACGTCCTCTTTTACCCTTCCCGCAGCTTCTGAGAGTGCTTCATTCCATGCGCCTTCCGGAATAATTCCCCAGCTCTGCGCGGTAAACTGCCGTTTCATTCCGGGTGCGATATCTGCCGCAATCATAGCCGCTTCTATCGGAAATGTACCGCTGCCGCAAAACGGGTCTACGAGTATCCTGTCGGCCTTCCACGGCGTCAGCATGATGAGCGCAGCCGCCAGAGTCTCGGTAACGGGCGCTTTTGCCGTCAGCTTTCTATAACCACGTTTATGCAGACTTATCCCGCTGGTGTCGAGCCCCACTGTCACTCTGTCCTTTAAGATTGATACTCTGACGGGATACTCCGCGCCGCTTTCTTCAAACCAGGACAATTTGTACTTTTCACCCAGTCTTTTTACCATAGCTTTTTTCATGATGGACTGGATGTCGGAAGGACTGAAAAGCGTGCTTTTTATGGAATTGGCCTTCGTGACCCAAAACCTGCCGTCGCGGGGAATATACTCTTCCCACGGAAGCGCTCTGGTCTTTTCAAAAAGCTCGTCCCATGTCGTGGCGGTAAAGCTGCCGACGTGCAGCAGTATTCTTTCACAGGTACGAAGAAAAATATTCGCTCTGGCACAGGCGGCAGCGTCACCCCTGAACACGACCCTGCCGTCCTCTACGGAGACTATTTCGTATCCGAGATCGGTTATTTCGCGCTTGCATACTGATTCAAGACCAAAATGACACGGCGCTATCCATTCGTACATATCAGTCAAAACCTCACTTTGCGCCACCCTGGCGCGCTTTCCCTTTTTCATACAAATGCCGGCACTGCACTATATATCCTCGCAGCACCGGCATTAAACGTCTGATTATCATTTTACAGCGACTGTTTTCCGCCGAACACCAGAACCTTTGTGCCGACTTTTACGTGATTATAAACATATTCGCCGGCATCCATGGGCATATTGACACAGCCGTGGCTTCCGTGGAGCAGGTACTCCGTTCCGCCGAAGGTCTTTTTCCATTTGGCGTCGTGCAGTCCCCTGTTTCCGTCAAAAGGCATCCAGTAATTGACGTGGGAAATATAGTCACGCCCCTTCAGGTCTCTGTTCGTTTCCTTGCTGTAGATTGAGAAGAGACCGCGTTTGGTCATGTTGTGGTGCTTGACATTGCCGGTGACGCATGGAGTGGAATATACAGTCTTGCCGTTTTCGACCAGATATACGTGCTGTTCGTCGCAGTCAACGATTACAAAAAGCTTTGAGGTGATTTTGGTGGCGAGGCTCTCAGATTTTACGCCATTTTTGATATACCACCACGTACCCTCGTCTTTGTTCTGCAGGTAGCCCGTATAGCTCGAATCCACGACTCCGTCAATTATGCAGTATTCCTTTCCTTCTACTACGCAGAGGCAGTAGCCGTTTATTACTTTACTGTCCTTGATATAATACTGTCCTTTTCTGCCCTCTATAGTAGCCTGCATAATGGCAGTCTTTTTAAAGGTAATCTTGCTGTCTTCGGCATACCAGTAGCCATACTGGTTTTTCATAAACCCGTTAAATGTAAAGGTTACTCTTCCGCCTTCGACTGCCCACCAGCCGTTTTTGTTTTTTGCAACGATGTTGGTGAGTGTGACCTTACTGTCTTTTACATACCACCACGACTCGTAATCATAAGCGGCGCCTTTGATGATATCGGTCGTTTTGAATGTTACTTTGCCGTTTTCTATATACCACCAGCCGTTGCTGTTCTGCGCGAAGCCATTATAGTCAAAATCAACCTTGCCGGACTTTATGACCCACCAGCCGTTTTTGTTTTTTGCCACGGTATCAATCTCTGCAATTTTTCCGCCGCGTACGAGATACCAGCTTGTTCCGTCAAAAGCCGTTCCTTTGATAATGTCGTTCACATTAAAATCAACTTTGCCGTTTTTGCAGATAAACCATCCGTTATGATTCAGTGCGAAATCGTTGTGGTCAAAATCGACTTTGCCGGACTTTATGACCCACCAGCCGTTTTTGTTTTTGGCAATAGTATCGGTAAAAGACACTCTTCCGTTTTTGATATACCACCAGGCGTAATCTTCATCGACAGTAATGTGCAGAACATCGTTCAAAGACAAATCAACTTTTCCGTTATTTACATACCAGTGCGCATCTTCACCGTCAAGATTGCCCTCTATGACGCCGGTATATCCGGTCTGGATTACATCCTCCACCAGATAAAACCATTCGCCGTCTATCTCTTTAAAACCGGTAAAAGACTCAGGTTCCGGCAGGGGCTCCTGCATAATATCTTCGGGGATGTCTGTGAATTCAGCCTGAGCCAAATTCTCGTCATTTGTTTCTCCGGTTACGGCAAAAACAGCTGTGCCTGAAAAAAGCATAAGGGCTGCGGTCAGCACAATCACCGTAAACATTCCCGAAAAAAGGCTGATGTTCTTTTTCATATTTACCTCAATTCTTATTTTTCAATTAACCACGTAAATAATCAATTTATCATTATATACAAAAGGAAGCAGCTTGTCACTACTTCCTTTTTGCTTTTTCTGCCGGTTATTGCTACTCTGACTCGCCGGACTCTTCGTTTGATGACGATTCCTCCGCGGGGGACGATGGTTCTTCACTTTCGGAAGAGCTCTCCGGAGGCGTTTCCGAAGAGGAGGAAGGCTCGGCGCTGCTTGACTGCTCCGCCTGCGACGAAGGCACGGGTGCGGTGGTTGTAGGTGCGGCAGATGCAGCCGTGGTGGTTTTGCTGTCAGAGCCGCCGGACGAACTGCTGCTGCCGGAGCTGCTGCTCGCGGCATCCTTCAGGGATGACAGGCCGCCGGTGACTATTACCTTTGTGCCGACTTTGACCTTGCTGAATAAGTATTTTGCCGCAGACCTCGGCAGATTTACGCAGCCGTGGCTGCCGTTATAAACATAGATATCGCCGCCAAAGCTTCCGCGCCAGCTCGCGTCATGAAGGCCCCTGTTTCCGTCAAATGGCATCCAGTATTTGACAAACGAAGAATATCCGCGCCCTTTGAGGGTTCTGTTAGTTTCTTTGCTGTATATCTCAAAAGTGCCTGTCGGCGTATAATTTCCGGCAGAGACCTTTCCGGAGACGCAGGGCGTTGAGAAAACAGCGATTCCGCCCTCGTACAGATAGACTGTCTGAGCGGTCAGATCTACCAGAACATAAATATCTCCCTTGTCGGCAACCTTTTCCTCGTCAACCTCTTTATAAGTTGCTTCATAAGTGTCCGACGTGCAATCGGTCAGACTCCTCAGCAGGTTTTCATATATCTCCGAACTCTGTGTTTCCCAGCCTTTTCTGCTGATAGTGACGGTTTCATCGCCGTTGTCGGTCTCTTTTACTTCGACCTGTGAATATTTGTTGGAAAGCGACGTGGAAAAGACAGACAGCGCGTCCTCATCTACCTCTATGTCAAGACCGTTTTGCGCGACAAATATATATGTCAAAATATTGCCGGACGAAATGGTTTCCCGGCCGCCCTTTCCCTCCGGAGGGTTGAAATTGTAAATGATTTCGAGCTCGAGATATTTGTTTGCTCTTTCAAGAGCAGCTTTTATAACATCGCTGTCCTCAGCCTTTTCGCCCCCGGCGCTGACCTTTTGCGGAGAAAGAGAAACCTTTTCCTGCATGGTTTTTACCGCGGCAAGAAACTCGACTTCTGAGGCGGAAAAATCAAGACGTTCTCCGTCTTCTCCGTCTATGCTTTCAAACGCTTTCTTTTTCTTTGAGTATTCGATATGCGCCTTAGTGCTGCCGAAAATCTCGCCGAGCTTTTCCTCGAGGCTTTTTATATCCTCGTCTGACAAAGTCTCTTTCCTGTATAGATTCTCCGGGGATTCGGCGCTTTCATCCGTCTGATCCTTTTTGTCCGATTCCGCCGCCTTTCTGGCCTCTTCTTCTGCAGTTTTTGCGGCTTCGATATCTTCCTTTGCGTCTTCTATGGTATATTGCAGATATGAATAATAATCCTGCGCGAGAAAATCAGCAGGCAGGGTGCTCTCATCCAGATCAAATAATTCTTTTTCTATATCAGCAGCCGAAAGAGTGCCCTTTGCTATTCTTTCGGGAGCATCATCAAGATCCAGTGCTTCGTTATATTTCATGCCCAGCTCAGCTCCGGATATGGGGAAGGAAAAACCGTCGATTGTGACTGTAATAAAATAATTCTCTACGGCGTCACGCAGCGCATCCTTTAACTGCTGCTCTTCCATGCCTCCGAGCTCAATTGAGAAAACTTTGAAATCGTCCGGCGTTTCTTTTGCGACGCTGTTTTTATTGACAACTATCATCTCTGCTTCATCTCCGCACCCTGTGAGGCAGGCAAGAATCAGGCAGAGAAACAGGCTCAAAATTCTTTTCATTAAAAACAAAGCTTCCTTTCAGACAAAGTACTTTTGACAGTATAATTAATTGCCCGGTTTTTTTCAATAAGAACATAAAGAAAAAGACCCTTTCGCTTTGAAAGGGTCTCGTGAATTTCTGATTAATACTCGTTGCAGAGCAGATAAAGCGGCTTCTCGTCCTCCTCTATCGCAGGGAACCTGCCAACGGGGTCGTAAAACCTGTTGTCGGTATTATCGTCATTGGACATGGAAACCTCGCGTACCAGAACGGTGCCCTTTCCTTCTTCGCCCCAGAATCTGTGATAAAGACCTCGCGTCAGCGTAATGCTCTCTCCGGGCGTGAGTCGTACCACCGTACCTGCAGGAAAGGTATGCTTTACTCCGTCCATTGTTACCTCGATGTCGGTATGGGCAAGCCCCTCATCTTCTGTGGAATTATAAAGCTCAATCATGAGATTACCGCCGCCGGCATTTATGATGTCTTCCATTTTGTACCAGTGGAAATGCATAGGCGTAATCTGCCCCTCTCCCACCATCATCAGCTTTTCGGCATAGGGCTTTGGATATTTTTCGGAATTGAGCTGATTGCCGTTGCGAATAGTTATAAGAAACAGGCCGGTTTTTGAAAAATCGCCCTGACCAAAGTCTGTTATGTCCCAGCCAAGCATATTATCGCGGATTTCCTGAGCCTCCTCGCCTTTTTCAGCCCATTCCTCCGGGGTCCATTTCACAAAGGGCGGAAGCGAAATCCTGTATTCGTCAAACAAGGCCAGCGCCTTTTTCATTATGGAATTAATCTCTGAACGTTTCATTTTTGTTCCTCCTACAGTTTATAATAAGGGATATTCTGAATACGGCAGAAACTCTTTAGCTGGCCGGCATAATCGCCGTAGCCGATCATCCAGTGATGACCGATGCCGTTTGCCATGATTTCTTCGTTTATGTCAGAGACTTTTTTGTCAAATCTGACAACCATGGGATTTCCGGGGAATTCCATCCCGCAGGGGATGGCGTCTCCCACCATAACGGCCATACGGAGCTGCTCGCCGTGTCCGCAGATATTGACTGCGGTGACTTTGCCTGTCTTCATCAGGAATTTTGTACAGACGCCGGTTTCGGCCAGACGCACCGGCGCAAGCTCGATTTCACCCCCGGCTATGGAAAAGCCGGAAGAACCGCAGTGCGAGAATAAAATAGTATTCTTATCGTCATCGAGATAAAGCAGGTCTGTGTTGTTGACAGGTTTGCCGCTGAGCTCATAAAGGATCTTCATCGTGACTGCGCTGGTCACGTCGCCCTCGCAGGCGCCCACGACGCCCTCTTCGGCAAGGAGCGAATATCCCAGGCAGACCTTGCCCATATAAGCGGTATAGCAGCTCACGGCAAGCCCCTCGAGCCCGTATTCGGCGACATAATCCTTCATAACTTTATAAAACTTTATTGATTCCAGCATTCCCTCGTGAGAAGAAGTAATATTGCACGGTTTCAAAGCGCCGGACTTTTCAGCCAAAAGCTCTTCGGCCGTTTCGTTGGAAATCTCGTCCACTCTTGCGGCGAGCTCGCTCAGATCCAAAGGAATAACCCTGGCTCCGAGCTTCTTTTTGATGGCAAACTCGTCGTAGGCTATCTCCGTCATTCCCTGTACACGCCCGCCGAAGGTGCCAACGCGCACCTTGCCCATGCAGTTTATAAGAGCATATGCTGTAGCTATGGATTTTGTCTTTTCGGCGCAGTTCACATCGTCCGGATCACCGTAGACAAATTCATATTTCTTTCCGATATCTGTAAATACGGCGCCTATCTGATGCGCGCAGCAAAGCGACCCCGTGTCAAATGCGGGGAAAGCGCGCAGGATAACAGGCTTGTCCACATATGACAGCAAGTCAAGCAGGTGATGATCCTCACTCCACGTGGCAATACAGATGAGCAGTACGTCTGCATCGGTCTGCTTTAGCGCGTCCGCGGCCTTTTTTACTGTTTCGAGGTCATGCATTACCTCGCCGGTATTAAAACAGTCCACGCCCAGACTGCGCAGAGTCTGTGCTGTGGTGTTCAGCAGGTTTTCAGCGTTGTCATAGCCTACTTCAAACGGATGAGCCAGCCCTACGGCCGCGATTTTTTCCTTCATTATCAAATTCTCCCGATAGTGTTTTCATAATCACGGGGTGGTGCAAAATGCACCACCCCATTTTTTAACATGCGGCTTTGTTAATCAGCCTTTTTTCCATCTTTGGATAACGCAGGTGGCTCTGCCGCCGGCTTCGTTGATAATCTCATAATCGCCGAAGCATGCCGGAACAACGAGCGTCTGAAACTTGTCGCAGTCAGCGGTCAGCTCGGGATTGGTCTTTGAGCGGACGGTGACTTTGCTGCCGACAGTCAGCGTGAGCATGTTCATGAACTTGCCCTCTGTAGAGAATTCGCCGCATTTTTCGAAGTGAATTCTCTCTACCTCGTAAGGCATAACGGGCGTGCTCTTGTATCTGTCAATCCAGTATTCCTTTGTCCACTTCACAACTGTAGGCGTGGAAAGAAGGTGATCCTTTACCCAGGAAGCTCTCCTGGTCTTTTCCATGTTGCGGCCGTGCTCCAGGTGCATTTTGAGGGGCCTTCCGGTCATGGTCTTTGAGTTGTCGTCCCATGAAGGTCTCGCAAAGTCATATTCAAAGAAGGAGTACTCTGTTCCGTTGATACTGGGGTTCGTGTCCATTTCAAGAACCATCTGGTTTCCGCCGTGTCCGTGCATCGTTCCCGGAGGGATGAGGTAGAGGTCGCCCTCTTTGCTGGACCAGTTGTGGATGAAGTCTTTCCAGTTTTCAATGGGCTTGATATTCTGTGAGTCTTCGCAGAGTCTTTCCCATTCTTCGATGTCGGCATCATCCTCAAAGCCCATCCAGGTATTGGCGCCTTCATAGGCTTCAGCGATATAGTATGTCTCGTATCTGCCGAGAGGCTCGTCAAAGTGATCCTCTACGTATTTGCTGCTGGGATGAATATGCATGGGCATAGAGATTCTCTCAGCAGGCTGAGGAGTGGGATGCCAGCCGTCGTCAAGCCAGATATCCAGCGGGAACAGTCCGGGATATTTTTTGTCGATGAGTTCACCGACGAGCTCTTTGCCGTACTGCATGGCGTTGAGCATGGGCATGGAAATGCTTCTCTCTCCGCCAAAGTCAATAAGGATACGAAGCTCGGGACCGGCAATCTTGTTCCAGGCGTTGTTGGCAAGACCTTCTACGCCGTAATCCATATCGAGGTACCGATACGCGCCCCAGGGGCCGGGGCTGAAAATCTTGACCTCGTGGATGGGGTATTTGACAAGTGTGGACATAATCTCGTCATAGGCCTTGCGGGGAACGAGCACCAGATCGTCCTCGAAATAATTCTCGATATAAAAATCCATCGCGCCGTACATGTAGTCCTTCTGACGCTTGAGCATATAGTAATCGGAATAGTTGTAGTCTTTCCAGTCATAGTTCTTTGTGGGCTCGGCCATACCGAAGG
>JAFTAU010000005.1 GCA_017455435.1 Lachnospiraceae bacterium | reverse complement strand
AGCCCGTTTTTGCTTTGGAGCATAGGGGATTCGAACCCCTGCGACGGCTGTAATAAAGCCTTTTCTTAAATTATCAGCGCTGCGGATTACTTTGCAGCCTTGTCGTCCTTGTCGTCTTTGCCGCGTTTCTTGCCGCCGATAATGATGGCCGCGGTGGCGCCGCCGATGACAGCCACGCTGCCGGCCGCAATACCGATGATGGCTCCGGTGCCGAGACCTGCGCCGGATTCTTCCGCAGCAGACGTCGTCTCGTCAGCAGGAGTTTCCTCTTCCGCGGCATCCTTTGTAGGCCTTACAGGCTTTTCGGGCAGATGCAGCGCACCGGTGGTGGAGTAGAAGCTTGCGCCCGCCCACGCGCTGGCGCTGGAGGTATGCGCAGTTCCGCCACAGACCACTACCAGCTTGAGCAGTTTGACGCCGCTGATATCCACGTCCATAAACTCGCCTGACATTTTCTTTGTGATATTCTCCGATTCGCCGATCTTCACATATTTTCCATCGCCATAATCGCCGTAGATACGGAAGATAACGCCCGGAGATTTGCCGGCCTTACCGTTGGAGTTTGTAATGCCGACGGCAGAGTAGAAGCGGTCAGCACCCAGCTCGCTGATGTCGTAAATGGTATAGGACTCGATACTGTTGTCCACGGGGAGCGCCGGATTCTTGGGATGCATTCCGAGACCCTCAAAGAACAGCGCCTCCTGCTCGCCGATACAGATTACTTCCTCGGGCTTGCCGTAAGGATGGTCTATCGTACTCGGCTGTCCGTAAGGGTAAATCTCATTCTGGGTATTGGAGGACTCCAGATAATCGAGCTTTGTGATAAAGACACTGTTTTTATCATATTCCATCGGAAGACCCTGATACGTGCCGTCCGCGGAAGGATAGTAGTTATCCGTAGGATGAGGCGTAATCGGAATCTTGTCTCCGATATGGTTTGTATGGATGTGCACCGAGCCGGCCGCGTCATATTTGTAGACGCAGGCATTGGCAAAGAACGACGCGCTGGACGCGTGGGTCTTTTTCGCACTGACCATTGCCACCTTCAGGAACTGTGCCCCGGAGATATTCAGGTCGAATTCACCGGACATATATCCTGTGATAATATCGGACTGGCCAATCAGCTTGTAGCCGCTGCCAAAGTCTGCATACACACGGAAGATAACACCCTTTGAAGCGCCTTCCTTGCCCTTTGAGTTTGTAATGCCGACAGCGGCATAAAAGCGGTCAACATCCATCTCTCTGAGATCGTAGGTGGTCCATGATTCAATGCTGCCGTTTATGGGCTGCAGAGGATTCTTGGGATGCATTCCGAGACCGGTGTAGAAATACTGGTTGTTCTGACCGATCTTTGCAATAGTCTGCATGGAGCCGTAAGGGTGGTTGTAGTTTGTGGGCTGGCCCTTCGGATATTTGTCATTCGTAGTATTGGAAGAGCCGGTATTGTCAATCTTTGAAAGGAAGGTTACGGAGCCTTCTTTTGCCTTCAAATCCTCAGTGTAATCACCCTTGCTGGCTTTGTAGTTGAGCAGGTAGTTGAGGGTGGAGTTATTGGTATGGATTTTGACCGAGCCGTTCTTACTGTACTTGTATACGCAGGCATTGCCCCAGACTGAGCCGCACGATGAGTGCGAGCCGGTCGCGAGAACCATAAGTTTCAGTTTTTTGACGCCCTTGATGTCCACGTCAAATTCGCCGGTCATCTTCTTTGAGATATTCTCGGACTCGGCAAGGAGTTTCAGCTTTCCATCGCCATAGTCAGCGTATACTCGGAAATAAATGGGCTCGCATTTGCCTTCTTTGCCGTTTTCGTTTGTAATTCCGACTACGGCATAGAAGCGGTCAACGTTCAGCTTTGAAAGGTCATAAGTGGTCCAGGAGCCGTTCGTACTGGAAGCGGGCTTCGGATGAACGCCGAGACCCTTTTTGATCTTCTGGGCTTTCTTTCCTATTATAATGTCGCCGTTTTCGCCATAAGGATGGTCGAGATTGGTGGGCTTGCCATTAGGATACTCTTTGCTGGTCGTATTGGACGATTCGGTGTATTTGAGATCCGAAAGGAATTTCACGGAGCCCTTGGCGGCCTTTACCGTAGTGGTGTAATTGCCGCTGGTGTTCGGCGTGTATTTGCCGGGCAGAACGACCTGGTTTCCGCTGAAGGATTTGCCGTTTTTGTCATACTTGAATACACAGGCGTTCGCCCATGCGCAGGCGCTGGAATAATGATTTTCACCCGTGGACAGAACCACCAGATGGAGCTTCTTCGCGCCGGAAATATCTACGAGGAACTCGCCGCTCTTCTTCTTGGTGATGATTTCCGATTGTGCGAGGAGCTTTTCAGAACCGTCGGAATACTCCGCGTAGACACGGAAGAGTGTGCCCAACGAGGCGCCGTCCTTGCCCTTGGAGGCTGTCAGACCGACTACGGCATAGAAGCGGTCCACGTTCATGCCGGACAGGTCATAATCCGTCCAGGAATAATTGGTGGTCGCCTTGGGATCGGCGGGATGAACGCCGAGACCCATGGAGAAGTTGGTATCCTTTGCGCCAATCAGAAGCTTGCCGACCGTGGTTCCGTAAGGGGCGTTGATGGAAGCGGGCTTTCCGCCGGTGTTGGACGACTCGGTGAACTCCATATCGGAGAGATATTTCAGCGAGTTTTCCTTGACTCCGTTCGCGCCTTTATATGCGCCGGTCGAAGACGGAATGTACTGTCCCGGAAGATTCGGATTGTATCTGTTGGTAATCTTTCCGCCGGAGACGGACTGAGAGTAGAACTCAGGTACCGGATCCTGCGAGAAGGAGTAGGTGACTTCCTCAGTGGTGCTGCGTCTGTAGATAGGCAGCTTTATCGTGGCTTTCCAGTCCTCGTCGGCTTTGACGCGGACAGTGTAATCAGAGGGTTTCTTGTCCAGGTATGCACGTACGGTGACATAACCGGGGCGCTGTTTCATCTGGTCGTTGTTGTCACTCCAGACCACGGAGACGCTGTAATCCTTTTTGGGGACATAGCTGAGTGTGGCGGTCGTGCCTTCGAATGAAACCTCGTATTCCTCGGGCAGGCCGGTGAAATCTACGGAATAATTGGCCATCGGGCCGCATACGCTGGTGGATTTGTACACGCAGGCGTTTACCCACGCGCTGCCGCAGGAATAATTATCCGTTCCGGCAGGGAATACGGACAGCTTCAGCTTTTTGACTCCGCTGATGCCCACGGAGAATTCGCCGGTGTCTTTTTTGAGGATGGTGTCAGAGGAGGCGAGCTGTACATAGCTGCCGTCGCCGTAATCGCCGAATACTTTGAATACAACGCCTTTTGACGCGCCGTTTTTGCCGTTGCTGTTTGTGATGCCGACTGCGGCGTAAAAGCGGTCAGCGTTTAATTTGCTGACGTCATAGACAGTCCAGGCTTCACCGCCGTTCTTTGACGGCATTTGAGGATGAACGCCTATGCCGCTTGTGAATTTGGTATTGTCTTCGCCGATGATAAAGGGATCGGTCGAATTGCCGGCATAAGGATAATTGACGGTACTTGCCGCGCCGTTGTTATTGTAGGATTCGACAATATTGAGGGATGAAAGCTGCGTGACCTGTGCTCCGTCTGCGACTTCCGTCGCTCCTCTGTAACTGCCCGTTACTTTGGTGTAGGTGCCTGCGGATGAGACGGGAAGATTCGGCCATGTATAGGACCAGGAATTGTCCTCATTAATGGTGACTGGAGCGCCTTCATTTGTTCCGTTCGAGGTCAATTGCGCCTGAAGAGAAGCAGGGCGGATGCCGGGCTCATTGTCCATATCGTCCCAGATTACTTTCAGATCAAAATCGACCAGTGTGTGGAAAGTGCAGATCCATATCCGCTTGCCGCTGTATACGGCGGCATATTCCGCGGGAAGATTGGTTATTACTGCAGAATATTCCACGGTCTCAGGGTCGGTGCCGTTTTTGTGTTTGGCGAGGCCCTCCCAGGTATGGGTCCAGCTGCTGCCGGAGCCTGTAATGGTAGTGGGGGCGCCCTCAAGAGCACCGTCGGCATAGAGCTGAACGTCCAGTGAGGCGGGGCGGGTTCCCTCTTCATCTACCCACAAAACCTCTGTGGTATAGGATACAGTCTGGGCTGCGGGGTCATAAGTGGAGGTGGCGGTGATTGTGTTCCCGCTTACCACAAAATCGTAGAACTCTGGAGTACTTTTCACTTTTACCGAATAACTGATGGGAGTGGAAGCGCCTTCCTCTCTGATGGGAATATGCTCCCAGCGGTATTTCCAGCCACCCTCAGCGGTCAGCGTTGCCACTTTGCCGGTAGCAGCACCGTCAGCCATAAGTTCAGCCTTTAACTCTGCGGGGCGCGTTTTGAAAGCGTTGTCCATATCATCCCAGATGACATTCGCCTGGAAAGAGGTCTCAGGTGTGAATTTGTTTGTCAGCACTCCGTCGGCAAATGTCGAGTCATAATTAAGTATGGTAGCGGTGGCTGTGTATTTTACAGCGCTTTCACCTGTGCCGTATTTCGGGACGCTGGGGAATGTGTAGCCATAATCGGTAGAGGCGTCAACAGTGACTGGATCGCCATAAGGCGTGCCGTCAGCCAGCAGCTGCAGCTCAAAGCTCGTGGGGCGGTAGCTCTCCTTGCCCGCGTCATCCCATACGGTGGTGATAGTCACGGAGGTGCGCTCCGTCTGGTACAGGCAGGCGTCAGCCCATACGAAAGAGCCGCCGGCGTTGGTGCCGTCGCTCAGGGTTTCGAGCTTCAGATATTTATAACCGTTGATATTGGTATTGAATTCCGCCGTGAGATAAGCGCGGATTTCTTTCGCCGTGGTAAGAAGCTCAAAATCTTCACTTTCCGTGCCGGTCTTACTGCCGTAAACGTTGAAGGTCAGCTTGTAATTGAATTTATCCGTCGCAGGATTGACGTTTCCTTCACCGGTGATGCCGGCAACGGCGTAGAAATAATCTGCGTCAAGTCCCTGCAGGTCGTAAATCACGGTGGCGGGCTTTTTATTGCTGGCGGAAACCAGACCGCCCAGTCCCTTTGCATATTTCGTGCCGCGGTAGCCGATGGCTATTTCGTCACGCTTGTAAGTAACATTTTCCGTCGTATTATCGGCTTTGGTGATGGTCAGGACTCTGGGGCTGTTGGTATTGTCTACCACTCTTCTGGCCGTGGAACCATTATCGCTGCTGCCGGTCCATACAAAGACTTTTCCGTCCCAGTTCGTATCCAGCTTAAAATCTCTGGGTGCGGTTTCGCTGGCTCCTAAACCGATCACAAAGCTGCTTACCTTTCTGTCAGTGCTGTACAGATCGGAAAGATAATTGATGCTGGACGCGACCGCGTGGGCGCTTTTGCCAACCGTGCTGCCTGCTTTTCCGATGTTGGTCAGAACCCGGGCATCGGCATACGCTGTTGAGCTCATCGCCGGAACTATAAGCCCCGCCGTCATGATCGCCGCAAGCAGCGCGCACAAAAAACGTTTCATTATCTTCATATCTGCCTCCTGTATATTAAGAAAATAATTACGAGAAATACCCGAAAAGAAAACATTTTTCCAATCTCAATCTATCACAAAAAAGAGTACAGTTACAAACAGTTTCTTCCTTAGTAAATCATTTACTTTAATAATGCACGCCCAGATGTGAAAATGCGCCTTTGATCGGGCGCTAAATCAAAGCGGTGCAAAAATAAAGGACACATTAGGTTTTACCCGATTTATAATCTTTGATTTTGCACGGTGTTTTTCGGTTTTGTCTCTGTTGCGGGAAAATCCTTTCATATATAATTTTT
>JAFTAU010000023.1 GCA_017455435.1 Lachnospiraceae bacterium | reverse complement strand
GGGACGGGCGCCGCGCCGATTCCTGAAGGCCGCGCGGCAAAATGTCCCTTTATTGGATATTTTCCAATAAAAACGCAGAGGCGATATGCACTCTGCGTAAAGCGGGCTCCCGAAGGAAGTCCCGAGATATTTAGTTGTGATTTTTCAGCCGCCGGTTTTTATCCACTTCCCGACGCATATACTATAACACAAAACTTTGTGACAAAGGCGGACAACTTTGATTATTTTTGTGATGATATTCCAACCGAGAGTGTTGAAAGGCATGTATGCTCATAGCACTCCCCGTTAAGTGTATAAACCGTCAATATCAAGAGTGCTGAGGAGCAAGTATGCTTATAGCACTCTCAATCAGAAGCCAAAACAGTCAATATCGAGAGTGCTGAGGAGCAAGTATGCCTACAGCACTCTCAATCAGGAGCCAAAACAGTTAATATCGAGAGTGCTGAGGAGCAAGTATGCCTACAGCACTCTCAATCATAAGCCAAAACAGTCAATATCGAGAGTGCTGAGGAGCAAGTATGCCTACAGCACTCTCAATCAGGAGCCAAAACAGTTAATATCGAGAGTGCTGAGGAGCAAGTATGCCTACAGCACTCTCAATCAGGAGCCAAAACCGTCAATATCGAGAGTGCTGAGGAGCAAGTATGCCTATAGCACTCAAATCAACCAATTCCGGGGGCCTTGAGAGGCATCCCTCGCGTTTTTTGGAGAATTGCCACCTATCACACTTTATTCATACTTTCTACATAAATCATACAAAAACAGCCATTATAATCCGTATCATAAAGATACCCGAGAGGGTGAAACGGAGGATAATAAAATGAAGATAAAAAACAAAATGAAAGTGATGGCCGCGATATTGGCGGCGGCATCAATGGTATTTGCGGGATGCGGTGCAGCGACCGGAAATGGCAGCAGCGCAGCGAGTGAAGCGGACACAACAGCCGCATCGGTTAAATCAGGCGGCATCTACGAAAACAGCGAGGACGGCGGGCACGCCATCGAGGTTGACGGCGAAACTGCCGGGTACAGCGGAGCCACGGTAAAAAAGACGGGCGATTCACAGGGCGATGAAGCCGATTTCTACGGAGAAAACTCAGCGATTTTTGCCACTAACGGCGCGCAGCTGACGCTTTCCGACATGGACATCACCACTGACGGCACTCATGCTAACGCGGTGTTCTCATACGGAGAGGGCACGGTAGTCAACATTTCTGATTCGACTATAACCACGAGCGGCAACTGCTCCGGTGGACTGATGACAACCGGCGGCGGCACAATGAACGCCTCGAATCTGACAATTCATACGACAGGCAATTCATCGGCGGCAATCAGATCTGACAGAGGCGGTGGCACCGTTACCGTGACCGGAGGCGAATACACCACCGACGGCACCGGCTCGCCCGCAATATACTCCACGGCAGACATCACAGTGAGCGATGCAGTTCTCACATCGACCACCTCGGAGGGCGTCGTTGTGGAAGGAAAGAATTCCGTGACGCTCAACAACGTTACGCTGAACGCGAACAACAACAAGCACAACAACGACAAATCCGATTATTACAACGCGATAATGATTTACCAGTCAATGTCCGGCGACGCAGCCAGCGGTCTGGCACAGTTCTCGGCGACAGGCGGCAGCGTTACAAATGCCAACGGAGACGTGTTCTTTGTAAACAACACAGCGACGGACATCACGCTCTCGGGCGTGGAAATAACCAATAACGGAGACGGCGCCTTCCTGAGAGCCGCCGCGGCCGGATGGGGCAGCGAAGGCTCGAACGGAGGACAGGTCAATCTCACCGCGACCGGACAGAAAATCGACGGAGATATGATTGTAGATGAAGTGTCGGTCCTGAACCTGTATCTCAAAGAAGGAAGCACGTTTACCGGAGCAATCAATCCGGACGGAGCGGCAGGCGATGTATATGTGGAGCTGACCGGCGGATCGAAATGGATTCTGACAGGGGACTCGTATATCACGGCTCTTACTTGTGAAGCAGATTCGATTGACCTGAACGGTCACACCCTGACAGTTGGAGGAAAAGCGTATACACAGGGAAGCGCACAGACGGGCGAGGCAATTGAGATAAAAGTCAGCGAAGGAAATGGTGGAATGCAGCCCCCGAGCGATAACGGGCAGGTTCCCGGCAGCGGAAACCAGCCTCCGGAAAAACCGGACGGCAATTCGTCTGAAAAATCCGGCAACGGTCAACCGCCGGCAAAGCCCGATGGCAGCAACGGCCAGCCTCCGGAAAGACCCGACGGCAACCCGCCCGAAAAACCGAGCGGAAATCAAGCCACTTAAGCACCCGCGTAACAGGCAAAACAAATAAAACGGGCGGCACGTAAATGTGCCGCCTTGTTAATTAATATAGTATTGCCTCAGTCTCCTTACGGCTGATTTACCACTCCCACAAACAGCGGCAGCTGCGCGGTGCCGGCGGTTATCGCAAACACAAACGGCCGGTCGAGGACAAAGTCAATTTTCTCGTTCGGCGGCATCGCGGCGCCGCAGGTCATCATCGCGGTAAAGGCTGCTGCTTCACAGCCTTCTTCGTCAATCTTTACACGCGCCGCATGTTTTACCTGAGACAGATAAACCGCGGTATCGTCCGTCAACGGCGAAAAGTCAGACCTGTCAAGCTCAAAAACATTCTCTATCCCCAGCTTTTTAAAAGCCTCATTCAGATTAAGGTCGGAATTCACATCAAATTTGGGAACGGCCATATTTATCATCAGCCGCTTGCTGTTTTCGCGGCCTTCTTTATCGCGGTCAATCAGAAATGACAGCGCCTCGTCGTCCTGCAGCAGCGCTTCCGCGTCAGTGCCCTCATCCGGCAGGATGAACCACATCGAAATATCGGTGCCCTCAAAGTCTTTTTCTATCGCGCCGAATTTTTCACCGAAGAAATATGTTCCTTCGATACTTTGGTGCATGAAATCATAAGTAATATCGCCGGACTTCGCATGGAACGTCTCAGAAGCGGTCTGACCGGAGAGGAATTCCTCCGCCCATTTGCCTTTGAAATACAGCGTGGAGACGAGTGCGCATATGGTCTCCGGAGCGAGCTCCAGTCCGCCCGCCTGCTCCTTCAGCAGCCCGCCGGTCTGCTCATTGATCCAGTCCTGCAGTGCCTTGGTGTACGCGGGGTCGCTCATCTTGCCCGCAAAAGCGCTGGCGTAATATTTGTCCCTCAGAATCTGCAGGGTATCTTCCTTATAATTCATGTCGTCCCGCAGCCAGAATGAATTCGCCGAAAGGCACTTTGCGGCCACGTCGTCTTGATATGTGCCTGTCCAGATCGCCGCCGCCAGCGCGCGAAGCTGTTCCATATCTTTTATTCCGAGTGCACTAAGAAGCTGTGCGCGGCTCTCGCCGTCCGTCACTTCGGCCAGCATTGCCGTCGCCGCAAAAACATTGACCGGCGAGCAAATGCAGTTTTCGCCATCGTTTCCGCCGAGAAATGTGGTAATCGCTTTTTTGAAATAATTATCCAGAGCACCGTCATAATCCTGCAGGGCTTCGCGCCGCTCCTGCGTCTGCTGACTGTACGGCTCGTAAACCTTTTCCCAGCCCTCATCGTCAAAAATGCCGTCTTTTCCGATGAAATCCTCTTCGTTCGGGTATACAGCCTGATCCGGATAACGCGCCAGCATAATCGCAAAACCCTCGTGCTCCGCGTGGGTCTGTCCGCTTTCTTTCGTTGTCCCGGTTTCTACGCCGCATCCCGCCGCGCAAACGATAAATGCCGCCGAAAGCAGTATAGCAATCAGTTTTTTCATATTAACCTCCTCGGCCGCCGCCCGGCAGCCTTTCTAACATTATAATACGGTTTGGAGCGGCGATGCTACAGGTGGAAAAAATAAAAGAATTGACAGATTAAGATATATTTGCGTGCTGCTGGCGGTAACGTTATTGCCGCTATGGAGTAATGCTGTTTCAGCGGACACTCATCACAACAGCAGGCGATATATCTTTTACACATACTCCTTTTAAAGGCAGGGATCACCTTAATTCTTTACAGTGCAGCATAATTATGCTACACTGTATTTGCGTAAGGGGGTGCTTTCTATGCCGATGATTTTACCTATCAGGGATTTGAGAAACACAAGCAAAGTATCAGAATTGGCTCACAAGAATCAGGAACCTATTCATTTTACGAAGAACGGATACAGCGATATTGTTGTTATGAGTGCGGAATATTACGATTGGTTTGTCAGAGAAAACCGCATCGATCAGGCAATATTTAATGCGGAAAAAGAAGTTGCGGAAGGGACAGAACCGATATCTCTGGAAGAAGCGGCGAATAGGTTGAATAAAAAGTACTATGGTTAAGTACAGAGTGGTTATTTTTCCGGCGGCGTTGAGAGATATCGATAATATATATTTATATATTGCCCTTCAAAAACTTGCTCCGGAAAATGCAAAAGGGCAAACAGACAGGATTTGGGACAAGCTGAAAACCCTGGAATCAAATCCGCAAAAGCACCAGGAGAGATTGGTTGGAAGGTTTGCCGGGAAAGGCTACCGCCAATTGTTAATAGACAACTATGTGGCCATTTATAGAATTGATGAAAAGAAAAGAATTGTTAACGTGATAACGGTTCAGTATCAGGGCAGGGATGTGTAAAATAAACAAAAAATCGTTTTTCATTTTTTCAGCGATAAGCGCGGTGCCGCTTTCGCTCATATTCAGTCTGTTTTTTATTCCTGCCCGGATTCTCGGCGTCGTTTCGCTGGCGTTAACTGCCGCTTCTGCATGGACGATGCATTACGTGCTGCGTGCGGCCGGACTTTCTCGCAAAGGTTGCATGCCTCTCATTTACTCGATAGTAACTTTTTTGGCGACGCTTATAGTCGTCCTCTTTGATTCAATCAGCTATGAAGCGGCGATGATTATAGTTTTTGCCGGACTTGTCGCCACTATAATCAATTGTCTGACGATAGTTTTCTGTTTCAACTATCCGGAGCCGCAATCCGCGCCGGATTGCTCAAAATCGAAAGAAGGGAAGGGCTGACATGCGCAGATTCACAAAAACGGCTTTCGCCGCCATCGCGTTAATACTGCTGATGCAGCTCCCTTTCTCCTCTGACGCCTATGCTATTACCAGAGTGGTCAACGACCGCAAGGGCATTATTGACGATGGGGCGGAGCTTTTTACAAGCGAGCAGGAAAAGCTGCTGTTGGAGCAGATAACAAGAATTCTCGACAGGGGAAACGCTGCTGTTGTCACGGTGCTCGCAGACAGCGATGCTGCCCGGCAATCTGCTGAGAGCATATATCAGAATCTGTTCGGAAGCAAAAACGGAACAATGCTTCTGATAGAAACGGACAAAGATGATATACAGTTTTTCTCACAAGGCGAAAACAGCCTGATTATTACCGACAGCAAAAGCCGGGAGATAGCAGACAGTGTACAGCAACACGCGAAAAACGGAGAGTATTTCAAGTGCGCCGACGAGGCGCTCAGTCAGGTGATTGACTTACTGGATAGCGGCCACATCGTTTCCGTGTTTCGTCATGTTGCTGCGGCTCTGCTTGGAATCTCTACAGTGTTGCTGGCCGGTGTGTGGATTGCCCTCCTCCGAAGGCGCTTTCGCACCGCAAAGAAATAAAAAATCCTTTCAGCCTCACCGCCGAAAGGATTTTTTAAATATTCGCTACGCCGCTCCCTCACCCATGGAACAGCTTTTTGGTCTGGTGCCGCGGCTCGCAGGTCAGGTGGACGCCCAGCTTTCGCATTGTGCCGACATCGACTTGTGAGAGCATTACAGTGGAATGCGCCTCGCTGCCTTTCAGCTTCGGAAGCTGATCCAGAGCTTTTTTCGCTACGGGGTTTGTGACAGCGCATATCGAAAGCGCCACCAGCACCTCGTCCGTATGCAGCCTGGGATTGTGATTTCCCAGATGATTTATTTTCAAATCCTGAATAGGCTCAATAACTACCGGCGACATGAGCGGGATTTCATCGTCGATGCCGCCCAGCGTTTTCAGCGCGTTCAGCATCGCCGCCGAAGCCGCGCCCAGCAGCGAAGAAGTCTTGCCGGTCACTATCTGCCCGTCGTTAAGTTCAATGGCAAAAGCAGGCGCGCCGTCAGTGGCCTCGCTCTTGGCAAGCGCCGCCGAGATAACCGGCCTGTCGTCGCTCGTGATTCCGGCCTGCCGCATCAGCAGCTCGATTTTCACACGCGCCTCTGTGGTGCCCAGCCCCTGCCGCTCCTCGCAGAGCGCCGCATAGTATCTGCGGATGATTTCTTCCTTGGCCGCCGCCTGCACCGCGTCATCGTCAATAATGCAGTTCCCCGCCATATTTACGCCCATATCCGTAGGCGATTTGTAAGGCGATTCGCCGTAAATCATCTCAAACATCGCTTTCAGTACAGGGAAAATCTCCACGTCGCGGTTGTAATTGACCGTTGTTTTACCGTATGCTTCCAGGTGGAAGGGGTCTATCATATTTACATCGTCCAGATCCGCAGTCGCCGCCTCGTAGGCAATATTGACGGGGTGCTTCAGCGGCAGATTCCAGATGGGGAACGTTTCAAATTTTGAATATCCGGCCTTTATTCCGCGGAGGTTTTCGTGATAGAGCTGGGATAGGCAGGTGGCCATTTTTCCGCTGCCGGGGCCAGGCGCAGTAATAACCACCAGCGGCCTGCTGGTTTCTATATAATCATTCTTTCCGTAGCCGCGGTCGCTGAAAATAGTGGGCAGATCGGAAGGGTAGCCGGGGATGGGATAATGGCGGTAAACCTTCACGCCGAGCTTTTCAAGCCTCGTAATAAACGCCTGTGCGGTGGGCTGCTCCTGATACCGCGTCAGGACCACGCTGCCCACATAAAAGCCGTACCCGCGGAATGCGTCTATCAGCCTCAGCACGTCCAGGTCGTAAGTTATGCCCAGATCGCCGCGCACCTTGTTTTTTTCTATATCGCCGGCGTTGATGACCAGCACGATTTCCGCCTGATCCTTAAGCTGCTTTAACATATTTATTTTACTGTCGGGGAGAAAACCCGGCAGAACGCGAGAGGCGTGATAATCGTCAAAAAGCTTCCCGCCGAATTCCAGATAGAGCTTTCCGCCGAAATGCTCGATCCTTTCGCGAATCATTTCCGACTGCATTTTCAGGTATTTTTCATTGTCAAAGCCGTGTCTCAGCATAAGATCCTCCGATAAAAGAATATGTTTCCGAAAAAAACAAACACGTTTTCAATAATAAAAAAATACCGCAATTTCGTCAAGGGTAAACAATGCCGGAAACGCTTTAAAATCAACGCAAAAAATCGCATAAAATAAACAATAATATTGCTTTTATTACTAACAGGAAGTAAAATATAATAGTTTATTATCCCCTTTTTGACAAGGCTTTGAGGTGTTTTATGCCGTTTACGCATTTGCATGTACATACCAAATACAGCCTGCTTGACGGAGCGTCAAAAATCCCGGAGCTTATTGACCGGGCAAAAGCGCTCGGTATGGACAGCATTGCCATCACGGACCACGGCGTAATGTACGGCGTGATTGAGTTTTATAAAGAGGCAAAAAAAGCCGGCATAAAGCCCATCATAGGCTGCGAGGTCTATGTCGCACCCGGGTCGCGTCTGGACAAAACCGGCACCGCCGGCGATGACAAATATTACCACCTCGTTCTCCTGGCCGAAACAAACGAAGGCTACGCGAATCTCGTAAAGATAGTATCCATGGGCTTTATCGACGGCTTTTATTACAGGCCGCGCGTCGATTACGAAGTCCTGCGCAAATACAGCAAGGGAATAATCGCCCTGTCCGCCTGCCTTGCAGGAGAGGTTTCGCGCAATCTGCGCCGCGGCATGTACGAAGAGGCAAAAGCCGCCGCGGTGCGGTACCGTGATATTTTCGGCGCGGATAGTTTTTTCCTCGAGCTTCAGGATCACGGACTGCCGGAGCAGAAGACCGTCAATCAGGGCATCTTGCGTATCGCCGGAGAGCTTTCCATTCCGTTGGTTGCCACAAACGACATTCATTATGTAAATGCTGACGATGCGGACGCGCATGATATTCTGCTCTGCCTGCAGACCGGGAAAAAGCTGGCCGACACCGACAGACTCCGCTATGAAGGCGGACAGTACTACCTGAAAAGCGAAGACGAAATGCGCGGCCTTTTTCCGTATGCGGAGGAGGCTCTCGAAAACACTCACAAAATCGCGCAGCGCTGCAATGTCGAGATAGAATTCGGCGTGACAAAACTGCCGAAGTTTGACGTGCCGGAGGGCTATGACTCTTTCGGCTACCTCAAAAAGCTCTGCCTGGACGGGCTGGCGCGGCGTTACCCTCAGGACGACGGCTCAGTCAGGGCGCAGCTCGATTACGAGCTCGGCGTCATCGGCAAAATGGGCTACGTCGATTACTTCCTCATTGTCTGGGATTTTATCCATTTTGCGAAAAAAAACGGCATCGCGGTCGGCCCCGGACGCGGCAGCGCGGCTGGCAGCGTGGTGTCCTACTGCCTCTATATTACCGATATAGACCCCATCAAATATCAGCTCATTTTTGAACGCTTCCTCAATCCCGAGCGTGTCAGCATGCCCGATATCGACGTGGATTTCTGCTTTGAGCGCCGGCAGGAGGTCATCGATTACGTAACAGAAAAATACGGCGCGGATCAGGTGGTGCAGATAGTCACCTTCGGAACAATGGCCGCCAGAGCCGTTGTCAGGGATGTGGGACGCGCGATGGATTTGCCTTACTCACTCTGCGACCAGGTCGCGAAGATGATCCCGAAAGAGCTGAATATCACCATTGCCGCCGCCCTGGAAAAGAGCCGCGAGCTGAAAGAAGCCTACGACACCGACGACCGTGTTCACAAGCTGATAGATATGTCGCTGCGCCTGGAAGGCCTGCCAAAGCACACCAGCACGCACGCGGCCGGCGTGGTCATCAGCAGCCTGCCAGTCATGGAATATGTGCCGCTGTCCCGTTCACAGGAAGGTATGCTCACCACTCAGTTCACCATGACGGAGATAGAGCAGCTCGGTCTTCTAAAAATGGACTTCCTCGGTCTGCGCACGCTGACCGTTATTCAAAACACGGAGCAGATGCTGGCAAAGCGCGGAGTCCGCCTTGATGTCAGCCGCATTGACATGGACGATCCCAAGGTCTTCGACATGCTCTGCACCGGCAAAAACGACGGTGTGTTCCAGCTTGAAAGCGGCGGCATGAAAAGCTTTATGAAGGAGCTCCGCCCCCGCAATCTTGAGGATCTCATCGCGGGCATTTCGCTTTACCGCCCCGGCCCCATGGATTTCATTCCGCAGTACATCCGCGGAAAGAACAACCCCTCCGCCGTCACCTACGACACGCCGCAGCTCGAGCCCATTCTAAAGGCCACCTACGGCTGCATCGTCTATCAGGAGCAGGTCATGCAGATTGTGCAGGATCTGGGTGGATATTCGCTGGGACGTGCGGACCTTGTGCGCCGCGCCATGAGCAAGAAAAAAGACGACGTCATGCAAAAAGAGCGCCGCAATTTTGTCTACGGCAATCCCGCCGAAGGCATTTCGGGCTGCGCCGGCAAGGGCATTCCCGAAAACATCGCCAATAAGATTTTCGACGAAATGACCGATTTTGCGAAATACGCGTTCAACAAATCCCACGCGGCGGTTTATGCCGTGGTAGCGTATCAGACCGCCTACTTAAAATGCTATTATCCGGTTGAATTTATGGCGTCGCTGCTCACGTCTGTCATAGAAAAAAGCGAAAAGGTTTCCGAATATATTCAGACTTGCCGCGCCATGGGCATCGAAATCCTCCCGCCGGACATCAACACGGGAGAGTGGGGTTTTTCCGTGGACGGAGGCAAAATCAGATACGGACTCGCGTCGATAAAGGGCCTCGGCCGCAGCGTGGTAGAGGCTATCGTAGAAGAACGCGAGCGGGCGGGCGAGTTCCGCAGCCTGAAAGACCTCATCGACCGCCTCTCTAATAAAGAAGTAAACAAGCGCACGATAGAGAGTTTTATTTTCGCGGGCGCGCTGGATTCACTTCACGGAAACAGAAAACAGAAGATGATGGTTTATTCTGATCTGATGGACGCGAAAACGCGTGAGGCAAAGGAATCCGTTTCCGGTCAGATGTCGATGTTTGACCTGCTCGGCGATGAAGAACGTGCCGCGCACGAGATTACCATGCCGGACGTTCCCGAATACGACAGGAAAGATCTGCTCGCCTTTGAAAAAGACGCCACCGGAGTTTACATCACGGCGCATCCCATGGACGACGTGATGGATAAATGGAAAAAATACGCCACCGCGCGGGCCACGGATTTTGTGGTTGACTCCGAAACGGACGCCGCGAAGGTGCGTGATTCGCAGATTGTTGTCGTGGGCGGCATTATCACGGGTGTCACAAAGAAAAACACGAAAAACGGGCAGGTTATGGCGTTTGTCACGCTGGAGGACGTTACCGGCAGCCTGGAAATAATATTTTTCCCGAAGGATTACGAGCGGAACAGACTGCTTCTTTCTACGGAGCGCCGCCTGTTCATCCGCGGGCGCGTCTCCATAGGCGATGACCCTGTCGGGAAGCTGATCTGCGAGAGGCTGATAGATATTGACGATTGGCCGCAGGAGCTTTGGGTGCGCTTTCCGGATTCACAGAGCTTTGAAAGCAGCACCGGCACTTTGCTGCGCCTCGCAGGCGGAAAGGGCGTTACCGCCTACCTCGAAAAAGAACGCTTAAAACAGCGTGCCGCGGCCACTCTCAATCTTCCTTACGAAGAAGATGAGATTTATCGCATGAAAGCGGCATTTGGTGAAGAAAATGTACGTCTCGCGGACAAAAGTCTTGACGAGATTTGGAAAAGATAGGGAGGTTTATATGACAATAGGAGTACTTACGAGCGGCGGCGACGCCCCCGGAATGAACGCGGCGGTCAGAGCTGTCGTCAGAACGGCAATAGTTGACGGAATGCAGGTAAAAGGCATCAACAGAGGTTATGCCGGCCTGCTTGACGAAGAGATTTTCGATATGGATTCGCGCAGCGTAGCCGATATCCTCACCAGAGGCGGCACGATGCTGCTCACCGCACGCTGCAAAGAATTTATGCAGCCGGAATATCAGAAAAAAGCGGCGGATATCCTGCACAGGCAAGGGATTGACGGGCTGGTGGTCATCGGCGGCGACGGTTCTTTCCGCGGCGCAAAGGCGCTTGCCCATCTTGGCATCAGAACCATCGGCGTTCCCGCCACCATCGATATGGATATCGCCTGCACTGAATATACCATCGGCTTTGATACGGCCATCAATACGGCTATGGACGCCATTGACAAGATCCGCGACACTTCAGCCTCGCATGAGCGCTGCTGCATCGTAGAGGTCATGGGACGCAGAGCGGGCTATATCGCGCTCTACAGCGCCATTGCCGCCGGCGCAGAGGAGGTTCTTCTGCCGGAAACTTATGATTATGACGAAGAAAAAATCATATCCCACATCCTTGAAAACAGAGCCAAGGGCAAAAAGCTCCACATGATTATCAACGCGGAAGGCGTCGGCGATTCGCTGGGTATGGCGGAGCGCATCCAGAGACGCACCGGTATTGATACCAGAGCCACTCTGCTCGGACACATCCAGCGCGGCGGTCATCCCACCTGCAAGGACAGAGTCTACGCTTCCATGATGGGCGCAAAGGCAGAGGAGCTGCTCCGTGACGGAAAATCAAACAGAGTCGTGGCATATTATCACGGCGAATACAAGGATTTTGACATCGACGAAGCTCTCGCCATGCAAAAACATCTTCCGGAGGACATGCTGGTAATCAGCAGAAAGCTCATCAGATAAAATGACCGATGTAAGGGACGAGACAATTCAAAAGGTTGACGACCAAAACGAAAAAGTTATTGTCGAAAAGAATTTTCTCTCTCCTGACACCATTTTTTCAAAGCTGATAGCAAATTACCGCGCCTATCGTCAGGATGACAGTATCGACAAAATCGTAGAGGCTTATACCATAGCAAAGCAGATGCATGAAGGGCAGCGCCGCAGATCTGGCGAGCCCTATATAGTGCATCCCGTCAGCGTTGCCCTCATTCTCACGGAACTTGAAATGGACCGTGATTCTGTTATTGCAGGGATTTTGCACGATGTTGTCGAAGATACGTTCATGTCCCTCGAAGAGGTAAAAGAGCGCTTCGGGGAAGACGTCGCAATGCTGGTCGACGGCGTTACAAAGCTCACCGGCATCAGCTGGAAGGGCGGCAAAGAAGAGCAGCAGGCGGAGAATCTGCGAAAAATGTTCCTCGCCATGGCAAAGGACATCCGCGTGGTCATTATAAAGCTCGCCGACCGCACCCACAATATGCGCACGCTTCAGTATATGAAGCCCGAAAAGCAAAAGGAAAAGGCGGGGGAGACTCTCGAAATTTTTTCGCCGCTGGCGGATCGCCTCGGTATCAGCCGCCTCAAGATAGAACTGGACAATCTTTCACTCGCCTATCTTGAACCGGAAGCTTACAAAAAACTCGTCGCGGATGTCGACGCGATAAAGGTCGCCCGTGAAGAATACATCGAAAAAATCATCGACGACGTCAGTGAAAAAATATCCGAAGCCGGCATCCATGCGGATATCTACGGCAGAGTCAAACATTATTTTTCCATTTACAAAAAAATGGTCACCCAGAACAAAACCGTTGACGAGATTTACGATATTTTCGCCATCAGAATCATCGTCGAATCGCTGCAGGACTGCTACGCGGCGCTGGGTGTCATTCACGAGATGTACACGCCCATTCCCGGACGCTTCAAGGACTACATTGCCATGCCAAAGCCCAACCACTATCAGTCGCTCCACACTACGCTGATAGGCCGCGACGGTACGCCGTTTGAAATCCAGATTCGCACCCGCGAGATGCACCGCATAGCTGAATACGGTATCGCGGCTCACTGGAAATACAAAGAGGGCGGCACCGAGGGCATAAGCGCCGAAGAGGAAAAACTCAGCTGGCTGCGCCAGATTCTCGAATGGCAAAAGGAAATGCCGGACGACAAGGAATTCCTCAGCTCCATCAAGAGCGACCTCAATCTTTTTTCGGAAAACGTTTACTGCTTTACACCGAACGGAGACGTAAAGGTACTGCCGCAGGGCTCTACGCCGATTGATTTCGCGTACATGGTTCACAGCGCGGTGGGCAATCGCATGGTAGGCGCCCGCGTCAATGAAAAGCTCGTCAATATTGATTATGTCCTCAAAAACGGCGACCGGATTGAAATTATTACCTCGCAAAATTCCCGTGGGCCCAGCCGCGACTGGCTGAAGATTGCCAAGAGCACGCAGGCCAGAACCAAGATCAACCAATGGTTCCGCGCTCAGAACAAGGAAGAAAATATTGAAAAAGGGCGGGAGGCGCTGGAGGATTACTGCAAGGCCGCCGGCATCGAGCTTTCAGACCTCACAAAGCCTGCTTATATAGAGAAAATAGTGCGAAAATACGGCTTCCACGATTGGGATGCCGTTCTCGCGGCGGTCGGCCATGGCGGACTGAAAGAGGGTCAGGTCATCAACAAGATGCTCGAGGAAAAGAACCGCCACGAAAAGAAAATTGTCACAGACGAAGCGGTTCTTGCAGCTGTCGCCGAAAACAAGAAAACCCCCGTCAGAAAAGCTTCCGGCGGTATAGTAGTCGAGGGTATCGACGACATCTCCGTTCATATGGCCAGGTGCTGCAACCCCATTCCCGGTGACGAAATAGTGGGCTTTGTCACTCGCGGCCGCGGCATTTCCATTCACCGCTCGGACTGCATCAACCTGCTCAGTCTTCCGGAAATCGAACGAGCCAGAATCATTGAGGCCGAATGGGCTGAAGACGAGAGCAGCAGCGAGAGATTTATCGCGCAGCTCACGCTTTACGGAAACGACAGGATAGGCCTTTTGGCTGACATTTCCCGCGTTATTTCCGAGCAGGAGATTGCCATTCTTTCGCTCCGCACCCAGGTCAGCAAAACCGGCACCGCCACTATCGTGGTCGATTTTGAAACCGGCGGCGTCGAAGAAATCAACCGCCTCTCCGCAAAGCTCCGCCAGGTGGAAGGCGTGATAGACATCGAAAGAACCATGAGCTGACGCGGCACTAATAATGCGCCGGATTCCGGCATTTATAGTACAAACCGCCGCTGATGAATTGTCTCACCCTCCTCTCAGACTGATGAAACCGGTTGCATTGAGAAACAGGACACATACTCTTTAATTGGCGAGCCATTGTTATAGGAAGGAGTGTTTACTATATGAAAAAACTCGAGATAGAATACCGTGTTCTGGGAATGATTTCCACAAACACATACTTCCTAATCAATAAAGAGACTAAAGAGGCGCTTGTCGTGGATCCCGCTGACAGCGCCGAATATATTATGAAGCAATTTGAACTCAGGGGATATAAGCTTTGCGCTATATTGCTGACACACGGGCACTTTGACCACATCTACGCCGCGGACAGACTCCGCGGGCTTTCCGGCGCAAAAATCTATGCTTTTGAGGCGGAAGGCGCCCTGCTGGCTGACCCCTACATGAACCGTTCTGTCGCCTGGGCAGATGCGATGACGCTGACGCCGGACGAATTCTTCACCGATGGTCAGAAAGTCACCCTTGCCGGCCTCGACTTCACCGTCCTTCACACGCCCGGTCACACCGGCGGCAGCTGCTGTTATTATTTCGAAGACGAAGAAGTCCTCATTTCCGGTGACACCCTGTTTCGCGAAACCTTCGGCCGCACCGACCTTTCCACCGGCTCGCAGGCCGCCATGTATACTTCGCTGAAGCGCCTCTTCGCGCTCCCGCCTGCCACCGCCGTCTACCCCGGCCACGAAGAATTCACCACCATCGAGCACGAACTCCGCTTCAACCCCGCCGCCCGCGCCCTCGCTGATTAAAACTCGTTTTTCAAGTAGAATAAGAAAGGAATCAACACTTGAGAAATATATTCAAACTATTTGTTGCCGCGATTATTGTGACTATGGGTTTGCTGGGCTCCACGGCCGTGAATGCTGCGGAGAAGCTTCCGCAGTCATTGTATATAAAACAGGACGGAGAAAAGACCTGCACCCTCGCAGCAGCGACCATGATGATAAGGGCCAGACTGTTTTTGAGCGGATATGAAAACTGGAGCTCGTGCACGGAAGCCGACGCACGAAAGACCGGATGGGAAGAAGGCGCCGGACTGTGTTGGAACTTCACTTATTCCATTGGCGGCAACAAGCTCTCCGTCGCGCACGCTTCGGTAAACGGCATGACGGTCTCCGGACTTAAAAAACTGCTTGACGCTCATCCCGAGGGGATAGAGATTTACTGCCGCAGCATTCCTCATGCGGTCTTTGTCACAGATTACGAAGGCGACACTTTTTACTGCGCGGATTCCGCCTCAAAATGCAGCGGGGTCAGACGGACGCTCGCGTCCTCCTGGCTGGTAGTCAAGCCGGGCAGCAAATTCAAAACTCAAAAGGATATTCTCGCCGGAATAGATGACTACTGGTACATAAAATCATATTCAATAAAGCCGACAAAATACGAGGGTGTTTTCAAGGTAGATGGGGTGTGGAAGTATTACAGCGGCGGAGTATTCCGGGATGATGTCACGAGCGTGGTAAAGCGCACCGACAATAATACGTGGTGGTTCGTCAAAAACGGCATCGTTCAGTTTGACGTCACGAGCGTTGTAAAACGTGCAGACAATAACACATGGTGGTATGTGAAGAATGGGCAGGTGCAGTTCGGCGTGACCAGCGTTGTGAAGCGCACCGACAATGGCACCTGGTGGTATGTGAAGAACGGCCAGGTGCAGTTCGGCGTGACCAGCGTGGTAAAACGCACTGATAACAACACCTGGTGGTACGTAAAGGGCGGAAAAGTTCAGTTCGGAGTCACGTCTATCGTGAAGCGCACCGACAATAATACCTGGTGGCATATAAAAGACGGTCAGGTGCAGTTCGGCGTGACCGGCGTGGTAGAACGCGCTGACAACAGCACCTGGTGGTATGTGAAAAACGGTCAGGTACAGTTCGGCATGACCAGCGTCGAAAAACGTGCCGACAACGACACCTGGTGGTTCGTGAAAAACGGTCGGGTACAATTTGGCGTGACTAACGTCGTAAAGCGTATCGAAGACAGCTCCTGGTGGTATGTAAAGGGCGGCAAGGCGCAGACCGATAAGACCGGCATAGTCAGACGCACCGACAACAACACCTGGTGGTATGTCGAGAATGGCCGGGTGCAGTTTGATAAAGACGGGGTGTTTGACGGAATCACTATAGGAGATTACAAATATGAGTGGACATTCAGAGGCGGAAAGCTGATCGCCGGCTATCCTGATGAAGCCTTCGCCTTTGAAGAAGATTATGTAATATCGGATGGAAAAGTCTGGTACTATATAGAAAACGAAGCTTTATATACGCAAGATACGGAAACAGAACAAATTCAATAGATTTTAAATGTGGGAGCTGATTCAGATGAACGATTTTGTCAATCATCAGATTGCCAAGAACGTAATATTTATAGAAGTGGAAGCTATGCTTGTGGATACAGTTTACGAAAAACTGCATGAAAAATACCCCTATGCCATGATTCAACCTACTGTTGATATCTTTTACAAGCAGCGTGCTCCCGAAACGGATATCGTTGTCCAAAAGTTCCTTTCTGAGGCTCCCGCGCCGGACGCAAATCATTCCTGTGTGATAGAAAAGCTGTTGGTGGATCTGCTATTCAAGAAGCTTTCCGGAAGCCTGATTGAACGAAGCGAATATCCGCGCATATATGAAGATGTTTTCCGCAAATATAATATTGATGAAACCCGTATGTTCCGATATGCCAAACGCCGTAATCTCTACGACAGCCTGCTGTCCTTCATAAAAACAAAAACAGGCATACAACTGATGACTGTTTGATGTGGAGAACCCATGATAATAAAAGAAACCTACACTATAGAATATATAAACGTTCTTCGTGAGAAATATAAAAAGGATGTGATGGTGTATTTGCATAAAGCCATCAGCATTTACTATGACATTTCAGAACTGCCTGTTATTTATCTATCAGATCATCAACAATTTGTTGAATATGTGAAAGCTGGATTTCGTTTAAGTCTTTTGCGGAGTCAAGCAGCGAGCGGAGTTGTTTGGGATATGACAGGCTACTGTCAAAAAAATCTACAGGCTCTATCTCAAGGTATTCGCAAATTGCAAAAAAGCCTGCCATCGACGGAAGCGCACGACCGTTTTCTATTTTGTTAATATAGCTTTCGCTCTGCCCTAGCGACAAACTCATCTCTCTTGCTGAAACGCCTTTTTCGAATCTGAGTTTTGTCAGTCTTGAAGAAAACCAGTCGATATAATTCATCTATTCAACTCCTGTCGTTATCAATGCAACAAAGGTTTTGAACCCCAGAAGAATATTATAATTTGATGATGCTCTTATTGTGCGGAAACAAAGCATATATTTTTATTGACACAAGGAAATAAATGCTATATACTAACACAAGATGTTGTCGGATAATTCAGTATAATCATAGAAATGCTGACAGACAATCACAGTAACAAAATGTATTAGAGGTATCATCTTAAAAGATGACTGACAGAAACGCTTGCCGGTTTTTTGTCGTATCGTCATAATGGGAAACGGGAGAGGAAATTATGGAAAACGAGGAAAACAAAAACAAAGAAAAACAGCTTCCGCAAAACGCGACATGGCTTCAGAGGATAGTTTTCAATACCGAAACGGACACTCAAAAACTCGACGCTATGGACACAATATGCGGCAGAGTAAAAAGAGACAAGCTCCTTGGCTGGCTTCCTCAGCTGGTATTTAAAGTATTGCTTGTCTGTGGCATAATAAGTTCTTTTTGGGGTATGGCTTTTATTTTTCCGGATGTGGAAGAAGTGGCGGTAATTGACAGGCTTCCGGACATTGTGAAAGGCATTTTGAACATACCCGGCGGCGTATTCAGATTTTTTGAAGGAATTATCTGGGGCGTCTTTGAGAAAACCGGTAGCGTAAGCGTTGAAACGGTTCTTAAATTTGCAATAATATCTGTATCAATTGCCGCCGTTATAATGATATTCGTACTTCCGCCGCTTTTCAGCCGCGTTATCAGGTTTATGATTAAAAAGATTCCGGTCAAAAACAAAAAAACGGTATCGTCTAAATTTGATTCGCCAAAGGAAGCGGCAAGATATACGTATGGCGTTCTTTTGGAAAGACCGGGCACATTCAGATCAAAAAAGCTCTACAGGACATGGCTTTGCTCACTGATATCTGCTCTCGTGATCGTGTTTCTGGTTGTTTTTGTTAATACAATGGCATTCTTGCAAATTGATGTAAAAAGATTTTTGATGACATCGATTTTTGGCGTGTTAGGTTCTTTCGTCATTTTTCAGTTGCTTTCTATCATTCCAAAGCTGATAGCGAGAGCAGGCATAGACAGGACATTGACAATCAGTTTTGATGATCTTGGGCATTTCGAGGAGTTCTGGATGGAATTTGATCCCGAAAAAGCGCAAGAAGTCAGAGAGGCGAGAGAAGCCGAGAAACGAAGAAGATTGGAAGCTGAGCGAAGGAGAGCCGCAGAGATAGCATCCGCAAGTAACACTTCTTCGTCTTCCTCATATAGCGCTTCTTCATCTTCCGCCGGAACGGCCACCATCGTTTTTGACACAACAGGCATCAGCAGTGCAAATAATCTTAATGTTTATGTTGACGGTTCAAAACAGACTTCTTTTTGGGGCGGAGTCATGAAAAAAGTTAGTATTCCTGCCGGGTATCACAAGGTTCAGGTGCAGGTTTACAACGATGCTTCCGAGTCTGCGTACACGCTTGATCCAATGATTGAAAACTGGGAAGCCGGTTGTGAATATACCGTAGACTACAGTTGAAAAAGGACGAGAGAGGGCTGTGAAGGTTTTTGAAAGCAGAAAGGAGTTACAAGTAATGAAGAATGTTATGAAGGCATTGTTTGCAGTGGCAGTCATTGCAGTCGTTGGTTTGCTTGGCGCGGTTAATGCCGTAGCAGCAGAAAGTGGTGCGTGTGGACAACATGCACACTATTCACTGGATGATGCGGGAAAATTAGTAATCAGCGGAACCGGTTCTATAACACAAGGCTCTCTTGATATCAAGTCGTGGAAAGAGAATGTTAAGACGCTGGAAATCGGAAGCGGGATTACAAGCATTTGCGGGTGCGCTTTTTACGGCTGCGAGAAATTAAAAACTGTCAGCATTCCGAATACCGTAACAGAGATTGGCGGACGAGCTTTTTTTGAAAGCGGCATTGAAAGCATAACGCTTCCCGACAGCGTGACGTTTCTCGGCGATGGTGCATTCCAACATTGTTATAATCTGAAAACAGTTACGCTCTCAAACAATATCAAAAGTATTGGCTACGATGTTTTTGATCATTGTGCGTCGATAAAAAGCCTGGTATTGCCTAAAAACCTGAAAGAAATCGGCGCGATGAATTTTTGTGGGTGCTCAATGGAATTAACATTCACCGGCAGCGCGCCGTCATTTAAAGAGGATGGTGATAAAGGATTTATTTTCTACAATGCTGAAATAACAAAGGTTTATTATCCGGCAAATGATGCCACCTGGACAAAAACCGTATGTGACGATTTAAGCATTAATAGTTCTGACATTATATGGATACCCTATACCGCGGCCAACACCGACATTCAAAAGTTTTCCGACGGCAAGTGGTATTACACCGTAAACGGCAAAAAGGATCTGAAATATACGGGCTTTGCAAATAATGCCAATGGACGCTATCGCATTGAAAAAGGCGTAGTCAATTTCAAGTATACGGACGTGGTTAAGGATGAAAACCAGTGGCGTTATTACAGCGGCGGTAAATTCCAGACCGGAACGACTTCCGTGGTCAAGCGCTCCAATGGTACCTGGTGGTACGTGAAAAACGGCGTTGTGCAGTTTAATGTCACGAGCGTTGTAAAACGCACCGACAATAACACATGGTGGTATGTGAAGAACGGTCAGGTACAGACCGGCGTCACGTCTGTTGTAAAGCGCACCGACAATAATACCTGGTGGTACGTAAAGAATGGCCAGGTGCAGTTTGGTGTAACCAGCGTGGTAAAGCGCACCGATAACAATACCTGGTGGTACGTAAAAGGCGGCCAGGTGCAGTTCGGTGTTACGAACATTGTAAAGCGCGCCGACAACAATACATGGTGGTACGTGAATGGCGGCCAGGTGCAGACCGGTGTCACGAGTATTATAAAACGCGATGATAACAATACATGGTGGTACGTGAAAAACGGTCAGGTGCAGTTTGGCGTGACCAGCGTTGAAAAGCGCACTGACAACGGAACCTGGTGGTATGTAAAAAACGGTCAGGTTCAATTTAACGTGACGAATATCGTAAAGCGCACCGAAGACGGTACATGGTGGTATGTAAAGGGCAGCAAGGTGCAGACCGATAAGACCGGCATTGTAAAGCGCACCGACAACAACACCTGGTGGTACGTAAAGAGCGGCCAGGTGCGGTTTGATTACAACGGGGTAATCGACGGAATAACTATAGGAACACATAAATATGAATTGACATTAAGCAACGGGAAACTGGTCTCCGGCTTCCCCGATGAAACCTTTGCTTTTGATGGAAATTATGTGATGTCTAACGGAAGCGTTCGTTACTATATAGAAAACAAAGCCTTATATACTCAAGATGCAGGAAGTGGCAAAAAAACCAGACTGATTAATCTCGGCTCTTTCTTTAGTTCAGACACAAAAATGACTCTTTCATACGCCTACAAAAATTATGTTTATCTGACATATACGGATTGGGATAATGAAAAGGTTGCCACCTATGTCTTTAACACGAAGAATAATTCGCTAAAGAAAATAGCGAACGATATAGCAATAGTCGAGTATTATGGCTACTATGTAGTTACCTATAGCGGATATCTTGAAAGCGAAGCAATAAGCGATATCTCGCTTTACAAGATTAATAGTAACGGTTCGCTGAGCAAGATGAAAACAATAGCCGAAAGCGGATTTGCCGCGTCGTGTATAGATAATAAATTGTTCTATCTGAGCGTAAGCTACAACGATGGCGCTGTCTGGACAATGTGCTCATGCAATTATGACGGGACAGACGCTCGATTCCATGGTTCTATACCCTATTATGCTTATTACGAGGGAAATAATACAATAGACGGATATTTAATACATCAGGGCGAAAACGCATATCAGTCCGGAATAACCCGTGAGCAATAATAGTTTGCATTTAAATAAAAGGGCGGCGCCATCTGCGCCGCCCTTTCGCTGTTTTCGCGCCTTAGGACATTTTCCAAAAATAAGGGCTTTTATTTCGCTCAAAAGTATGCTATCATTCAACGGATGAAACCTTTAAATCGGTACGAGATACCGGCAAGGCGGCAGAAATAACCATACCATGCATTTATTACGCCTTGTCAAATCAGACAGGGCGTTTTTTTGCGGGAGAAAGTGGCAGCCGCGACGGCTCGCAGAGGATTTTGCAAATTCGATGGAGAAGCAGACGTGAACGGAAAGATAATCGTAGACTCGCAGACGATGACGCGGACGCTGGCCAGACTGGCGCACGAGATTATTGAAAAAAACACTGAAAGGCGCACGATTTATCTGGTCGGAATCAAGCGCCGCGGCGTCCCGCTGGCAAAGCTGCTGGCGCAGAACATCGAAAAATTCTCCGATATGCAGGCTGTGCTCGGCGAGCTGGACATCACGCTTTACCGCGATGACCTCACGGAAAAATACGAGGATCCCAGACTGGACGGAAGTTTCATCCCCTTTGACGTAAACGGGGCGCACGTAGTGCTGGTGGACGATGTTCTCTATACAGGGCGCACTGCCAGAGCCGCGATGGACGCCATCATCAGCCTCGGCAGACCGGCGAGCGTGCAGCTTTGCGTAATGGTCGACCGCGGTCACAGAGAGCTGCCCATCAGCGCCAATTACGTCGGCAAAAACATTCCCACATCCCGCGATGAATTCGTCAGCGTAAAAGTGGAAGAGTACGACGGGATTTACCAGGTGGAGCTGAACAAAAAATAAGCGGTGACCCCGCCTGCAAACAGTAAGTTGTGAGGCAATGCCTCAATAGTATAAACAATCTTCGAGGGAGGTAGTATCTTATGAAACTGGTTTACGATGTATCGGAAAAACCCAAATTCGGACAGATTATCCTGTTCGCACTGCAGCAGCTTTTGGCAATCCTGGCGGCAACCATCGCCGTTCCGGCAATCGTCGGAAACGGAATGTCACAGTCGGCGGCACTCTTCGGAGCCGGCGCCGGAACACTTGTCTATGTAGCCTTCACCAAGGCAAAAAGCCCCGTCTTCATCGGCTCTTCATTCGCGTTTATCGGCTCAATGTTCGCGGCTTTTGCCGGCGCGGTCAGCGCTCAGGCGGGCTTTGCCGGAATCCTGATCGGCGCGGTATTTGCCGGACTTGTCTATGTGGTGATTGCAATTATTGTAAAAATTGCCGGAACCAGGTGGGTTGACAAATTTATGCCCAAACAGGTTATAGGCCCGACGGTCGCTCTTATCGGTCTTTCGCTCGCAGTCAATGCTGTCGGCGACCTGCAGACAGTAATTACAAACGGCGCGGAAGTTGAAACCGTCCCCTATTATGCCATCATCGTAGGCGTGTTCACTCTCCTTGTAGTCTGCATCGCTTCCGTTTACGGCAGCAAATCAATGAGACTCATTCCCTTTATCATCGGCATCATAGCCGGCTATGCTCTGGCTGCCATCTTCACCGTAATCGGAGAGAAGACCGGAAACGCTTCCATGATACTCTGCGATTTCTCTGTATTTGAAAACATAAAGATATTCGAAGTCCCGAACTTTACTTTCGTTGAAGCATTCAAGGGCTTCTCAGAGATTGACGGACAATATCTGACGACTGTCGCTGTGGCGTTTGTTCCCGTTGCATTCGTTACATTTGCGGAGCACCTGGCTGACCACATGAACATCTCCACCATCATCGAAAAAGATCTCATCAAAGACCCCGGTCTTCACAGATCGCTGCTCGGCGACGGTATCGGCAACATGATCGGCGCATTCTTCGGCGGCTGCGCGAACACCACTTACGGCGAGTCCATCGCCTGCGTTGCTGTTACCAAGAACGCCTCTGTCGTTACCATCATCTGCGCCGCAATCATGGCAATGCTGATTTCATTCTTTGGTCCCTTCGTTACTTTCCTCGGCTCCATTCCGACCTGCGTTATGGGCGGCGTCTGCATGAGTCTGTACGGATTCATCGCTGTTTCGGGACTTAAGATGATCAAAAACGTCGATCTCGATGACAATAGAAACCTCTTTGTGGTTTCCGTTATCCTCGTATCCGGTATCGGCGGTCTGTCGCTCACTTTCGGCGATGTTACAATCACCACCATCGCCACCGCTCTGATCCTGGGCATCATCTTCAACGTGATTCTTTCAGGCAAGAAAAAGAAAGAGCAGGAGAAGTAAGCTCTCGCTCACTTAAATAACAAAAGCCGGTGCGGTCATCCGCTCCGGCTTTTTTCAGAAGTCACTAGAAATCGCAGGAATCGCCCCGCCCGTGCAGCACACATTAAAATTTTTTTCGCATTCTCAGACATCAGCAAAAATGATTTCAGACAGAAACGCTGTTCAAAGAAATCGGGCAGAGGCAAGCGTGCCGGAGCCCGAATTTCTTTGTTTACAGCGTGTCTGAAAGCATTGAAGCTGCATGTCCTGTGCGAAACAAAATTTTCTAATTGTGCGATAGAGCGGGCGGGGATTACTGTCCCTACTCCTTCAGGGCGGCCAGTATCTGCGCGCCGCTCTCCAGCACCAGGTCAGGTTTGTCCTCGCTCGCTGCGAGAATCTCAGGGGTAGTTTCACCCGACATAACCAGTATCGCAGTCGCGCCGGCATTCAGCCCGGACTTTACATCCGTATAAAGCCTGTCGCCCACCACCGCGGTCTGCGCTGCCGTCACGCCGGCGCTCTTCATCGCCAGCTCCACAATCAGCGGCTGCGGCTTTCCAATCACGACGGGCCGCTTTCCCGTGGCATAATGCAGCGCCTCTATCACGCTGCCGCAATCCGGCACGCTGCCGTACTCCGTGGGGCACACAAAGTCCGGATGAGTAGCGATATACGGCATATCCGGATGCGCCGCCAGGAGCTTACAGATATCCTCTAATTTCTTAAAAGTCAGCTCCGTATCAAAACCCAGCACAATCACATCCGTCTGCTCTATATCCTGCGGCACTGCAAAGCCCGCCGTCTCAAACTGCCCTATCAGCGACTGCGTGCCGCACACGTAGAGCCTCGCTCCGGGGTGGTGTTCCTTCAGATAATAAATGGTCGCGTGCGCAGACGTCACAAAATCCTCCGGCGCCGCCTCTATCCCCAGCCGCGCCATTTTTGCCACATAAGCCTCCACGCCCTTTGACGAATTATTGGTCAGAAAGCGGTAATCGCGCCCGCTCTCGCGAATCGTCCTCAGCAGCTCCTTTGTAAAATCAAATAATTGATCGCCGAGATAAATCGTCCCGTCCATATCGAACAGAAAAAGGCGAATATCTTTTAAATTCATTACAGGGTCTCCTTTTCAGAAATGACGGCTCTGCGCTCAAACCGCACAGAAAGCCCTGCATTATTTTATCATTGCACGCGGTGGTTGTGTAGTGCCAAAGCATACAAAAACCGATCTTAGCGTTCAATTTCAAACGAAAATCATCAGCTTCATTGACTCAAAAATATTAATTTGCTAATTTTACAATGTTTGATAGGAGTGATTCTATACATACCCGATATACTTAGGAGGAAAAGCAATATGAAGTTGATTAAAAAAATCTGTTCATTGCTTCTTGCGCTGGCAATGACTGTCGGCGTTTTGACGCTTCCGGCAGTCACCACGCAGGCTGCGCCCGCGGGCACGGGTGGTACGCTTGTTCATCAGGGCGCGTACACCGGCAGAAAAGGCGTAGCCGCCGCTTATCTGTCCGACCTTTACGGCACGGATAAAGTTGTCTATGAACACGGCAGCGACAGCGGCGCCCCGTTTGAAAAGGATGCTTCTTTTCAGGGAAGCGACAGCACAAAGACATATCCCATTTATATATGGAACGCGTCTCATTCGGTAAATGTAATCAACGCAGTCAATCATCCGAATGGACGCGAGCTCACCACTACTGCCGAGGGTACACAGACCTTCTGTTCCAACGATATCGTTCTGGGCTACCAGGGCAAGCGCTTCACAAAGGGTCTCGGCGGACATCTTGTAGACCTGTCGGCAGAAGATTATGCCCCCAGTGCTATCGTTTTTGATGTCAGCGAAGTTGGGCTGACCAATTTTTATGCCATAGCGGGCATGACCGGTGACGCGGCCAACAGACCCAAAAATGAGGGACCCGAGCACAGCTACGGCGTAACATTCGCCATATACGGCAGTAATGCGGAAACCTATACCGACGAGACGGAATTCACGCTTATTGCGTCGGTTGACGAAATCGGCGGCTACGGTGCATCTGTTGCCCAGAGCAAAACCTACAACACGGCCGAATTTGACGTAGACGTGACCGGCTACAAATATCTGAAGCTTGAAGCAGCCAGCGATGGAGGCTCGGCCGGCGGCTCATACGCATGGGGTGAATGCTGCTTCTATTCGCCTGCTGTCAAAAAATCCACCATCGGTAAAAGCGGCGCTCCCGCGGGCAAAACCAATTTTGTGGACTATTCTTCTGTAAAATATCTTTCGGACCTGTACAGCACCGAAAGCAAGGTTTCGAGCTTTGTCATAGGTTCTGGCAACAGTGAGTCCAGCCCCCGTGATTTCAAACTTGACGAGAACTGGGACAGCCAGCTTTTTGTCTGGACGGGCAGCAGTGAGACCGGTTCTACCGCCAGAAAGCAGGTAACCTCGGGCAACAGTCCCAGAAACCTCACCATAACCGAAGCGGACAGCACGACGCACAATGTGGATTATACCAATACAGAGATAGCTATCGGCTACCGCGGCACAAAATACGCCAAAGGTTTGGCCGGTATCGTGTCGCCCAGCACCAAAAAATCCGCATCAGTTATATATAATCTTCAGGGTCTTGGAGAAAAATACTTCTACTCCGTAGTGGGCATGACCGGTGCGGCAAACATAAACCCTGTGTCCGGGGACTACACCTACAAGCTGACCTTTGAGGTCTACGGCAGCAAGGGCGGGACAAACGAGGCTGATTTTGAACTGATTACCTACGCCTCCGATATCAGAGCTTATCTGGTCGCCGAATTCAACGTAGACATCAGCAGCTACAAATATCTGAAGCTCGTCACATACAGCAACGGCGGAAACAGCGGCGGCTCTTTCGTATGGGCGGATGCCTGCCTGTACAGGACCATCGAAAAGACACCTAACATCACTTCTTCGGCGATTCCCGCGGGACATTCCGAAGCGACAAATATCACTTACCTTTCCGATGCTTACAACACTGCAAGACAGATTTCTCATTTCGTAATAGGCGCCAGCGATTCCGAAGCAAGTCCCCGTGATTTCAAGCTGGATACAAACTGGGACGGCGCCGTCTATGTATGGGCAGGGCAGGGCACCAGCCGCTGGGGAGTGACATCAAAATATGCTGCCGGGCGCTCCCTCTCCATCGTATCTGCTCCCGGCGCGGCTGCTGAGAACATCACCTACTATCCGGGCGATGTGGTTGCAGGTTATTACGGAACCAGGTACGAAAAAGCTCTGGGCGGTCTTGCTTCAAAGAATACCAAGACCCCCGCGAGTGTGGTGTTTGATATTCAGGGGCTGGAAGCGGAGTACTTTTATGCTGTAGCCGGTCTGACCGGCAATGGCAACGCCGATGATGCAAGCACTTATAAATGGAAGCTGGGATTCAATGTCTACGCCAGCACCACCGGCACGGATGCGGAGGATTTCTTCCTGATTGCATACGCCACCGACATCAGAGCCTATCTGACGGCCGAATTTAACGTTCCGGTCACCGGATACAAGTACATAAAGCTCGAGACGGTCAACGACAGCGCGACCAATAACAGTTCCTCCTTTGTCTGGGCGGATGCCTGCGTTTACAATACAACTCCCATAGTCGAAAACAAAATGACCAACGTATCGGTCACAGCGGCTGCAAATCTGACGCTTCACGTGCTCGCCACCACTACATCGGACGTGACTGCTCCCAAGGTCAGATTCTCGCGCGAGGGCACTAATCCCGTAGTGGCGACCGGAGTCAGCACTGACGGAAAATGGCTGTTTGAATATCCTTCAATCTACTCACAGCTTATGAACACCACTATTACGCTGGAGCTTCTGGACGATGAAAATGAAACCCTCGAAACAAAGACCTATAGCATCAAAGCCTACTGCGACGGCGTGCATGAGCTCGGTCAGACCGCAGAGGGCCTGGAATCTCTCGGAATGACAGCCGAAAAATACGCCCTGCTCGACACTCTTATGGCTGACATGCTGGAATACGGCGCCGCCGCCCAAATCTATACAGGCCGTGACACAAACAATCCGGCAAACGCATCCGCATGGGTATCCACCGCAAAGACCCAGAGCTTTACCGCTCCCGCGTCGGATACCACTTCATCCGCGCACAGTCAGACCGACAAGATCCGCAGCGCGTCCATTCGTATTAAAAACGATGTCGGCTTCCTGATCAGAGTAAGCGCAGAGAATGCCACAAAGCTCATCATTTCCGACGGAGAGAACGAAGCGGTTTATAATCTCGCCACGGATGCCGTGTCTGAGGGCAGCGCCTCCTACAGGATCGAAGGCGCAGGAATGCTGGCGACAGATTTTGACACGGTGTACACCTTCACCCTCGCAGACGATTCTGTGACCTATCACACCGTGACCTACAGTGTCAATTCATATGTCGCTTCAAAATGCAACAACTCCAACGCCGCGCTTTCGGGCATAGTCAGAGCCCTGTACAATTACGGAGTATCAGCCGAAGCCTATATTAATTGACAAACAGACTTTACACATATTATTTTTCCTCAGCCCCCTCAGGTGCAACTTCCCTGCAGGGGGCGTTTTTCTATCTCTGACGTTAGTAAAATATCTTTAATATTGAACGCTTTGTGTTGGATTTGCGCCTGTTGCGTTTTGTATATTTTTTTTATAATACTTTTTGATACTAACACGCAAAGGGGCATCCCCCTTTCGGAATAAAACAGTATCGGAGGAATTATGAAAAAACTGTTAGCATTTATTCTTGCGGCCGTTATGGCGTTTTCACCGTTGGCCGGCGCTCTCACGGACAGCGTAACTGCTTACGCGGATCCCGCCGCGCTGACCTACGGAACCGACGTGCCGGCATTTTCCACGACTGCCATACGCAGAAACTCCACGCCCTATGACACGGGTCTCGGCCACAGAGAGATTCTGTTTGACACATGGAGCAACACTATTAACGGCGAGATTGATACCTACAAAACCACCCTCGCCGGAAACGGCTTTACGCTCCGCGGCACCGAGAATACTGCGGGCGGAAACCGTATGTTTACATATTACAAGAGCAACGGCGCGGGCGGATACACCGTGGTTCACTGCAATTATTTCGCCGCACTTAGTGAATTCCGCATCAATTACGGCACAGAGACCTTTATCGGCGCGACCAGCGCGGCTGAGGCCGGAGAGACGGGCAGCGTAACGCCCACCATTTCCGCTATCGGCATGAGCGAAGACGTTCTGTGCGAAGTCGTTCAGCTCTCCGATGGCAGCTTTATCATCATCGATGGCGGCTGGGGCACAGACGCAAACAAGAGTGTTGAGTACATCGACCTGGACGGAAACACCGCTACCAGGACGTACACCAGAAGCGGCGCTGACGATATAGAAGCTCTTCTGGACTTCCTTGAAGCAAAGACCCCTTCAGGTACAAAGCCCCAGGTCACCTGGATGTATTCCCACGGGGATCCCGACCACGTCACGCTTTCAAAGAAGGTCATAAACGATTATTCCGACAAGTTCGATCTGAATATGGTCATTTACAATTTCCCGACCATTGACGCGATAAACGAGATTGGCTTTACAAACGGAAAAACGGGCGATGACATAGCCACGGAGATTACTAATTTCGCCGGATATCAGAGCTCGCTTCTTTCGGCAATCAATACAAATTTCCCCGAAGCGGAGCATTTCATCTATCATACCGGCCAGAAGCTTTACTTCCCCGGCTGTGAGATAGAATTCATTTTCGCGCAGGAAGACTACAGGCCGAACAGCATGCCTTATCTTAACAACGCTGCAGGCGCATGGCGCATGACCTTCACCGACAGCGGAAAGACGGCACTTTTCCTGACGGACTGTGGCACTGCTCTTAACAGCCAGATTAACAGCGTGTTCGGCAGCTATCTTAAGAGCGATATTCTGCAGGTTGCGCATCACGGCTCAAACGGCGGCTACAAGGCTCTGTACCAGAACGTCGATCCTACCGTCTGCTTCTGGCCCTGCACGGATTTCGCTTTCTATAACTATCTGAAGCATCAGGGCGGCACCGCCGAAAATCATGTTGTTGGCGGAACCAACTATGACTTCAACTACTGGCTCAGAAACGAGAGCAACGTTACCACCCACATCACCGCCAGTGCAACTCACACTCTGATTGTTTCCACGCTGACAGAGGACCTTGGCGGCAGTTCACTGGTGCATCAGGGCATGCACGCCGGATTTAAAGGCAACGGAGTTACATATCTTTCCGACCTGGAAAGAAGCGACACCCCTGGCGAAAAGACCATTTTCTTTATGGATTCACCCTATCAGGGTGACGGAACCAAGATATATCCTTACTATATGTGGAACAGCAGCCACACTGTCAATGCTGTTAACCCCGTGAATCATCCCACGGGCAGAGAGCTGACCACGATGGCAGAGGGCACCCGCACATTTATGCCTTTGGACATTGTTCTGGGATATACCGGAAAGTATTTCTCAAAGGGACTTGGCGGACATCTGTCCTCGAGCTGTGTTGATACCAGTTCTATCGTATATGATATATCCGGACAGGACGGAACCATGTTCTACGCAGTGGCCGGTCTGACCGGTGACGCTGCGAACAGACCTACTTCTCAGCAGGCCGCGCAGAGCTACGGCGTTACATTCAGAGTTTACGGCAGCAATGCCGATGCCTACAGCCCTACCATGAGCTTCACGCTGCTTTCCGAGCAGGATGAGATAGGCGGCTACGGCGCCAGCGTCGCGGCCAGCAAGACCTACAACAATGCAGAATTCAACGTAAACGTCAGCGGCTGGAAGTTCATCAAGCTCGAGGCGGTTGCGGATGGCAGCGCATCGGGCGGCTCCTATGCATGGGGCGGCGCGTGCCTGTACACTCCTCTGGCGAAAACATCCACTATAGGCGCCAGCGGCGCTGCTGCCGGCAAGGACGCTCTTGCATCCGAGGCAAAGACCACATATCTTTCGGATATTCATAATACCGAAAGAAGGATTTCGAGTTTTATTATCGGCACGAGCTCCAGCTTGACCGCTCCCCGCGATTTCAAGCTGGATACCAACTGGGACAATCAGCTCTTTGTCTGGACGGGCAGTAGCCAGACAGGTTCCACTGCGAGAAAGCAGGTGACCTCGGCCAATAGCCCCAGAACTCTCACCGTTACCGAGGCGGACAGCACGACGCATGACGTGGATTATACCAATACGGAGATTGCCATCGGCTATCGCGGCACCAAGTATGCCAAGGGCCTGGCAGGCCTCGTATCGGCCAGTACCGTAAAATCCGCGGAAGCGATATATGACGTTCAGGGACTTAATGCAAAGTATTTCTACTCGGTAGTAGGTATGACCGGCGCGGCAAATACAAACCCTGCGACCGGAAACTACACTTACAAGCTTACCTTTGACGTTTACGGCAGCAAGACCGGCACGGCGAACGGAGATTTTGAACTGCTCGCCTACGCCTCCGGCGTCAGGGCGTACCTGATAGCTGAGTTCAATGTGGACATCACCGGCTATAAGTATCTCAAGCTCGTCACCACCAGTGACGGCGGAAACAGCGGCGGCTCCTTTGTCTGGGCAGACGCCTGCGTCTACGGTCTGGCAGACAAGCTCAGCAACAAGGGCGCTGTCGGCACATTCGCCGGACACAGCGAAGCCGACAGCATCACATATCTGTCGGATGTCTACAGCACCAACATGGTTGATTCCTTTATCATCGGAACCGGCGCAAGCGAAGCCAATCCCAGAGAATTCAAGCTTGATACAAACTGGGACGACAAGGTCTATGTATGGACGGGCAAGAACCAGAACGGTTCAGATTCCAGAAAAGTTGTTGACAACACCAACAGCCCCAGAACCCTGACCATCACTGCGGCGGACAGCACCACGAGCGATGTGGTATATGACAAGGCCGACATCGCCGTCGGCTACCGCGACACAAAATTCGCAAAGGGCCTGGGCGGTCTTGTCTCAGCCAGCACGAATAAATCGGCGTACGTTGTATATGACATCAGAGATCTCGATGTCGAGTACTTCTATGCTGTAGCCGGTATCACCGGTGAAGGAAACGTCAACCCCGCTACCGACAAGTTCAATTACAAATTGACCTTCACTGTTTACGGCAGCAAAGCTGCCACATATGACAGCGATTCGTTCTCACCTATCGCCTACGCTAAAGATGTCAGAGCGTATCTGACTGCCGAGTTCAAGCTTGACGTCAGCGATTATAACTTCATCAAGCTGGAAACCGTCAGCGACGGCGGAAACAGCGGCGGTTCGTTTGTCTGGGCGGATGCCTGCGTTTACAGCACTACCGCCCCTGCCATCCAGAACAAACTCACCGGCGTTGCGGTTACTGCGGGTTCGGATTTGACTCTCCACGTAACAGCCACTACCGAGAGCGAAGTCACCGCTCCCAGGGTTCGCTTCTCAGGCATCGATGATCCGGTAGTTGTAAACGGCGTAGATGCAGACGGTGTGTGGACATTTGAATATGACAATATCTATTCACACAATATGAGCGACACCATCACAATCGAGCTGCTGGACGACGACAGCCAGGTTCTTGAAACAAAGACCTACAGCATAAAGGCTTACTGCGACAGCGTTCATACGCTGGGACAGACAGCGGAAGGCCTGACGCAGCTGGGTCTGACCGCTCAGAAATTTGCTCTGCTGGATACGCTGATGGCTGATATGCTGGAGTACGGCGCCGCCGCGCAGACTTATATCAGCTATAATACCGACGATCTGGCGAACACTTCCTCGTGGGTAACCACGTCAAAGACCCAGAGCTTTACGGCCCCGACCACGGCGTTCAGCACTTCGTCATATGCTTATTCCGATATGATCTGCGGCGCTTCCCTGCGTCTGACAAATGATGTCAGGTTCGTGCTGCGCGTCAAAGCCGCGGAGGCCACAAAGGTTGTAATATCGACCGGTCTGACCTCAAAGACCTACCTGCTCTCAGAGGCGGCCGTCGACAACGGATACTACATCGTAGTCAGCGACGGTCTGTACGCCACAGACTTTGACACGACCTTCACCATTACTCTGGAGGACGCGTCCACGACCTATCAGACTGTGAGCTACAGCGTAAATTCCTATATCGCTTCAAAGGCCGGCAGCTCCGATGCAGCGCTTGCCGCGATAGTCAGAGCCATCCGCAATTACGGCGCTTCGGCTGATGCCTACGCCGCCTGACAGTTTTAAACCCTTTCACATCTTCCGGCCCCGACGGCACCTTGCCGCCGGGGTTTTTTCACAGGTCTCTTTTATGTCAATTTCCCGGAAAGTCCGTTTAGTTGCGGGGCAATCACAAACTCTTCACATTCTTAACATAACACATACACATTTTCCTGAAATAATAACCCCATAGAACCAATTCCGACAAAACAGGAGAGAAAAATGGATTACCGTCACGAATGGAAACATGAAATAAACTACTCGGATCTGCTTTGCATAAGGCAGAGGCTGAGAGCCGTTACTGAGCCGGACCCCCATGCAAAGGACGGCAAATATCTCATCAGAAGCCTGTACTTTGACAATATCTTTGACAAGGCGCTGCGCGAGAAAGTGGACGGCGTAAATATGCGCGAAAAATTCCGCATCAGGTATTACAACGGCGACTACATGGGATAATGAGGAGGGATATCTCTACATAGAATCGGGAGAGATAACCATAGAAAGCGGAAAAGACGCCATCCACACGGTGGGGCAGATAACGATAGACGGCGGAAACCTGAGCCTGGCGGCTTCGGACGACGCCATCCACAGTAATACGGAAATAACGGTAAACGCCGGAGATATCGAAATCATCCGGTGCAGCGAAACAATAGAAGCGCCGGGCGTATATGTAAGCGACGACGCAAACGTAAGGGAGAATTGATCATGAAAAAGAATTGTTTGAAATTATTAGCGGGAGCGCTTTGCGCGGGTATGCTCCTCGCGGCCTGCGGCGACGCGGCGGAGAGCGGCTCGCAGACGGATTCCGATAGCGCGGCCGTTACCGGAGAGGCGACAGAGGCGGTATCTCAGACGGTCAGCATTACAGAAGCCGGCGTTCTGGAGGATTTTGCCGACAGCAGCCTCGAGGCAACAGGAGAATTTGCGATTACCGGCGACGGCGTCAGTCAAAGCGGCTCTGTTTATACCATTACTCAGGCGGGCGAATACATTCTGACCGGCAGACTCGAGGGTGGGAGCGTGGTCATAAGTATTTCTGACGAAGACCAGGTAAAGCTGATTCTTGACGGAACGGTTATTTACTCCGCAGACAGCGCCCCTGTTCAGATTACCGGCGGTGATGAGGTGGAGATTGAAGCTGCCGCCGGAACATATAATGTAATCGCCGACGGGCGTGAAAACGCCTCTGAAGACGAGGAAATCGACGCGGCAATCTACTGCGAATGCGATTTAAAGCTTTCCGGAAGCGGCATTCTGATAGTCGACGGCTCTTTTGACAACGGCGTCAAATCAAAGGACGATGTGACGGTCAAGGAGCTTTCTCTGAAGGTCACGGCGGTTGGAAACGCGATAAAAGGAAACGATACGGTCAAGATCAAATCCGGAAATCTGATTCTGATTTCTACCGATTCCGATGGAATTAAGACGAAAAACAGCGACGTATCTTCAAAGGGAAATCAGCGCGGAACCGTAACCATTGAGGATGGGCATATTGACATTTTCAGCGAGTCTGATGGCATTGACGCAGCCTACGACGTTGTCGTGTCCGGGGCAAGTGTTGTGCTCAATATCTTTACTTCGGATTACACGGATCAGGGTCAGGATACCGGAAGCGCCACGATCGCAGTACAGGTGGCTAGCAAAGAAGCCCATAGAGGCTTCGGAGGCAGTTTTGGAGGCTTTGGCGGAAACCCTTTTGAGGGAAGCAGCGGAAGCAAGGATGACGATGGCTCGCACAAAGGCATAAAGGCCGCGAACGAAGTCACTATTACCGGCGGCAGCATTTCTATAAAAGCCATCGATGACGCCATCCACGCAAACGGTGGAGACGAGCTTGAAAACGGCAGCAACGGCGCAGGAGCTATTACTGTTTCAAGTGCGGAGATAACAATTGTATCCGGCGACGATGCGCTGCATGCGGATACAGAGCTTAATATCAAGTCCGGCACGCTGAACATCAAAGATGCCCGCGAGGGACTGGAAGCGAATCAAATCCTTATCAGCGGCGGCAGCACTTTTATATATTCAACTGATGACGGAATAAATGTGAGTGGGAATGATAATACACCGCTGCTGCGCATTACCGGCGGATATGTTGACGTGACAACTTCGTCCGGCGATACCGACGCCATCGATTCAAACGGCAATATTGAGATAAGCGGCGGATTCGTGCTGGTAAAAGGCGGCAGCAGCGCGGGCGGTATGTCCGGGTCGATAGATGTTGACGGAAGCATCACTATGACCGGTGGTACTGTGGTGGCGCTCGGCGGCATCTGCGAGCTTCCTTCGGGCGACTCTGTAAACATATACGCCGACAGCTCTCTGACATTCTCGCAGGGCAGCTTCGTGCTGGTCAGTTCTTCGGGAGAAGAGATTCTGTCCTTTGAACTCTCCGGCAGCTACAGCTCATGCTGGATTGCATCGGAAAAGCTGGTGCTGAACGAAACCTATACCATGAAGCAGAACGGCTCGGAGCTCTTTAGTTGGACGCAGGCTTCCTACACCGTCGGCTCTGCAGGCAATGCGGGCTTCGGAGGCATGGGAGGCGCTCCCGGAAGCATGAGGGGTGGACCCGGCGGGTTTTAAACGCCCGCTCGGGTAGATACAGAAGAGGCTGCCGCCGCAGCCTCTCTCGCCGCTTACTTTTTTATTTCTCCCTATGATTTCCGGAAATGGCCATTCTATAGGGAGAAAATGTTTTCAAACCTCCCTATGATTTCCGGAAATGGCCAATCTATAGGGAAAAAATATTTTCAAACCCCCCTATGATTTCCGGAAATGGCCAATCTATAGGGAGAAAATGATTTCGAACCTCCCTATGATTTCCGGAAATGGCCAATCTATAGGGAGAAAATGTTTTCAAACCTCCCTATGATTTCCGGAAATGGCCAATCTATAGGGAGAAAATGATTTCAAACCTCCCTATGATTTCCGGAAATGGCCAATCTATAGGGAGAAAATATTTTCAAACCTCCCTATGATTTTCGAAAATGCGAATCTCTACGGAGTTTATGATTATAACCTTCCTACTTCCTGAAAATCTGTGTCATTTTGGAGTTGACCATCGAATAATACAGCATTTCTCCCAGGAGGCCGATGGAGATAAGTTCGCCGACGAAGATTGTGAGCATGAGATACCAATAAGAGTCGGTCATGCCATAAGCTGTCTGGAGCACCCACGGAATGATGAAAGTGTTTGAGAGTATCGGAGGAAGTGCCGCGAGCCAGTGCTTTTTGCGCAGGAAATAAGTTCCGAACGCCCCAATCAGCGTGGCCAGCGAGCCGAATATCATATCGAGCGGCGCACCCTGGTCAATCAGATTAAAAAGAAAGCAGCCGATAGTCACACCCGGAATGGCTGCAGGAGTAAAGCCGGGCAGTATGCACAGCGCCTCCGAAAAACGCACCTGAATGGCGCCCGACGAAAGCCCCAGAGCTTTTGCCCCCAGTGACAGCACAATATAAAGGGCGGCGATAATACCGCCCTGAGTAATAAAATATGTGCTGTGAATCAGTTTTTTCCTTGTGGAAACCTGCCGCGAATCGCGGCGTTCTTCTTTTGAATTCATTGCTTTTCCCCTTAGTTTTGTTTTTTTGAGGCGGTCAGCCCTTCGGTGAGGATGGTTTCGAACTCACCGCCAATCATTATATAGAAAAAACGGGAAAAAGCAAGCAAATCATTATTCTGCGGGTTTTGCCGCGGGCTTAACAAAGCGCTGGAAGATAATCGCTCCTGCCAGCAGTCCGATTCCGATAAGATCGGTAGTCAGTCCGGGATCCAGCATCAAAAGTCCGCCCGCACACAGTACCAGCCTGACGAAAATATTGATTTTCCGGAAGAGGTATCCGTTCATAGCCGCGGCAACTCCGAATATTCCGATAAGAGAGGTCGCGACAATCTGAACAACCTGCAGGAAGCTCGCGTCCACAAACAGCATCGCGGGATTCATACAGAAAATATAGGGAACCACAAACGCGCCGATAGCAAGCTTTGTCGCGTTGACGCCCGTTTTCATCGGGTTTGATTTTGCTATTGCCGAGCCTGCATACGCGGCCAGCGCCACGGGAGGCGTAATGTCGGCGACGATTCCGAAATAAAAGACAAAGAAATGCGCGGCTATCTTCGGCACGCCGATAGTAATCAGAATAGGCGCGCAGGTAGATGCCATAATGCAATAGTTTGCTGTCGTGGGAACGCCCATGCCGAGGATGATGCAGCAGATCATTGTCAGTGCCAGCGCTACGAAAGTGGGGTCGATAATGGTAAACTTGCTGCTTACGTCAACGACCGCGCTGATGAGCTTTGAGGCAAGACCGGTAGAAGTGATGCAGCCGGCTATGATACCTGCCATGCAGCACGCCACTGCGACGGTGACGGTGCCTCTGCCTCCGGCTTCCAGCGAAGAGAAAACGCGCGAAGACATTCTCTTTGTCCGCTCGACGTACAATTCCTTTTTGCTGGGTGCTTCGGCAGCTTTTTTGCCGTTGAAAATATCGTCAACCGTGCTGACTACGATAGCTACCAGAATGGAGATGACCGCCGCATAAGCCATGGTGCGGGAACCGGAAACAACGAGCCACACAAGCGTAATCAGCGGTGCCAGAAGGTATATACGCGGAAGCAGCGCCTTGAAACGGGGCAGCTTGTCTACGGGGATGCCCTTCAGAGAATTCTTTTTCGCCTCCAGGTGTACCGCGATAAAAATACCCGCGAAATACAAAACTGCCGGCAGAATCGCGCGGAGAGCAACCTCGCTGTAGGGGATGCCCATGTATTCGGCCATCAGAAACGCCGCCGCGCCCATGATGGGAGGCATAATCTGTCCTCCCGTTGAAGCAGCGGCCTCGACCGCTCCGGCAAATTCCGGTTTGTAGCCGGTATCTTTCATCATAGGTATGGTTACGGAACCGGTAGTAACGGTGTTTCCTACAGATGAACCGGAGACCATGCCGCAGAGGGCGGAAGAAATAACGGCAACTTTCGCGGGACCGCCGGAAAATCTTCCGACCATGGCATTCGCCATCCGGATAAAGAATTCGGCTATTCCCGTCCTCTCAAGAAACGCACCGAATATAATAAAGACGCAGATAAAGCTCGCGCACGCCTTGAGCGGCGTTGACAGTATTCCTTTTACATCATAGAAAAGATTGAATATAACCAGGTTCAACGGCTTTCCGATTGCAAAAGTATATATCAGAAGAGCACCGATAATAAACAAAATAGGAACACCCACGCAGCGTCTGCAGAGCTCCATCAGGCTGAGCGTGCCTACTATTCCGAGAATCGTCAAAAAAGGAGTCATCTTGGAGGCGCTGGACAGCACGAGCACCAGTTCGTCGTATCTTATTAAATAGTAGAAAAACGATCCGGCTCCGAGGAGCATTATCACGATATCATACCAAGGGATATAATTCGGGCGGACACGTTTTTTGCTCGCCGGAAAGGTCAGATATCCCATTATGATGATAAACGTCACAAAGGTCGTCAGCCTTTTTTCCAGCGCGGAGACACTGAACAGGGTAGAATACATGCAGTACAGAGAGAAGGCGGCCATAAAAATCCGGATAAAAATCGCCGGTTTTCCTTCCCATATACGTATGCGGGATTCCCTGTCAAATTTACGAAGGATGTCTTCCGCGTTTTCCTGGGTATTTCCGTTGAAATCCATATTTTCAGATTTTTTATTTGACATACTCATTTCCTCCGGTGTTGTCCGGCAAAATATTATTTAATTTCAAACTGCGGCACCTGAAAAGATGCCGCAGTATTAGTGAACAGAAACCTACGGCCGTTTATTTGCCGGAAACGGTTATGCTGTTTTCTGAGAAGAACTTGACTGCGCCTTTGTGGAAAGGAACGCTCGTTACCGAAGAGGCAAAGGTGAGATCCAGCTCGCTGCCCTTTGCGTTCTGCTCGGTTACAGCCGCAGTATCTTCAAAGATGGTCTTAAGGAAAGAGTAGACAGCGTCTTCGGACACATCGTCGCGAGCAAGAACCATAGCGGCGATAGCAACAGTCTGAACATCGCTGGTCATTCCCTTGTACATATCTGCAGGAACGGTATAGGCGTTGTAGTAAGGGCAGGACTCAAGGAGAGAGTTGATATGCTCTGCATCTATCTCGACCAGGTTTACATCCTTGCCGGTGGCCAGATCTGTTATCGCGTTTGTGGGAGCGCCGGCGACTATGAAAGCGGCGTCAATCTTTCCGTCCTTCAGGCTCTCGGCACTGTCGGAGAATGACTGATAAACGGGCGAAATGTCGTCCTCGGTCATTCCGTATGCCGAAAGAACGTCCAGAGCGTTGAAATAGGTTCCGGAGCCGGATTCACCGACGGAGACAACTTTGCCGGCAAGATCGCTGACAGTCTTCACATCCGGATTGGTTGTGACAATCTGGAGCTGTTCCATGTAAAGAGCGGCTACTGCGGAAAAGTTTGTAATCTTTTTGCCGTCAAACAGGCGCTCTCCGTTGTAGGCATAGCTCATAACATCGGACTGGCAAAAACCGAGCTGAGCAAGATCCGCGTCCATGTCCTCGATGTTGGCCTTTGAGCCTTTTCCTGCAACAGCGGTAATGGAATAGTCTGTTTTTTTGGATACATAGTTGGCAAGAACTGTGCCGTAAGCGTAATAGGTGCCGGTTTCGTTACCGGTCGTCATAACGAGTTCTTTTGATTCGTTTGCTTCTTCTCCGCAGGCACAGAATGAGAAGACCAGCGAAGCCGCAAGAATAACAGTAAGAAGTTTTTTCATTTTTTCCTCCATATCACTATAGGTTTTGTTTTTCCTTAAGGCAGAACGAGAGGGCGTCCTCGAACACCTTTGCCGCGTTGTTGGAATAATCCGAACCGACGTGTTTGAGAAGGTATATCTTTCGGCTTTCCGGCGCGTCTGTGAGCTCGCAGACGGTTATGCCGTGAAGCCCGGAAAGCATCCTGGCGGTTGCTCTCGGCAAAATAGTCCATCCTCCCGGTTCGCTTAAGTAGCTGACAATCATGTGCGGAGAATTGACTTCTATGCGGCTGCGGCTTTTTTCTTTAAACCATTTGCTGTGCCATTTTGCCACATTGGAAAAATTCCCGCCGAAAAGATGAACTTCTTTTTCCGGGTCGAGCTCTCTCGGGGAAATCACGCGTTTGTCCGAAAAACTTCCCTTGCCGACCACAAGACACATTTCCTGTGAAAAAATATGACTTCTCAGGATATCGGAGTGGCTTGACTCATAAGACGCGAAACCAAAGGAAATCTGACCGTACTTCATTAGTTCGTATATTTCCGACGAGTCTTTAATCAGCAGAGATACCCTAAGCTCCGGATTCTCTTTATGAAGTTTCAGAACAATAGGTTCGAGAAAGTCATAATAAACGCTCTCCGGAGAAGCCAGCCGGAGGGAGTGCCTGGTGCGTTTTCCGAGAAGTTCTGCCTCCGCATACAGGTTGCGCATACGGGTCGCGACACTGACAAACTCTCTTCCCGCCTTTGTGAGCTCTATCTCGCGCACGCCGCGTGCACGTGAAAACAGCTCATAACCCAGCTCTTCCTCCAGACTTTTAAGTCTCGTGCTGATAACCGACTGTGACAGAAACAGATTTTCTGCGGTTTTTGAAATATTTCTTGTTAATACCAACTCCAAAAAAATCTCAACGTCTTTGTTTTGCATAGCCACCTCAAATTGTCATAAATGATACTGCAACCGCAATAATACATAAAATAGTGTTTTTTTATATATTAATGCATGTTTTTGATATTTTAAATCATAATATCAAAGATGAGGCCCGGTAATGCAAACTTCCGCCGGCTTTTGTTAATGCCTGAAAGGCTCTTTGCAGTCATTCTATCAAAAGAAAACTGTCGGAATACTTTCTTCTGGCGGGGAATGGCCGGCGGGTGCGAAAGCGTAATTCAGGATAGTCAAAAATAAATTCTCGCGGCGGTTGACTGAGGCGGAGGGCTGATGTAATATCAAAAGTCAATAGCGCTTTTGCAAGAGGAGATCAACCATGAAGAAAAACGCCCGTTTCAAATGGCCGGTGAGGCCCGTAGCCCACGAAGAGAACATAATAAAAGGAAAGAATTACAGAATAACTGTTCTCACGCCGCAGCTTATCCGTTTGGAATATTCCGCGGACGGCTGTTTTGAGGATCGTGCGAGCCAAAAGGTCTTTTACAGGGATTTTCCGGTGTGCCCTTTTCAGGTCAGTTATGACAAAGACCGCGTCATGTATATCACTACAGAAAAGCTGACTGTCGCATACCACGCGGAAGAGCCGTTTGACAAGGACACGCTGTCGGTGAAGCTGAACGATGAACCCGGCTCCCACTGGCATTTCGGCGAAACCTATGACGATCTCGGAGGAACTGTGAGGACGCTGGACAATGTGGACGGCCCCATTTCTACGGAAAGAGGACTCCTTTCACAGTGGGGCTTTACGGTGATGAATGACTCCGATTCCCTGGTGTTAAATGACGAGGGCTGGCCTGAGGTTCGAAAAGAGGGCGGCGAAGATTTGTACTTTTTCGGTTACGGGTACGACTACGAGGGTTGCATACGGGATTTTTACAGGCTGACAGGAGCGCCGGTTATGCTGCCTGACTATGCCTTCGGAAACTGGTGGAGCCGGTACTATGCCTACACCCAGGAAGAATATTTAGATCTGATAAAACGTTTCAGACGCGAGGGCATTCCGTTTTCCGTCGCAGTCATAGATATGGACTGGCATCTCGTGGACGTTGATGAACCGAGCCGCAACCCCCTGGATATAAACGGGTGGACGGGCTACACCTGGAACACGGAGCTTTTCCCCGATTACAAAGCTTTTTTGAAGGAGCTGCATTCTTACGGGCTGAAGACTTCTCTGAATCTTCATCCGATGGACGGAATCAGAAAGCACGAGTCAATGTACCCGGAGATGGCGCAGGCTCTGGGAATGGATCCCGAAAAGGGCGAGTCCGCATTATTGGACATTCTCTCGCAGGATTATATGTCAAAATATTTCGATATCGTTCTTCACCCCTACGAAGATGCCGGGGTGGATTTCTGGTGGCTGGACTGGCAGCAGGGAACAGACTACAAATGGATTCACGAGCCGAATGAGCCCGGCTGTTATCGCGATCCCCGTGAAAGAATGGATCCGCTCTGGATGCTGAATCATCTTCACACGGCGGACATAATGCGTGACGGAAAGCGCCCCATGCTGTTTTCAAGATACGCCGGTCCGGGCAGCCACAGATACTCCATCGGTTTTTCCGGAGACACTCATGTCACATGGGAGTCGCTGGATTTCCAGCCTTATTTTACGGCTACATCTTCAAACATCGGATACTGCTGGTGGAGCCATGACATTGGCGGGCACATGAGAGGATATTTTGACAGCAATCTTCAGGTTCGCTGGCTGCAGCTCGGTGTTCTTTCGCCGATAAACCGCCTTCACAGCTCAAACTCTCTGTGGCTCCAGAAGGAGCCCTGGTCTTATGACCCCGAAACCGAAAAAATTATGAAAAAATGGCTCGGGCTCAGACACAGCCTTTTCCCATATATCTACACGATGAATTACCGCTGCCACAGTGAACTCGTTCCAATGATACGCCCTATGTATTACTCACATCCAAAATTCACCGAGGCCTACAAAGCGGACAATCAATACTGGTTTGGCACGGAGCTGATTGCAGCGCCTATAACCTCGCCCGACGACCCGGTCAGTCATACCGGAGCGACCAATGTGTGGCTGCCCGAGGGAGACTGGTTCGGAGCAGAGAACGGCCTTCATTACAAAGGCCTTCCCGGCGGCAGACGAATTGAGGTTCACCGCAGCCGCGAGCACATGCCCGTATTTGCGAAGGCGGGAGCTATCGTTCCGCTTCAGCGCCGCGCGCCGCAGGACAATACCCTTGGCGGGTCGGAGCAGATGGAAGTGTTGGTTTTCCCCGGCGCGGAAGGCGGCTTTACCATGTATGAAGACGCCGGAGACGGAGATGCTTATCTGTCCGGCGAGTGCGTAAAGACCGAAATGAGGCTGGCGTGGAGTGACGAGGCTGCGTTTACCATAGCGCCTGCCCGTGGCGATTTGTCGCTGATTCCCGAAAAACGCGATTGGCGCATAGTTTTGAGAGGCTTTCACAAAGACGCTGCTGTCAGGGCCTTTGTAAACGGGAATCCCGTAGACAACGCCGCCGAGCGCGATGAAGAGACCAATTCTTTCATTATTAATATTGAAGCCGGCGTCACCGAAGAGATAAAAGTGATTGTGAGCGGCAAACAACTGATTCACGACAACGGCGACGCGATGAAGAGATGCTTTGACCTGATCGGACGGGCGGAGATTTCGTATACTGAAAAAGAAGAAATCCAGAGCATTATTACCAATCAGGCATATAACGTTCGCAGAAAGGTGTATCGCTTCACCGGGCGCGTGCAGGCCCGTCGCGGACTGAACTGGGCCATCCGCGAAATGCTCACTCTCACCGAGGAGGCGTACCCGGTCAAACTGACAGAGTGGGGCTGATTCGCGTCTGACGTTTCGGATAAATCATTAAAAACACAAAAGTTTATTTAGCGAAAATTGCCGCGTTTTTGAAAAATAAAACGCGGCATACTTATGCTCAAATTTTTTTTCGTACTTTTTAAATTATAAGGGTTGTTGAAGCGGCGGTGTATTGTATGTATATTTAACTTACAAATATGGCCGCTTGTTTACTGAAAAGAGGTGACGCACGTGAACGAAGCAACAAAGCCTTTATATGAGTACGAGGAGTTTAAATCTTTCCAAAGACCCGCGGATATGCCGCCATTCTGGATAGAAATCGTGGGTATTTCTCATTGTGACGGAAAATACAGGGTATTCAGAGAGGACTCAAAAGTCTGCGTCTGCGAGTACATCATTAAAGGAACGGGAACGCTTCATATTGCCGGAAAGACATTCCATCCGAAAGCAGGGGATATATACATACTTCCCGAGTTCGAAAAACATGAGTATTACACCGATCCCGACGATCCGTGGACAAAGATTTTCTTCAACGTGAGAGGCACCGGGGTTGCATCGATGCTTAACGCATTTGAGATGAAAAACAAGGTGCTTTTTTCAAACTGTGAAGATCTCAGCGGAATATTTGACGCTATTTACGGAAAGGCGCAGGAGGATCTTCCCACAGAGCAAATCATGGTCGAGTGCTGCGAGCTTTTTGTCAGACTTTTGTTCAGGCTCTACAACAAGGTGATGGACATTGATGAAACCAGAGAAGAAGCACAGACCGTAAAGGCTTTTATCGAAAATAATTCGGAAAGGGATCTTTCCGTAAAAGAAATCGCCGCGTCCATTTACAGGTCACGCGATTACACAAACAGACTTTTCAAACGCTATTACAACACTACACCTTATTTGTACTACAACACTATCCGTATAAAAAAAGCCAAGGCCCTGCTGCTTCACACTTCACTGTCTGTGCAGCAGATTTCCGAAAAGCTCGGCTACAAAAACGGAAAGAGCTTTTCAAAGCATTTTAAATACATCACGGGAATGACCGCGTCCTGTTTCAGACGCCGCGAGCATGATGCCAAAAAAGACATCGAGTTTCCCGAATGGATGGATGACGAAACAGAAGGGAGCGACAAATGATCTACTGTAACTCAGATTATGAAAAATTAATCAGAAACGAACATTTTGATTATCTGAACCCGCTTCCTCCGATTGAGCGTTTTTGCGAGAGGTTTCGCCTGCTGCTTACAGAGCTGCCTCTGCATCTGTTACCCGATGATGTGATATTCGGGTGGTTCGGTCATGCCGAAAAACTCCCCGAATCCGAGCTTCGTGTTTTTGACGATTGCGTCAGAACGGATGATGAACAGAGCATTATGTATGCTCAGGCAGAGTCAGGCAGCACCACTTATGTGGACAAATCCCATGTATGCGCCGATTATGGATACATCATCAGCCATGGCCTGCGCGGATACGAAGAGCAGATAAAGCGCGAGCTGGAAAAAGAACCGGACAGCGTCTATCTTGAGGCTATGCAAAAAAGCATAGACATCGTCAGAGCCTTTATGAAAAGGCTTTCCGAAAAAACAGAGCAGGAGCTTGCGGCTGCCTGCGGAGACAGAAGAGAAAAGCTCATCAGAATCAAAAACGCCGTAGAAAAGGTGCCATACCTTCCTGCAGACAATTTCCTTGAAGCAATACAATCTATCTGGATCATTCACTTCCTGATTCCGCTTGCGGAAAACGGCTGGTGCAGCGTATCACTCGGACCGGTGGACAAGTATCTTCTTCCTTATTACAGAAAAGCGCTGGAAGAGGGCATGAGCCGCGATGAAATAAAAGGGATTCTCCACAATTTTTATCTGCTGCTCAACAGTTACAGCGACGGAGCCTGTCTGGTAAATGTGGGTTCGGAATTCAATGAGCTTTCAGAGCTTCTCATAGAATGCCAGAAAGATTTTTCCATGCCGGCGCCCATACTCGGAGCCAGGATATCTCCCGAAACCCCGGACGAGGTGCTGTTCGATCTTATTGATGAGCGTCTTTTCCTGAGAGGACAGCCTACGTTCTATTCAGAAGAAGGCTGCATTTCCGCTTTGGTCGAAAAAGGTGTTCCCGCTGAAGAGGCGAAGAACTTTACAAACAACAGCTGTATGGGTATCGGAATACCCGGTGCTGAAGTGAACAGTATGTGGGGCTGCGTTTTCTGTACATCATCTTCTCTCGAGGCGGCTTTAAACCGCGGACGCATCGTCACGGCAGAGGCACAGCAGGTCGTACCCGGAATAGGAGAGATAAAAGATACGGAAGAACTGTTCACGGCCTTTGAAAAGAGCGTGGATTACTGGTTTGGCAAATGTGCAGTCTCCTATGAGGCAAAAGCAGCATGGTATGAGGAGCGCGAGCCGGACGTATTTCTCTCTGTCATTACCAAAAACAGTATCGAAATGCACTGCGACAGACTGAGAGCTGCAAAGTATCACAATATCACCGTTGAGTGCATGGGCATGGTAAATGTCGCGGACGGAATCTGTGCCATTGACCAGCTCGTGTTCCGCCGGAAAAAATATACGATAGAAGAAATCAGCGAAGCTGTTGTTACAAATTATGCCGGCAGGGCAGATATTCTCGAGGACATCAGAAATTGTCCAAAATACGGAAGGGACGAAGCGGCAGACGCATTTGCAGAGCGCGTCGCCGATATTATGCAGCGCGTCATACGCAGCCACAATCACGACAATTATTACTATTCACCGTCACTTCATACGCTTGATACCAACGTCAAGTACGGTCTCCGCTGGGGAGCCGGATATGATGGAAGAAAATCCGGTGAGCCTTTTGCGAAAAACGCCGGGCCGTCCAACCTGGCCAGAACCGCCGGACCCACTTCGGTCGTACTTGCCGCGGCAAAGCTTCCTCAGCAGAAGTTCTATGGCGGCCAGCCTATAGACGTGCATTTCCAGACGGATACCGTCAAAAACCACAAACCGGAGATAGCTGCGCTTGTCAGGACGTACCTTGAAAATGGCGGCCTGCAGTTCCAGGTGAATGCGCTGTCATCGGCAGTGCTTCGCAAGGCCACCGAAAAGCCGGAAGAGTATGAAGATCTGGTAGTGCGCATAGGCGGTTACAGCTGCTACTTTAACAGCCTGACGCAGGCCAGCAAGGAAGAGTTTATTAAAAGATTTGAAATAGAGGAGGGCTGACACATGAATTATTCAAAAAAGGATTTTGCCTATTTATTTGACAACACTCTCTTAAAACCGTCGGCGACGGAAGAGGATTTTAAAAAGATCTGTCTTGAATCCGCAAAATACGGCTTCCATACCGTAGCGGTCAATACAGGCGTGGTCAGGCTGTGCAGCGGACTCCTCTCAGGCAGTGGCGTGGGAGTAGACGCGGCCGTAGGCTTTCCGCTGGGTATCAGCACGATAGCTTCAAAGGTTCAGGAAACAATCGGCAGTATAGCGGACGGCGCGGCAGAGGTGGATTATGTTCTCAACATCGGAAAACTGAAGGAAGGCAGGCTTGACTATATTCGCGAAGAAATGCACGCCATTACCCAGATTTGCAGAGAACGCGGCATTATCTCAAAGGTTATATTCGAAAATTGCTATCTGACCGATGATGAAAAACGCGCTGCCTGTGAAATAGCTATTAAAGAGCGCCCCGACTTTATCAAAACATCCACCGGCTTCGGACCGGGAGCGGCAACCGTAGAGGATGTACGCCTGATGAAGTCCATGGTGGGAGATGCCATAAAGGTAAAAGCCGCCGGAGGCATCCGCACACTGAATGACTGTCTGGCGATGCTCGAAGCAGGCGCTTCCCGTATAGGCTGCAGCGCCGCCGCGGCAATTAGTGAAGAATACTTCGCTCTCATCGAGAAATAATAACAGTATCCGGGCGAGAGTCCGGATGGAACAAAGAAAAAACCGGAGGAACATCAAAATGAAAAGCTATGTGGTATATCCCGATCATACATGCGGATTTGAAGAAATGCCGATGCCCAGGTACGGAGAGTACGATTGTCTGGTAAAGCTCCTCAGCTGCGGAGTCTGCAAGGGCACGGACACAAAGATTATTCACGGTACTTTCAAGGGAATAGACAGCTATCCCACGGTTCTCGGTCATGAGGGCGTGGCAACTGTCGTTGAAAAGGGCGCAAAGGTTAAAAATTTTGAAATAGGAGATATGGTTCTTATGCCGTACTGGTCCGATGTTCCGGAAGGGTACTCAAGCGGCTGGGGAACATATTCCGAATACAATATTATTACGGATGCATACGCCATGGAAGCCGATGGTCTCCGCCCCGACGAATTTGCCTACGGGCAGAGAAAGCTTCCGAAGGATTTTGATCCTGTCAGCTCCGCAATGATAATCACCTTCAGAGAGGTTCTCAGCACGCTGAAGCGTTTTTCCATAGAACCCAACAAGAGCCTGGTGGTACTTGGCCTCGGCCCTGTCGGACTGTGCTTCGTTCAGTTTGCAAAGCTGATGGGCGTAGGCCCCGTGATAGCCGTCGGCAGAGATGATGAAAAGCTTCGTCAGGCCGAAAAGAGAGGTGCGGATTACCTGATCAATTCCAAAAAGCAGAACATTTGCGAAGAGGTTCGCAAGATTCTTCCGGATGGAGCGGATTTTGCTCTGGATGCGGTCGGCGATACGAGCTTTATCAATGAGGCCCTGGGCTTTATAGTGCCCGATGGAAAGATCTGCGTATACGGTATTTCAGAGGCGAGCAGCGCCAACATAGACTGGAGCAGATGCCCGTATAACTGGACGCTGCATTTCCATCAGTTCCCGTCAAAGAAAGCCGAATCTGAGGCACATGAACAGATCGTCAACTGGATAAAGATGGGCGTTCTGGATCCGAACGACTACATTTCCGATGTTTTTGATTTTGCCGATATAGATAAGGCATTCAAAAAGATAGAAAACCATGAGCCTGTAATGAAGATGGTCATCCGCTTCTGACGCAGCTGTTTTTAAAAAAGGAGAAAACATATGCCGGCATATCTGCTTGCCCACGACCTGGGAACCTCCGGAAACAAGGCCACGCTTTTTGACTCCGAAGGAAAACTGGTCAAAAGCACCGTTTATTCATACGAACTGATCACAAAACCCGGAAACGCGGCCGAACAGCGTGCGGACGACTGGTGGCGTGCCGTTTGCGAAACGACCCGGACGCTGGTTGCGGATATCGATCCTCATGACATCGCAGCTGTTTCGTTCAGCGGACAGATGATGGGGTGCCTCTGCGTGGATAGAGAGGGAGAGCCGCTCTACAACTCTCTTATATGGGCGGACATGAGGTCGACAGAGCAGGCGGAATATATCAGAAGAAATATCGACGAAACAAAGTATTACGGCATTACCGGCCACAGAATCAGCGCGTCTGACAGCATCACAAAGCTCATGTGGATCAGGGACAATCTCCCCGAAATATATGCGAAAACTTACAAGATGCTGAACGCAAAGGACTATATCATCTATAAGCTCACCGGAAGATTCGTGACCGAATATTCTGACGCGTCATCCACCTGCCTGCTGGATTTGAATACGCTGACATGGTCAGATGAAATCATAAAGGTCAGCGGACTTGACGGGAGCAAGCTTCCTGAGCTGCTGCGTTCGGTAGACGTCGCAGGAAAGGTGAATGCAGAAGCAGCGGCGCTCACGGGACTTTGTGAAGGCACTCCCGTGGTATGCGGAGGCGGAGACGGCTGCTGCGCCGCAGTCGGAACAGGAGTTGTAAAAGAAGGAATAGCGAATTGCTGCCTTGGAACGTCATCGTGGATATCGCTCGCAGCGAAAAAGCTTGTCTGCGACGAAAAGATGACAGTTTTTAATTTCGCCCACATCGTTCCCGGTTACTGCCTGCCTACCGGCACCATGCAGACCGGCGGCGGGTCTCTCAGCTGGGCGGTAAGTGCACTGTTTAAGAGCATTGACGGTCAGCCCGCTTTCGATAAGAAAGATATTTACGCTACGGTCGAAAAAGAGGCTTCGGCCTCGCCCGCAGGAGCCGGCGGCCTGCTGTTTCTGCCTTATCTGATGGGCGAAAGAAGCCCCAGATGGAATGACAAGGCAAGAGGCGCGTTTATCGGTCTGACTATGGGACACGGCAGAGGCGATATGCTGCGTGCAGTCATGGAAGGTGTCGGAATGAATCTCGACATCATTCTAAAAACCTTTGAAAGCGCCGGAAACGATATACGGGAGCTTACCCTGGTGGGCGGCGGCGCCAGAAACAAAATCTGGCAGCGGATACTCTGCGATATTTTCGGTATCCAGGTAAACGTACCGAACTATCTGGAAGAAGCGACCTCCATGGGTGCGGCTATCACCGCAGGCGTGGGAGTAGGATTGTTCGAAAACTTTGACGCAGTTAATAAATTCATAAAAATCACCGAGAGCAGCACTCCGGATCCGGAAACCGTCAAAACGTATAAAGAGCTAAAGAAGCTTTTTGATAAGGCATATTATTACAACGAGCCGCTTTTCGCGGAGATTTAAGGAGGCAGAAATGACAAAATCCACATTGTTTGCAAAATTACCCGAATACGTAGCCACTCCCGACGGAATGGCGATAGACAACGAGGGAAACCTCATACTGGCGGCCCCCAACTATGCAGATCAGAGCCTGCCCGGATGCATATTGAAGATTGACAAAAACAGAAACATCAGAAAATGGTTTGACGTTCCCGTACATGAGGAAACGGGACTTGCTTCTCCCATGGGTATTGCTTTTGGTCCGGACGGAGATTTGTATATCTGTGACAACCAGGGCTGGCCCGGAAAACCGGAGCTCATCCGCAAGGGGCGCATTCTCAGAGTCCGTATGGACGGCGACACCATAGTAAAGACCACTGTAGTTGCAAAGAACATGGAGCATCCCAATGGAATGCGTATTAAAGACGGATATATCTATGTCACCCAGAGCACACTGGAACTGGTAAAGCATCCTTCGGGAAAACTGGTGAGCTGTGTCTACAGGTTCGCACTGGATGACGAGGACATCAATATCACCAATACTCTTGAGGACAAAAACATCCTCACCACCTTTATCACCCAGAATCCTGCCGACCAGTACGGCGTTGACGGCATCGAGTTTGACCATGACGGAAATCTCCTCGTAGGAAACTTCGGCGACGGTGCCGTATACAAGGTCACTTTTAACGAGGATATGTCAGTAAAATCAAACGAAATCTGGGCTCAGGATCCGGAGAATCTCGAGAGCACAGACGGAATGATAATGGACGAAGAAGGAAACCTGTATATCGCGGATTTCTGTGCCAATGCTATCGCGAAGATTCTGCCTGACGGCACTGTGACCAGACTGGCCGTAAACGGCGACACTGACGGATTTAACGGCGAACTTGATCAGCCCGGCGAGCCCATTATCTGGAACGGCTCATTGGTTATTTCCTGCTTTGACCTTGTGACGGGCGATATCGTGGTCAATACCGCGCATGAAATGCCTGCCACACTTGCGGAGATAAAGCTGTAGCGAAATAGATATTGGGACCGGAGGGATTCAGTATATGAAAAAGGATAAAAAGAAGGTTTGGCTGCCTTATCTGTTCCTTTTGCCGACATTTGCCGGAATTATTATATTCGGCTTTTATCCGTTTGCCAAAACGATTATCAATTCCTTTTCCTTTACAGATCAGTACGGCGAATGGCTGAAGTGGTCGGGTACATATTTCTGGAAAAATCTGTTTACCTATGAATCGGGATTGTTCTGGAAAATGCTGGGTTCCACGCTGCTGTTCTCCGGAATGAATTTTGTTTTTACCTTTACGGCAGGAATGGCGCTCGCGCTGCTCTGCGTGAGACGGGAAAAGATAAACAGATTTTATCAGACCATTTATGCATTGCCAATTGCGATATCATCAGTCGCAGCCAGCGTAATCTGGGGATTCATCTTCAAGGGCAACGGCGGACTGATGAATACCTGGCTCGGTATTCAGACCGACTGGCTGCACGATCAATCTACGGCCATAGTTGTTCTGTCGATAATAACCTCGTGGTGTCACGTGGGAACGACGTTCCTGCTGCTCCTCGCCGGCTTCAGAAGCGTGCCTATGGATATACAGGAAGCGGCAATGCTTGACGGAGCGTCAGGATTTAAGAGATCCGTAAAAATCATGATACCTATGGCCTCGCCGCAGATATTCTTCGTTGTTTTCCTGAATATACTCACGGCAATCAAGACCTTTACACAGATCAGACTGCTGACCTACGGAGGACCGCAAAATTCTACCAGAACCCTGATGTACGAGGTCTATTACAAAGGAATAGAGCTGGGCGAATACGAGACGGCCTGCTGTCTGTCGATAGTTCTCTTCCTGCTCATATTCCTGATTACGAGGATTCAGTTCATTCTTGAAAAGAAACTCGTACATTATCAATAAGGGGGGATAAAAATGCGTAAGTTATTTAGAAAAGTACCGTTAAATGTAATAAAGCTGATACTCGCGCTGGCTTTTATCATTCCTCTGATAGTGGCGATTATAGTCTCGCTGCAGTCAATCGACGAGGTAAACAAGCTTCCGTATGAGCTTTCGGTTGCGGACCCGAGCCTTGACAATTTCAATTTTGCCATGTCTCAGATCAACCTGCTCGGATACTTCAAAAACACTATCATTCAGATACTGATATGCGTGCCCTGTCAGATAATTACGGCACTCATGGCGGCGTATGCTTTTTCACACTTCAATTTCCCGATGAAAAACCTGCTGTTTACGATAATGATAGCGTCGCTGATGATTCCTATGGAAACAGTCACGGTATCACTTTTCAAGATGATGGTCGGATGGGACCTGATAAACACATACATAGCGCTGTGTATTACGGGATTGATAAACGTGTCGGCTGTGTTTATGTTCAGGCAGAATATGCTGTCTATCCCTAAATCAATATGGGAAGCGGCCAGAATCGACGGCTGTGGTCACATCCGGTATTTTGTCAAAATCCTGATTCCGCTCTGCAAGCCCATCATAATCGCGCAGACACTGCTTTCCGTTATCTGGGCTTATAACGATTACTTCTGGCCGATGCTGGTTACCACGTCCGATTCCATGAGGACGATACAGACAGGTGTGGCATATCTAAAGGACGTCGCTCATCCCGGCGTTATGATGTCGGCTGTTTTGCTGATACTTGTAGTTCCGGTAATACTCTTTGTATTCGGACTCGACTCAATTACCGAAGGTGTTACGGCGGGAGCCGTGAAAAATTGATAATAAAAAACTCAATTGTTTTTAAGGAGGTTCTTATGAAAAAGACATGGTTAAGGCTGATGGCAATGCTCATCGCGGCTGTTCTCGTTTTGTCAGGCTGCGGCGGAAGCGGCAGTTCGGGCGACACGAAGGCTGCTGATAATGGCGATTCCTCTCAGGAAGCCGGTCAGGATGAGCAGGAAAGCGTCATCCACGCAAAAAGGCTAGATGACGGGAAGATAGAGCTGGTCTTCTGGATGTATTACGGAGACGGCAGCTATGACGGACTGAACAATGTAGTCAATATGTTCAATGCTCAGAGCGACAAATATTTCCTTCGCATGGAATACGGCGGAACCGGAGACAATATCCGCCAGAGAATGAGATTCCTGGAGCCGAAGGATTATCCTTCGCTCTTTACCGGAGCTCCGAATGCGACCTACGAATTTGCAAACGCAGATCATATCGTAAAGCTGCAGGAGTATCTGGACAAGGATCCGGACAAGTGGGCAGACGATATATTTGACGTCGTAAAGAGAAGCTACTGCGATACTGACGGAAACATGATAGGCGGATGCCTCGGCGTTTCCATAAAGGGCTGGATGGTAAATCTGGATATGCTCGAGCAGGCAGGCTACAGTCTCTCTGACATAACCAGCTTTGAAAAAGTGGCCGAGATGTCGCAGACCGCACACGACAAGGGACTGTGCGCCTACGGATATTCTCCTTACTACGGGTATGACATCCTGGATATCCTCGGATATCAGGGACTCGATACTCTTGACAATGACAACGGTTATGCCGAAATGGCTACAAAGTGCCTTTTCAATGAGGGCGAAACCGGAGTCGGAATGGAAAAGCTTCTTGGCATATATGCCGACCTCCAGAAGGGCGGAGCAATGTATTATACCGGCTCCGGCACGGCTGATTCCTCGCTGTTCATCAACAAGCAGCTTCTGTTCTGGGGCTGCACGAATTCCTTTGTATACACGCTCAAGGATATGAGTCTGGGCTTCAGATGGGCGTTTGTGCCGCTGGTTGGACTTGATGACAATGCAAAATTCAAGAATGCTGCGCTGGCAGAGGGAACCGGAATCTACATTACCAATACCGGCGACAAGGAAGAGATGGAAGGCGCGTATGAGGTAGTAAAATTCTTCTCGCAGCCGGAGGCTCAGGTTTCGTGGTGCACCTACAGAGGTTATGTGCCTTATACCAATGCTGCCGCTGAGACGGAAGAATGGAAGAATTATCAGAACGACGTATTCCCTTCATCAAAAGAGCTTGTTGAAAAAATGATGACGTCACCGGAAGACCTCAGAATACCTTATTCTCCGGTCACAGCTTCTCTGGTAGAAACCTGCGCACAGCTTGTCTCAAATATCTCAAGCGATCCTTCGCAGGATATCAAGACCATGATACAGGAAGCTACCGACAAGATTAACAGCAGCCTTGAGCTGATTATTCTCAGAGGAGAATAATCCCGGCGGTTTTAAGTTTGGAGGACAGATTATGAAACGCAGATCATTGATTCGTTTAATATCATTTTTGCTCGGAATAATACTGCTGCTCTCTGCCTGCCAAGGAGGTACGCCGGAGGATGCGGCTTCCGATACCACGGAAACGTTGCCGGAAGAAAGCGTACCGGATGAGCGGACCAAAGCGGGCGATAATGAAATAAATATCTTTGACAGCACCCTTTTCGAAGGAAAGCTTGCATGCTACTTCTTTAAGAGCGGCAGCAACTGGAGTGCGGCCGAAGAAGGCGAACACGGAGGAGACTCCATGCTGTTTATCCTGCCTGACGGCACTACCTGCATGATAGACTGCAACCTCCCCAATAACGGCGCATATATAGCCTACGGGCTACAGCAGCTCGGTATTAAAAAGATTGACTATTTTATTAATTCCCATCCTCATATAGACCATATGGGCGGCTTTTCGATTATTGCCAGATACGTGGATATCGGCGAAGTCATTATGCCTGATGTCCCCATCAAGGAAGAAGGAATGAATACGCCCTATTACCGCAAGATGATGGATATCATCGAGGAGCGGGGAATAAAGGTAACAAAGCTCCTTGAGGGCGCAACAATCAATATTGGTGAAATGACCGGAAAGGTCTTTAATCCGATAGAGGGTTTTGATCCCGACAAGGCAAACTACAACGAAGGCTCTCTTGTTATCAGGTTCGCCTGGAAGGGTGCGTCCTTCCTCTTTGGCGGCGATGCCGGAAACAATGAAAAGCTGGGTCAGAAGACGGAAACCATTATCGTGGAAAAATACGGCGACGAGCTGAAATCCGATATTGCAAAGCTTAACCACCATGGCGAACCCAGTACGCAGTCGCAGAGTGCCGGCTGGCTGGATCATGTAAACGCAAAGCTCTATGTGGGATGTCTTAGCAATGTACCCAACGATGTGGAATACTACAGACTTTTGACTGAAATGACGAAACGCGGAGCGACTCTTATGCATACCGGTCTGGACGGAACCGTGCTCGTGACCACAGACGGCGGAGGTTCGTATGATGTCTATGCCGGAAAGGCGAGGACGACCGATTATTACGGAACGCTCGACATGGACGGAAACAACTGTATCCATATCGGCTGAAACGAGTGAGGTAAACGCATAATGAAAAACAAAAAATACATACATTTAATCATTATCGCTGTTCTGGCTGCTGCTTTATCGGTTTTGATGATTGGCTGCGGAAAAACAGATGCTACCGAACCGGTCGAAAGCACCAGAGAAGCAGAGGAGCAGACGCAGGATAATACGGAAGCTGAAGTACCGGAGACCCCGCTCTCTGAGCTGGCGGCGCAGCTTTCTGCGGAAGGTACGGCAACAGTTGAAGTAAAAGAAGACATCTATATCAGAGAGCCCCTTCACGTGTACGGAAAGAAAACCCTGACGGGAAGCGGACGCATTATTATGGAGCTGGACGCCGATCAGTACCAGCATATGCTTGAGCTTCACAACGGAGCAGAGCTGATAATGGACGGAGCCACGGTAGACGGAAACGGCGCCGGAAGTTGCGTTCTGGTACCGACAGGCGCAAAACTGACGATGCTTTCGGGCACTCTGACCTACGGCAGCCCTTACGGCGCAGAGGTTCTGGGCGAGATTGAAATGACCGGCGGCACTATCAGCGAGACTCTCGGAGCAGCCGTGTACATCCGTTCAAACGGAAAAGGAACCGTTACCGGCGGCGAGATTGTCAAAAACGCATATCACGGAATAAAGACCGAAAGAGACGGAAATCTCACTGTCAGCGGCAATGCCGTAATCACGGACAGCGGATTCTGCCTTGTTCACAACAGCGGAACCTGCGAGATCACCGGCGGAACCATGCATAACGGCGGAGCATATATCGCTTACAATATGGGAGATCTGACGGTTGACGGAACGTCCGCAGAGGGTGGAAGGCTCGAATGGTACGGAGCCAACATACATGCAATCAGCCAGGGAAAAACCGGAAACCTGAATGTTAACGGACTCTATTTCCATGACACCGGCTGGCACGGAATCAGCAGTACGCCCGGCACTTCCACTATGACGCTCAAAAATATCAAGGCTGAAAATGTCACTCAGGCATCGTTCTATCTGAGAACAGGCGCGACTCTTGAAAATGTCGAGGTCAAAAACACCGGTACGGCCGGCGTATACGTAGGAAACGGTTCTGTCGTAAACATAAAGAATCTGACCGTAGAAAAATCAGGCGGACGCGGAATCTGGAACTTCGGCGGCACGGTTACCGCTTCAAACGTAAAGATTTATTCATCGAAGGAATTCGGTGTCACCAGTACGCTTTATGACGGAAAGCACGGCTCCGTCACCATAAACGGACTGGTAGTTGACGGAACCGAAAAAGACAACGCCGTCAGCGCGAACAACTCCACTATCATCATCAAAAAGGGAGAAATCAGAAATTCCGCTTCGAACGGCGTTATAGCGATGTTCGGCGGACAGGTAAAGCTGACTGACGTAAAGATTAAAAATCAGAAAAACTTTGCCGTGGTTGCTTCCGACAAGGGTTCTTTCGTTTCCATGAAGAATGTCACCATGGAAGGCGGAAAACGCGGTGCGGTCAGCTACCATGGAACAATCAGCGGCAATGGAGTGAAGATCAGCAACACCTCTGAATTCTCCATTACCAGCAGCTACACTGACAGTGTGATCAATATCAGCAACCTGAAAATAGACGGCTGCAAGGGTCAGGCATCGGTTAACGTGGGCGGAAGCAAGACCACGCTCAAAAACGTCGTTATCACAAATACCGCCAAAAACGGCATTGACGTAAACCAGAACGGCAAGCTTACGGCGGATAACGTGACCATCACCGCTCCCGGAGCCGTAGGAATGAACATCATCGGCGCTACGGTTGTCGGAAACAAGATCACGATAACCAAAGCCGGAAATTACGCCATCTATTCCCAGAAAGAAAAGGATGTGGTCGGCAATACAAAGATAACAAACCTCAATGTCGACACAACTTTCAACCAGGCAATAAGCTGTAACGGGACAAAAATGTCTCTGACAAACATTTCTGTGGCAAACGCCGGCAAGCCCGGCACTCCCAAGTGCGGCGTATACGTAATCAAAGGCGGAGTCATGACGCTCAAGAACGCAAAGATTTCGGATACCGCCTATACCGGTCTTTATGTTGAAAACGACGGGGCAAAGGCTGATATCGAAAACGTGGTGATTACAGGCGGAGACAGAGGAATAGTCTGCTACAGCGGAGTGATAAAAGGCAGCAAAGTTACTGTCAAGGATACTGCCGGCTTTGCCATAACCTCCAGCCGTTCCGATTCTGTAATAGATCTGACAGACGTCAATGTCAAGGACTGCAAATTTGACGGCGGCGGAGTCGTAAACTGCGGCGGCGCAAATGTGACTCTGAAAGATCTGGTTATTGACGGAGCACCCGGTCACGGCATGAATGTTGACGGCGGCGGCACCCTGACTGTGAAAAACGCCACTATCAAGAACATAGGCAAATGGTGCGGCGTATATGCTTCCGGCGGAACTTTCAAGGGTAGCGACATCACTATTGAAAGCCCTAAATACAACGGAGTGGAAGTGCTGAATGGCGGAAAGGCCGAAGTCAGCAATCTGAATGTAACCACGCCCGGACATAACGGCGTCCTGGTAACCGACGGCTCCTTTAGCGGAAGCAAGGTTTCCATAACCGATGGCACCTGGCACGGCATTCATGTACAGAGCGCAGGAACTGCAAAGCTGGACGGCGCGACTCTGAAGGATAACGGTCTGAACGGTATCTTTAATGAAGGCGGAAAAACGACCGGAAAGGACGTGGACATCGTTTCAAAGGGAAACGGTATAGCCACCTCCGGCGGAACCGTAGATCTGGCAAAAGTAAAGATTGAAGCCGCTCCTAAAAACGCCGTTAATATCTACAACAGCGCAGAAGTAACACTGAGCGAGCTTGAGGTAGCTCAGGCAGGCGTTCACGGAATCAATCTGGAAAAAGGTTCCACCCTCAATCTGAATACCGCATCGATATCCAATATCACTACCTATAACGGTATTTATGTAAACGGCGGCACCATGACCGGCAGCAATATCACGATAGACAAGCCTAAATACAATTGTATTGAGGTACTTAATTCCGGCAGCGCGACAATTGACGGATTTACCGCAACGAACGCGCCCAGAAACGGTGCCCTGATTTCCAAGGGAACGCTGGATGTGAAGAACGCCAATATTTCCGGTAACGGTTATCATGGCATAGAAGTGGCTTCCGAAAGCACAGCAAAGGTTACCACAGCCGAAATTAAGAACAACAATCTTAACAGTATCTTCGTAAACGGCGGCACCCTGCTGGGCGGCGGAATCACTGCCACATCTAAAGCACACGGTCTGGCCATATCAGGAGGAACCGTGGACGTCGACGGCTACAACATTACCGAAGCAGCCAGTCAGGGCGTAAATATTTACAATAATTCCACCGTAAAGATTGCAAATCTGACCGTCGGAAAGGCCGGCATCCACGGCATCAACCTGGAAAAAGGCTCCACGCTTACGTTAAATACTGCTTCAATTTCCAATGTTATTTCGTATAATGGCATTTACGTCAACGGCGGCGTGCTTAACGGCAGCGGAATTACAATCGATTATCCGAATTACAACGGTGTTGAGGTTTTGAACTCCGGCAGCGCAACGATAGACGGTCTTACCGTAACGAATGCGCCCAGAAACGGTGCCCTGGTTACAAAAGGCACGCTGGATGTAAAGAATGTCAGCCTTTCGTCAAACAAGTATCACGGTATCGATGTTGAAAAGGACGGTGTCCTGAAGATTGAAACCGCGGAAATGATCGGCAACACGCTTAACGGCATTTTTGTGGCGGGAGGAAAAGCGAGCGGCAGCGATATTACTGTAGATACTGCAACGCAGGGCCTGGCGGCAGACGGAGGAACAGTCAACTTTGACGGCTATACCATAAAGAAGACCTCTACCAACGGCATAAAGGTCTATAACAGCGCAAATGTTACGATAAAGAATCTCAGCATTGACACCACTTACAGTAATCACGGCGTGCATCTTCTGGGAGGCGCTGAGATGACCGTAAACGGCGGCACCGTTAAAGAATCGGCTCTTAATCCGTTCTTCGTGGAAGGCGGAAAGCTGTACGGTGGAGGAATAACGGTTTCTTCCTTCGGAGGCAACGGTATGGCCATATCGGGCGGCACCGTTGATGTTGACGGCTACACTGTAACCTCAACGTATACCAACAGGTACGGAATCAATATTTATAACAGCTCTTCCGTAAAACTGGCAAACCTGACAATCGGCTCTGCCGGTGTGCACGGTATCAATCTGGAAACAGGCTCCACGCTCACGCTGAATACCGCGTCGATATCCAATATCGCCACATATAACGGTATTTATGTAAATGGCGGTACCCTGACCGGAAGCAATATCACGATTGACAAGCCAAAATACAATTGTATCGAGGTACTTAATTCCGGAAGTGCAACAATAGACGGATTTACCGCAACGAATGCACCCAGAAACGGCGCCCTGGTCACAAAGGGAACGCTGGATATTAAGAACGCGACTCTGACCGGCAATAATTACCACGGAATCGACGTCGCGACTGCGGGTGTTCTTAAGATAAACACCGCTAATATCAGTGGGAATATGCTGAATGCCATCAATACTGCCGGCAGCGTCACGGCGAGCAGTCTTACGATGAGCTCACTGCCGTATTACGCAATAAATGCTTCCGGCGGAACGCTGAACGTAACCGGCGCACAGGTAACCGGCGTCGCCCGCCACGCGTTCAATCTGAACGGCACGGTATCTGCGAATATGGAGAACGTTGCTATAGACGGAACCGGCTGGGAAGGCATAGGCCTCTATAATACAGCGTCGCTCACCCTGAAAAACTCCAGCATACTGAACTGGCACACTCTGCCGGTCAAGAATGCCGGAACCGGAACTTATACGGCAATCAATGTCACTACTTCATGACATGGAGGATCTGATGTCCGACACTAAAAACAATTTTCTTCTGAAGCATTTTACTGCTAAAGAAATAAAACCCCGCGGCTGGCTTTTACGCCAGCTGCGGATCCAGGCTGAAGGACTGGACGGAAACCTGGATAAAATATGGCCTGACGTAAAAGACAGCAAGTGGATAGGCGGAGACCGTGAAGGCTGGGAAAGAGTTCCCTATTGGCTGGACGGTTTTATTCCGCTTGCTTATCTGCTGGATGACGAAGATATGAAGTCGCGCGCGAGGAAATATATCGACGCGATACTTTTGCGTCAAAAGGAAGACGGCTGGATCTGCCCCTGCGAAGATGAAGAGAGAATAGGCTATGACGTCTGGGCGGTATTCCTTATCTGCAAGGTGCTGGTTGTGTACTATGAATGCACCTGCGATGAGAGAGTCGAGCCTGCGGTCAGAGCTGCGCTTTTCAACCTCAATGAGTGGCTGCGCAGGCATACTCTTTTTAACTGGGGCGCGGCAAGATGGTTTGAGTGCATGATTCCCATCGGCTGGCTCTACGACCGCAGACCGGAGGAGTGGATGCTCGAACTCTCACACTCGCTGGTCGTACAGGGAATGAATTACAAACTCCTGGCGGATAATTTTTCGGATATCGAATTTAACAGAGACTGGAAGTTTACGACGCACGTTGTCAACCTGGCAATGGCGCTTAAGGCGTACGCGGTTGCGGACCGTTTTGCAAAAACCGGAAATGATGATTTCGCAGAAGAGTTTCTGGCTCTGCTTCAAAAGTATCACGGAACGGCGTTCGGTCTGTTTACCGGAGATGAGTGTCTGGCCGGAACTTCTCCCACTCAGGGTACGGAGCTGTGCGCTATAGTGGAAGCCATGTATTCCTTCGAAATACTGTTTGAAAAGACCGGAAAACAAATCTGGCTCGACCGTCTGGAAAAGCTGGCATTTAACGCTCTTCCCGCAACAATCAGCGAAGATATGTGGACGCATCAGTACGACCAGCAGGTAAATCAGATATCCTGTGCGATTCAGGACAGAGAGCGCCTCCCGATCTATTCTACAAATAATCACGAGGCAAACCTTTTCGGCCTCGAACCGAATTTCGGCTGCTGCACTGCAAATATGGGACAGGGTTTCCCGAAGTTCGCACTCAGCGCTTTTTATAAGGGAGAAGACTCCATATATGTGGGTGCTATTGCCCCTGTCGGGCTGAAAACTCTTATAGATGGAGTGGCGGTGGAAATTGAATGCAAGACGGACTATCCGTTTGAAGATACGGTGCGGTACATTGTAAGATGTGAAAAGCCGGTGGAGTTTTCTCTCTTTCTGAGAGTGCCGGGCACAGCTTCGTCTGCGCTGATAGACGGAAAAGCAGCGGCCGTGGGCGGATTTACCGGGCTGCGGCGCGTCTGGAGCAGTGACACTGTAGAGATGACTCTGCAAATGGAGGCCTCTCTTAAAAAGCGTCCGAATGGTCTTTTTACTGCCGAAAGAGGGAATCTGCTTTTCTCGCTTCCGGTCAGTTTTGAGACAGTAAAACACGAATATACAAAAGACGGAGTCGAGAGAAGATTCCCGTATTGCGATTACGAGCTTTTGCCTGTTTCCGGCTGGAATTACGGCTTTGCCTCAGGACAGCTTAAATGTGAAAAGCGTCCCGTTTCCGAGTCGCCGTTTTCGATTACGGAACCGGCCGTGGTATTAAATGCTGAAATGTCCGAGGTGCAGTGGGAGCTTCGTAAGGATTATCCCGGCGTGTGCAAGGAGTTTCCGGAGCAGGACGGCACGGTGGGAAAACCGGAGTCAAAAAGGCTGTTTCCCTATGGGTGCACAAAACTGCGCATGACGGAAATGCCGCTCGTGGGTGAAGAAAAACCATAAAACCGGATCTCGGAGGAAACAGATAATGGAAGTTTTTTCTGTCTCGGCAGGACAGACGATGGTTCTCTTCACTCTGATTATCGCGGGCTTTTTGCTGGCCCGGATAAAGGCGGTGCCTGAAAACACGGCGCAGGTTCTGTCAAAGCTTGAAAACAATATCTTTGTTCCCGCCCTGGTGATGTTGACATTCATAAACAATTTCACCGCGGAAAGAATCGGCGCGGCAGGAGGACTGTTTGTCTGCGGTCTTGTGACGTGTGTGATTATGATGGGAATTTCTGTGCTCATCGTCAGATTTTTTTCCCGCGATGAATATATCCGGCGTATTTATACCTACGGACTGGTTTTTTCAAATTTCGGATTTATGGGAAACGCCGTGGTCAGCGCCGTTTTTCCGGAGTATTTCACAGATTACCTGATATTTACGCTCCCGATGCGGATGCTGATATATATGTGGGGAGTGCCTTTCCTACTGATTCCGCCAAAGGACGGAAAACGCTCCGTCGCGGGCAGGGTCAAGGCACTGATCAATCCGATGTTTATCGCCCTCGTGATAGGAATTCTGATAGGAATACTAAAAATCAAACTGCCGGATTTTATCATGAAGGTACTGGATTCCGCTTCGGATTGTATGTCACCGGTAGCCATGCTGCTGACGGGAGTGACGCTGGCCAGCACCCCGATGAAAAAGATGCTTTCGGTAAAAAGCATTTATGCCGTATCGTTTGTGCGGCTTCTTGTTTTCCCGCTTCTTACCATCGGTTTTCTTTTGCTGATTCCTGTCGATAAAAATGTAGCGGTCTGCGCCGTCTGCGCCATGGCTATGCCGCTCGGACTCAATACCATCGTTGTCCCCCGCGCCTACGGACTTGATACGTCAGTTGCAGCGGGAATGACCTTTGTGTCGCACCTGATGTCTGTAATAACAATACCGGCGGTTTTCTGGCTTATGATGAAGGTCGCCCTGTAAATTAATAGGAGCTGATATGAATTGCTACAAAAAAGACTATCCCAGACCGCAGTTTGTGCGTGATCAGTGGGAAGACCTGAACGGAGAATGGGCTTTCGCCTTTGACGACGAAAACGTCGGAATAGCTGAAAAATGGTATCTCGGTTTTGATTCGGACCGCAGCATAAAAGTGCCGTTTTCTTATGAAACGGAGATCAGCGGGATAGGAGACGAAACCGTTCACGAGAATATATGGTATCAGAGAAAGATTGGCGCGGACGCGGAAAAGCTGCGTGACAAACGCTATATACTGCATTTTGAAGGCTGCGACTATATCTGCAGAGTGTGGGTAAACGGAGCTTTCGCCGGCCTTCATAAGGGCGGTTATACGAGATTTTCACTTGATATCTCAGAGTATCTGAACGATGGGGAAAACCTGCTCGTGGTCAAGGCGGAGGATTCGCTCAGCTCGCAGCAGCCCAGAGGAAAACAGAGATGGATAAGTGAGAGTTTTGAATGCTGGTACGTGCAGACTACCGGAATATGGAAGAGCGTGTGGTCGGAATATGTTCCAGAGACATCGCTCGCCAGAGTAAAAATGACGCCGGATCTTACGAGCTTTAAGCTCGGAATCGAATTTGATTTGAATCTGCCTTCCGGAGCCGATGCGGCGGGACTGACGATAGAAACTGATGTCACGTTCAAGGGAACAAAAGTCACTCGCGTTGTGACGGACGTAACAAACGCATATGTCAAAGCATGGGCGGATATGTCCATGCCTTACAACAGAAATCACTATTATGACGGTCCTGTCTGGACGCCGGAAACTCCAGATATGTATGACATAGTTTTCCGGCTTGTTAAGGACGGCGTGGTTCTGGACGAAGTCGGCTCTTATGCAGCCATGCGAGAGATACGCATAGACGGCCATAGTATTCTCCTGAACGGAAAGCTTCTCTATCAAAAACTGATACTGAATCAGAGCTACTGGAAGGAATCACATCTTACACCGCCTGACGAGAAAGCAATAGTGGCGGATATAGATGCGACTATCGCTATGGGCTTTAACGGGCTCAGACTCCATCAAAAAAACGAGGATGAACGTTTTTACTATTGGTGCGACGTAAAGGGCATGCTGGTATGGTGTGAAGCGCCGTCGGCATACAGATTTACGGATAATGCCACTCAGGAGTTCCTCGCCGAATGGCTGGAGCAGGTCAGACAGAATTACAACCACCCCTGCATTATTACGTGGGTACCGGTAAACGAATCATGGGGAGTTAACAAGGTTCAGGTGAGCCGCCCTCAGCAGCATTTTACCGAAGCGGTCTATCACGCCACGAAGATGCTGGATCCGACACGCCCCGTTATTGTTAACGATGGCTGGGTACATACGATTTCCGATATCATTACGCTTCACGACTATGACGGAGACGGAGAGCGTATACTTGAAAGATATGGCAGCGAGGACCCGGATCATCTGATGAACGGAAAAGTTTATTTCAACAGGAGTTATCCTGTTTTCGCAGAGGGCTTTGAATATAAAGGACAGCCGGTTATTATCAGCGAGTTCGGCGGCATTGCCATAAACGGCGAAAAGGGCTGGGGCTATGGCGAAAAAGCCGGCACTGCGGAGGAATACAGGCGCAGGCTTGAAGATATAGTGAGTGCGATGAAAAAACTGAAATACTGCTGCGGCTACTGTTATACACAGCTTACTGACGTTCAGCAGGAGATAAACGGACTTATGACGACGGAGAGGAAATATAAAGTGGCTCCGGAGATAGTGGAAAAAATCAACAAAAAGCCCGTAAATCCTATGTACAAGCCGTGAATAGAATTTTCGGAGAGAAATGATGGCGGAAGGAACGATATTTAACATTCAAAGATTTTGCGTCAACGACGGCCCCGGAATCAGAACCACCGTGTTTCTTAAGGGCTGTCCTTTGAATTGCCTCTGGTGCCATAATCCGGAATCAAAGTCTCCGAATCCCGAATTGTTCTTTAATCCCGAAAAATGCGTCGGATGCCGCAGGTGTGAGGCCGCGTGCCCGGAAAGCTGTCACAGCTTCGGAGAGGGCGGACATATTTTTGACCGCGGCGCGTGTACGGTCTGCGGACGATGTGCTGCGGTCTGCCCGGAAGGGGCGCTTGAGATTGTGGGGCGCCGCGTTTCCACAAAAGAAGTGATGGCAGAAGTACTGAGGGATCGCGTTTTTTATAGCAGCTCCGGCGGAGGGCTCACCCTGTCCGGCGGTGAACCGCTGTATCAGAATGATTTTTCGCTTGAATTATTAAAAATGGCAAAAGAAAACGGTCTGCATACCTGTGTGGAGACAAGCGGCTTTGTCACACAGGAAAAGATAATCAAAATTGCGGCGTATACAGATATTTTTTTATACGACTGCAAGGAGACCGATCCGGTCAGACACAAAGAGTTTACCGGCGTATCAAACACGCAGATAATCGATAATCTTTTCTGTGTCGATAAAATGGGAGCGGGCATTATTCTGAGATGCCCGATTATCCCGGGATACAACGACAGGCAGGAACATTTTAATAATATTGCCGGTCTGGCGGAAAAGCTTGTAAATATCCGTGAAATCGAGATAGAGCCTTATCATCCTCTCGGGCTGAGCAAGGCATTTTTCCTTGGAAAAGAGTATGTTCCGGAAAAAGTGGAATCCCCCGCCGAAGAAACGGTTTCAGGGTGGATTCGCACCATTTCTACGCATACGAAAGTGCCGGTAAAAAGAGCGTAACAAACTTAAAAGTTTATTTGTGAATATTGTAATTTCGCAGGCGGTTTACAGTAAATTATCACAGTAATAAAATTTAATCAGTTAAACTAACTAACTTCCGCGCCGCATCGTCAGACGATGCTGTTTCGGATTGGTTGTTGTACCGTAATTTAATAAAAATCGGGAGAAGCAAAATGAAAAAGAAAAATCTGATACTGGCAATGGTTTCATTTGTTGCTGCAATCACCTTCGCGGTGGCTTTGCGTACCGGTGCTTTTGCTGACGATCAGGCGGCTTTCGTATCCGCGTCGGTTTCCGTATCGTCGGATTTTACGCTACATGTTAAGGCGACAGCGCCCGCATCGGTCACTTCACCGCAGGTCACTTTTGTCAGAGCCGGAGAAGAAGATGTAACTGTCGACGGAACAAAGCTGAAAGACGGCTGGCTGTTCAGTTATACAGGTATTCATTCGGAGTGCATGGCTGACGTCATCACTATGAATCTCAAAAACGGTTCTTCTGTTCTGACGACGGGAACTTACAGCATTAAGCAGTATTTTACCGATCTCCGTTCTGCCGGCGCTTCAGGTCTCGGAATGTCATCGACGCAGTTTAACGCGTTAAAGAAGCTTATGGCCGATATTCTTGAATTCGGCGCAGCTACGCAAAACTACATCTCATACAACACTTCGAGTCTCGCCAACAGCCCTTCGTGGGTTGCATCCGAAAAGACACAGGGCTTTACCGCCCCTGCGTCGGACAGAGAAGTTGTTCTTCTCGGAGAAGTTAACAACAGGATTTATTCGGCAAAGATTATCATTACCAACATCGTCAATCTCAGCTTTTCGGTGAACGCGAGAGAAGCTGACAGGCTGGTTGTCGCCGATGAATCCGGAAAGACCGCTACGTATTTCCTCAGTGATTTTGATGGCAAGGAAATCACCTGCGCCGGTCTTCCTGCAACGTCTTACGATACAGTCTGGACAGTGACACTGACTGATGAAAGCGGAGAGGTTTACAGCAGAGTTAAATACAGCGTCAATTCTTATATAGCCACAATGGCCGCGAGCGCAGAGGGCACATTCGCCGCCATCCTCAGGGCTATGTACAATTACGGCGTATCTGCCGAAACCTATGTCGAAACCGCATATAATCAGAGCAAGGGCCTCTTTGACAGGAGCATATCCGACGGAAAACTGGCACTCTACTTCTTTGAGACGGATTCTCAGTGGAACAGTGCGGATGACAGCGTACACGGCGGAGACTGCGCGCTGTTCATTCTTCCGGACGGAACCACCTGTATGGTGGACTGCAACCTTCCCAACAACGGTTCTTATATTTCTGACGCTTTAAAGAAGCTTGGCGTCAGCAGAATAGATTATTTTATCAGTTCACATCCTCATATCGATCATCTGGGAGGCTTCTCGGTCATTGCCAGAGAAGTAGAGATAGGACATGTCATAATGCCCGACGTTCCTTTCAAGGAAGAGTATATGAATGCTCCCTACTGGCGCAAGATGCTTGACATTATTGAGGAGAGAAATATTCCTGTGACCCGCGCGGCAGAGGGCGACACTCTACAGATAGGCGAGATGTCCGGCTGGGTTATTAATCCCGATTCCAATTTTGACCCGAACACGATGAATTACAACGAAGGCTCTCTTGTAATCAGATTTACATGGAGAGGCGCTTCCTTCATGCTCGGTGGTGATATCGGAAATAATGAGGATCTCGGTCAGAAGACAGAGGATATTATCGTTGCAAAATACGGCAGCTCACTCAGATCCGATATTGCAAAGCTCAATCATCACGGCGAGCCCAGCACGAAGTCACAGAGCGCAGGATGGCTGAGCAATGTAGACGCAAAGCTTTATGTCGGAACCAGACACGCTGTCGCAACAACGGAGTACAACCGCCTGAAAACCGCATTTACGAGCAGCGGAGCGGCATTTATGCATACGGCCATAGACGGTAGCGTTCTTATTACGACAGACGGCAGAGGAACCTATAATGCATATTCCGGAAAAGTGAGAACGGGCACCTATGCCGGAACGCTCACGTCAAACTCCACTGTTACAACTTCTACCACCTATGCAAACAGCAACACCTCCGGAAGCAAGTGGGAGAAGACAGAAGCGTACTATACAAAAGAGATAGTGGAGCAGCAGCTGGCAGCCGCAGGCGCCGACACAATAGTTCTGAATGAAGATATATTTGTCACAGAGCCTCTTACGGTCAACGGAAACAAGACCTTGTCCGGAACCGGCAGCATTACGATGCTGCCCGAGGCGGAGCAGTTCCAGTCGGTTCTTGATTTAAAGAACGGTGCAAGGCTTACACTTAACGGTCCTACGATAGACGCAAACGGAGCGGCCAGCGGCGCAGCCATAGCGAGCGGCGCAAAACTGACCATAAACTCCGGCGCCATTACCTACGGATGCCCTTACGGCGCAGAGGTAACCGGCCAGCTTGAAGTCAATGGCGGTGCTATCAGCGATTCCCAGGGCATAGGCGTATATGTCCACCCGTCAGCCACCGCAACCATTTCCGGCGGCGAAATTGACGAAAGCACATTCTACGGAATCTGGAACGAGGCTTCCGGAAGCGTCAGTATCAGTGGCGATGCCGAGATTTCAAATACCGGGTACTGCCTGATTTACAACTGCGGCAGCTGCACGGTGACCGGCGGTACCGTTCATGACGCGGGTACATATCTTGCTTATAACCTCGGAAATCTGACAATCAACGGAACCGGAACCGCTACCGGTAAAGTCGAATGGTACGGAGCCGGCTCACACGCCATCAGTCAGAGAGATACTGGAACCTTGAATGTAAACGGACTGTATTTCCATGATACCGGCTGGCACGGCATCAGCAGCATAGCAGGTGCGCCTCAGATGGTTCTGAAGAACATCAAGGCCGAAAACGTCACTCAGGCGGCGTTCTATCTGAGATCGGGAGCCCGTCTCGAGAATATCGAAATATCAAACAGCAGCATTCACGGCATTTGGATAGAAGAGGGCGTTACCGCGACGGTTAATACAGCTTCGATATCAAACGTCGGAACCTATGACGGTATTTATGTAAACGGCGGAACTCTTACAGGCTCCAATATTACAGTCAATTCTGCCAATTATAACGGAGTGGAAGTTCTGAACAACGGCAGCGCTACGATAGACGGACTGACTATTACCGGCACGGGCAGAAACGGCGCCCTGGTTACAAACGGAACGTTGGATGTCAGCGAAGTGTCCATAGACGGAACCGGCTGGCACGGCATTCATGTCGAAAGATTAGGAACCCTCAGAATCGATACCGCAGAAATGGAGAATGTCTCGCTCAACGGTATCTTCGTAGCGGGCGGCTCTGTGAACGGCAGCGATGTTGCCGTAGATACGGCTACTCAGGGTCTGGCTGCTGACGGCGGCACAGTTAATATCGATGGCTACAGCATCAGCAACACTTCTTCCAATGGTGTCAAGATGTACAACGGAGCCGTAATCACACTGGATGATCTTGAGATAGATACTACCACGACCAACCACGGCGTGTATGTCATGAACGGAACACGTCTTACTCTGAACACGGCCGATATCTCAAATATCAACAACTACAACGGTATCTACGTAGAAGGCGGTACTCTGACCGGCGGCAATGTCACAATAGACAGCTGCAATTATAACGGCATCGAAGTTCTTGGCGGCGGCAGTGCTACAATAAACGGACTTACATCGAACAATTCAAACAGGAACGGCGCGTTGATTAACTACGGAACGCTGGATATTACCAACGCAAGCTTTTCCGGAAACAAGTATCACGGTATTGATGTCGAGAGAAACGGTATTCTCAGGGTAGACACTGCGGAGATACTGGGCAGTACGCTCAACGGAATCTTTGTTGCGGGCGGAACCGTGACAGGCAGCGATGTTACCGTAGATACGGCTACTCAGGGTCTGGCTGCTGACGGCGGCACGGTGGATATCAACGGCTACAGCATCAGCAACACTTCTTCAAACGGCATAAAGATTTATAACAGAGCAGATGTAACGATAACGGATCTTGCAATTGACACCACCACGAGCAACCACGGCGTATATGTTCTGGGCGCAGCAGAGATGACTGTCAACGGCGGAACCGTTACCGGAGCGGCGCTAAATCCGTTCTTCATAGAAAACGGCACACTGCTGGGCGGCGGAATCACCGTTTCCTCCTGCGGCGGACACGGTCTGGCCGTATCGGGCGGAACTGTTGATATCGATGGTTATACCATTACATCAACTCTTTCTTCCAGACAGGGCGTCAATATATACAACAGATCCACCGTTGAAATTGACAACCTGACCATCGGCGCTGCCGGTGTCCACGGAATAAACCTTGAGACAGGCTCGACGCTTACGCTGAATACAGCCTCTATCTCGAATATTGCCACATACAACGGCATCTATGTAAATGGCGGAACACTTACCGGCAGCAACATCACGATAGACAAGCCAAAGTACAACGGCATGGAGGTTCTTAACGGCGGCAGCGCTACTATAAACGGCTATACCGCTACAAATGCCCCCAGAAACGGAGCCCTGGTCACAAGAGGAACATTTGATGTCACCAACGCGACGCTCTCAGGCAACAAGTACCATGGCATAGACGTGGCTTCCGCCGGTATTCTGATTATCGATACGGCCACCATCAGCGGAAACTCTCTCAACGCTATCAATTCCGCCGGCAGCGTAACGGGCAGCAGCCTCACTATGAGCTCGCTTCCGTATTACGGCATCAATGCTTCTGCCGGAACAGTCAGTATTGACGGAATTCAGATAACCGGAGCAACCCGCCATGCATTCAATTTCAACGGCACGGTATCGGCGGAAGTTGAAAACGCCACGATCAACGGAACCGGTTGGGAAGGCATAGGCGTCTATGACAACGCGTCACTTACGCTGACAGATTCCAGCATTCTGAACTGGCACACACTGCCGGTCAAGATATCCGGAAACGGAAGCTATACAGCGAATAATGTAACTACCGGATGACCCTCACGGTGATTTGGTGTAGGCTTTACAGTTTTTTACTTGAGGAACAGGTTATGAAGACAAAAAAACTTGTTATGCTGATCATTGCGAGTATTGCTGCGATTACCTTTGCGGCGCTTGCGCGGGTAAATGCGTATGCGGATGAAGCGGCCTTTGTTTCCGCTTCGGTCACAGCTTCATCCGATTTTACGCTTCATGTTAAAGCGACAGTGCCTGAGTCTGTTACATCGCCCACTGTCCACTTTACCAGAGGCAGAGCAGAAGCTACAGTCAGCGGAACGCAGGACGGTGATGGATGGATATTCAGCTATTACGGAATCTTTTCACAGTGCCTGGCAGACGTTATCACTATGGACCTTATGGACGGTGAAACGATTCTCGCGACAGAAGATTACAGTATCAGAGAGTACTTTGATGATTTGCACTCTGCGACTGCCGCGGGGCTCGGTCTAAGCGTTGAGCAGTTTGCAGCTCTGAAAACGCTGATAGCCGATACACTGGAGTACGGCGCGGCTGCCCAAAGCTATATCAGGTATAATACCGGCGATCCTGCAAACAGCCTATCATGGGTGGAAACCGATAAAACACAGGATTTTGTGCTGCCTTCAAACTACAGGGAAGTGGTAGTGGCCGGAACCGCTCCGGACAGAATCAAAGGTGTCAAGGTGATTTTGTCAAATATCAACAGACTTTCCTTCGCCGTTGAAGCGCAGAACGCGGACAGGCTTGTCATAACTGGCGATGGAGCAACAGCAACTATTCCTATCAGTTTTTCCGGGGTGGGTTATATTGACTGCGCCGGACTCCCGGCGACATCTTACGATACAGTCTGGACTGTTACGCTGACCGATTCGAGCGAGACGGTTTACAGCAGAGTGAAATACAGTCTCAATTCCTACATCGCTACAAAAGCACCGTCTGCCGAAGGCATTTTTGCCGATATCCTCAGGACTTTGTACAATTACGGTGCTTCTGCTGATGAGTACATTGATTCATTCGCTGTTGCGACAACGGGAGGCGTCACGTATCCAAGCGTTGCTCTGGCGGTAAACGCAGCGGCAAACGGCGGAACGGTTGAGATACTGAAAAACAGTACTGCAACCGGAACCATTACCGTTAACAAAGAGCTTACCATTCTGGGCGGCGGTCATACGCTTTACCAGGGCTCATTCGGTGGAGCGCTCTTCCTGGTTTCTGCCGGCGGAGATCTGACGTTTGGCAACGGAACCACCACTCTTACTCTTGACGGAACTTCCGCAGCAGCAGGCGAGAACTCTCCGGCACTTATTCATGTTGTGTCCGGCGGCAATGTCGAGGGTAGCAAAATAACGCTGAACAACCCCAAATACAACGCACTCTATGTGTCAAACGCCACTGCTGATGTCAGCAATCTTACCATCAATAATTCAGGATCCGGATATGACGGCGTATATCTAAGCGGTTCGGCCAATGTCACTTTGTCAAATCTGACAATCGGCAGTGCCAGCAGACACGGAATCAATATTAATTCCGGATCAACACTTACACTTAACACGGCGTCGGTTTCCAACATTACCACCTACAACGGCATCTATGTCAACGGCGGTACTCTGACAGGCGGTAACGTCACAATAGACAGACCTAAATACAACGGTATAGAGGTTCTGAATAACGGAAGCGCAACGATAAACGGCTACACCGCTACAAACGCTCCCAGAAACGGCGCACTGGTCACAAACGGAACCTTTGATGTTACGAACGCTACTATTTCTACCTGCAGCTATCACGGCATCGATGTAGAAAGTGCGGGTACTCTTGCAATCGATACTGCGAACATCAGCAGCATCACTTTAAATGGTGTATTTGTCAACGGCGGAACCGTGACCGGAAACGATGTAACGGTCAACACCGCCACTCAGGGCCTTGCTGCGAGCGGTGGTAATGTAACCATTGACGGTTATACCATCAGCAATACGTCTTCAAACGGCGTAAAAATCTACAGCAACGCCATAGTTGCGATAGACGATCTTTCAGTCACAACCACTACGAGTAACCACGGCGTATATATTCTGGGTGGGGCGAGACTTACCGTAAACGGCGGAACTGTCACAGGCGCAAACCTCAATCCGTTCTTTGTCGAGGGCGGCACGCTGCTGGGCGGCGAAATCACTGTCTCCTCCAGCGGTGGACACGGTCTGGCCGTATCGGGCGGAACTGTTGATATTGACGGCTATACCATTACTTCCACGCCCAGCAACAGGCAGGGAGTAAACATCTACAACAGCTCCACAGTTGAGATTGATAATCTGACTATCGGCGGCGCGGGCGTCCATGGAATTAACCTTGAGACAGGCTCAACGCTTACGCTGAACACTGCGTCGATTTCAAATATTGCCACCTACAACGGCATTTATGTCAACGGCGGAACGCTGACGGGCAGCAACATCACGATTGACCGTCCGAAGTACAACGGTATGGAAGTGCTTAACGGCGGAAGCGCTACGATTAATGGTTATACTGCCACAAACGCTCCCAGAAACGGCGCACTGGTCACAAAAGGAACCTTTAATGTCACGAACGCTTCCATCTCCGGAAATACCTATCACGGCATTGATGTAGCCTCGGCAGGCATTTTGATTATTAACAATTCTACAATCAGTGGCAATACGCTCAATGCGATTAACAACGCAGGTAGCGTATCCGGTGGAGGCTTGATTATGAGCTCGCTTCCTTATTACGGAATATATTCTTCCGCGGGAACAATCGATATAGACGGTATTCAGATAACCGGAGCAACCCGCCATGCGCTGAACCTTAGCGGTTCGACCTCAGCGGAGATTGAAAACGCCACAATCAACGGAACCGGTTGGGAAGGCATCGGTCTTTATAACACCGCTTCGCTTACATTAAAGGATTCCAGCATCCTTAACTGGCACACTTTGGCAGTAAAGGAAGCCGGCACAGGTACATATACCGCAATTAACGTAACGACTTCATAAGTCCTCCTGAATTGCGTAATTGATACGACGGGGGCTGCCGCGAGCAACATGCGGCAGCCTTTTATATGACAATCCCTCAAGTTAGGCCGCTGTCCATTTACAAAGCCGGTCTTTTGAATTAGAATGACTGTAGTTATATTTTTTAGCGGCTCGGCGATTTCCCGAAAGGGATGAAAAATCGCCATTTTTAGCGCAAAAGACGACGGCGGGAGGGATTTATGAAGAGCTTGAACGGATTTATTTTACCGGACGATTTTCTGATAGGTACCGCGAATTCCGCGTTTCAGTCCGAGGGCGCATGGCGGGCGGACGGTAAGAGCGAAAGCATAATGGAATATTACGCTCGCGAGTGGGCCGGAAAAACGCCCCCTCATTTAAAGACACTCGATTCCGCAGCCGCGGCGAGGCAGGCAAGGCAGGTTTATTCTGACGAGCTTCCCGACAGAGGCTGCTTTTTCTATGACAATTACGAGGCCTATATCGAAGACATGCAAAAGACGGGCCAGAATGTTTACCGCATGAGCCTGGCCTGGCCGCGCATCATCCCCACGGGCATCGGAGAGGTCAATCTCCTCGCCATAGATTTTTACAACCGCGTCATAAACAAACTCATCGCCTGCGGTATCACGCCGTTTGTGGACATTTATCACTGGGATCTGCCGCAGTGCCTCATGGAGCAGGGCGGCTTTGCCAATCCCGCGTTCCCGGACTGGTTTGAGGCCTATGCACGCGTCTGTTTTGAAAACTTCGGCGACCGCGTAAAAATGTGGAGTACCTTTAACGAATCCTCTATCACCGTTACGAACGGGTACATCACTCAGAGATTCCCCCCTTTTATAAAAGATATAAAGCTTGGTCAGGAGGCCGCGCTTAACGTGGTTCTCGCGCATTACCGCGCTGTACGCCTGTACAAATCAATGAATCTCGGCGGCAAAATCGGCGCCGTAAACTGCATTACCGACGTTACTCCCGCCGGCTGCAACTGGGAGGATATAGGCGCGGCGGAGCGCCAGACCCAGCGCAACTACGACTGGTGGATGGAGCCCATGTTAAAGGGTACGTACCCGGAACAGCTTCTCAGGGAGAGCAGTTATATCCGCGAAAATATGCCGGACAATTACGCCGCCCGTCTGGACGCCGGATTCATTCCCATGGACTTTGTCGGAATCAATTATTATGTCAGCGGCCGTACCATGTACCTGCCGGACACGCCCCTGCTTTCAAAACGCGTGGAGAGCTTTTATTCGGCTCCGGGACAGGCCTTCGCTCCATATCCCGCCGGAATGTTTGACGTGGTGCAATACACTGCGGATCGCTACGGCAATCCCGAAATGTATATTACAGAGAACGGCTGCGCCCTTCCAAACCGCAACGACCCGGATCTTGAATGCGAGGACGAGGAGCGCATCACCTACATCCGCGAGCACCTGCGCATGGCGGCGCGCCTCATCCGCTGCGGCTACAATCTCCGGGGCTATATGTACTGGAACGATGCGGATTCCTACGAGGAACTCGACGGCTACAACCTCCGCTTCGGCCTGACTTGGGTCAATCACAAAACGGGAGAGCGCCGCTGGAAAAAGAGCCGCTATTATTTCTCCGAGATCTGCAAAACGCATCTCGTAAATTAAAAGACAGAGGCCATATTAATGTCGGAAGACAAAGAAAGAAAATTTGAATATAAATGGGTGATAATGGCGGTATGCATTCTGATGATTTTTACCGCGCTGGGATTTTGCAGCAGCAATAAAGACCTGTTTCTGAAGCCCATTACCCAGGCGCTGGGGCTTGACCGCGCCGGTTTTTCGCTGGCCGACACCTGCCGCTATATCGCCACCGCCGTCGTAAATCTGTTTTTCAGCGCTCTCGTGGTCAAATGGGGCGCGAAAAAAATGTCGGCGTTCGGCTTTGCCGCGCTGATAGGCTACTGCCTGGTTTACTCATTTGCCACGGAATACTGGCATTTTTATATCGGCGGCGCCCTGCTGGGCGTGGGTCTCGCGTGGAGTACCACCACCATAGTGGGATATGTGGTCAACAACTGGTTCTCCGAAAAACGCGGCACCATTATGGGCATCATTCTCGCCTCAAACGGTCTCGGCGCAGCGATTTTTGCCCCGATAATCCGCCCCGTAATCACGGCGGAGCCCTTCGGGTACCGCACCGCCTATCGCTATATCGGCGTTGCCGTTCTGGCATTCGTTATGGTGCTTATCCTGATTTTTATGAAGACGGCTCCGGACAAAGGCTCCGCTCCCGCTCCCGCGAAAAAAGGCCATCGCGGCGCCAAATGGGAGGGAATCGAATTTCGCGATGCAGTCAGAAGCCACAGATTTTATTTCGCCGCCGTCTGCATTTTCCTGACCGGCGCTGCGCTTCAGGCTATCAGCGGTATAAAATCTTCGCACCTTTCCGACGTCGGTCTGGAACAATTTGTCACCATGACCGCCAGCTTTTACGCTATTTTCCTGGCGCTCTCAAAAATCCTCGCCGGCGTATGCTTTGACCGCCTCGGTCTTCGCGTTACCATGCTTCTGTGCGAGGGCTGCGCCGCCGTCTCGATTTTTATGCTGGCGATTTTGAACGCCTCTACACCGGCGCCGCTCGTATTTGTTACCATGGCGCTGCTTGCCATGGCGATGCCGCTCGAAACCATCATGCTGCCGCTTATCGCGGCCGGTATGTTCGGAGAGAAATCCTACACAAAAATGCTGGGGCTCTTCGTTTCGATAAACACCGCCGGATATGCCGTCGGCGCCCCGCTGGTTAATCTTGTGTGGGACAAAACCGGCAGTTACAAACCCATCCTGCTGGCGCTGTCCGGCGTGCTGGTACTGATAACAGTCTGCTTCCAGGTCGTATTAAAAAACAAAAAGGAAAAAGCAGAAAATTAGTATGACAAACCGGTCTGTTATCCCTGCCAAAAGAGAAACGCTCAGAATCGGTTTTTTTATTGAAAAGGACCGGTCTTTATGGTAGGTTCTTATTGAAAAAAACGGCAATTTGTGATAATAATTTTACGACAAAAATATATTGTGCGCGGTTGTGACGGCGTGTCATAGCGACGCACTTTGATTCAGGAGGAAAAAATGGATTACGCAAAAGAATCACTCAGACTGCACGAGGAATGGAAAGGCAAAATAGAAGTTATTTCCACTGTTCCCACAAACAACAAAGACGACCTCTCGCTGGCTTACACGCCCGGCGTTGCTCAGCCCTGTCTTGAAATTCAAAAGGACATCAACAAATCATACGAGCTCACCCGTCGCCACAATATGTGCCTGGTAGTTACAGACGGTACCGCCGTTCTGGGACTCGGCGATATCGGCCCCGAAGCCGGCATGCCCGTTATGGAAGGCAAATGCGTGCTCTTCAAAAACTTCGGCGGAGTTGATGCATTCCCGCTTTGCATAAAGTCAAAAGACGTTGACGAGATAGTCAACACCATCTACATGATTTCCGGTTCCTTCGGCGGCGTAAATCTCGAGGACATCGCGGCTCCCCGCTGCTTTGAGATAGAACGCAAGCTCAAAGAAAAATGCGACATCCCGATTTTCCATGACGACCAGCACGGCACCGCCGTCATCACGCTCGCCGGTCTTACCAACGCCCTCAAGGTTGTCGGCAAGAAAAAAGAAGACGTCAAGGTCGTTACCTCCGGCGCCGGCGCAGCGGCTATCGCTATAGTAAAGCTGCTGCTGGATGCGGGCTATCGCGACATCACCATGTGCGACCGCAAGGGCGCCATCTACGAGGGACGCGAGGGTCTGAACTGGATCAAAGAAGAAATGGCTCTCCGCACCAATCTCGAGAAAAAAGCCGGCAGTCTGGCGGACGTTATCAAGGGCGCTGACGTATTCATCGGCGTTTCCGCTCCCGGCACTGTCAATCAGGACATGGTCAGAAGTATGGCGAAGGATCCCATCATTTTTGCCTGCGCAAACCCCACTCCCGAAATTTTCCCGGAAGACGCAAAAGCAGCCGGCGCGGCGGTTATCTCTACCGGCCGTTCCGATTTCCCGAACCAGATCAACAACGTTCTGGCGTTCCCCGGCATCTTCCGCGGTGCGTTTGACGTCCGCGCAAGCGATATAAACGAGGCCATGAAGGTGGCTGCCGCCAACGCTCTTGCCGGACTGATTACCGACGAAGAGCTCAGCGCCGATTACATTATCCCCAAGGCCTTTGACCCGAGAGTGGGAAAAGCAGTTGCTGAGGCAGTTGCCAAGGCCGCGAGAGAATCCGGCGTAGCCAGAATCTGATTCATTAACAGCAGTTTTCGATTCCGGAACGGGGCGCCGCCCCTTCCGGAATTTTTAAGGAAAAGCAGTTTTTACAGCAGGAGGATTTTTCGATGTACGGTTTTAAATTACCTGATGATTTTCTTATCGGCACCGCGAACTCCGCGTTTCAGAGTGAGGGCGCGCTGGATCGTGACGGACGCTCTCCCAGCGTAATGGATTACTACGCCGAAAAATATGCCGGCCAGATTCCGCCAAACCGCAAGGAGCCTATCACTGAGTCGATTCCCGACAGAGGCTGCTTTTTTTATGACAATTACGAAGCCTATATCGAAGATATGGCGAAAACGGGTCAGAATACTTTCCGCCTGTCTATCGCGTGGTCGCGCGTTATCCCTACCGGATTCGGCGAGGTAAATCCAAAGGGCATCGAGTTTTACGCGAAGGTCATTGACTGCCTGCTCGCGCACGGCATAAAACCAATGGTGGATCTCAATCACTGGGATCTGCCGCAGTGCCTCGTGGAGCTGGGCGGCTACGCCAACGAAAACTTCCCTCAGTGGTTTGAGGATTTCGCCCGCGTCTGCTTTGAAGCCTACGGCGACAGAGTGCCCTATTGGAGCACGGTCAACGAGTCTTCCGTCCAGTGCGGCGGCGGATATCTGACGGGCACCTTCCCGCCTTTCCGCAAAGACAGAAAGAACGGTCAGCTCGCCTGCCTGCGCCTGATGCTCGGCCACTACCGCGTGGTAAAGCTTTACAAATCCATGGGATTCAAAGGCAAAATCGGCGCGGTCAATCATTTTATGGTGGTCTACCCCGGCTCGCTCGATCCGAAGGACGCGCTTGCCGCGCAGATCCGCCAGGAGAGGCAGTTTGAATGGTGGGCGGGTCCCATGCTCGAGGGCAGATATCCCGAGACCATCTTAAAGGAATGCCCGGAGATTCTGGCCGACATGCCCGAAAACTTCCGCGAGATTCTGGCAGAAAATTTTGTGCCAATGGATTTTATCGGCTGCAATTATTACTATGCAAGATACAGCAAATGGGATGAAAACAGCGTTCTGAAGTCCACCAGCGTCGAGGATTTCTTCGCACAGCCGGAGGGCTTCCGCCACGCGCCGTATTATCCCGGTCTTTTTGACCTGCTTATGTATATGAAAAACAGGCACAATAACATCGAAGTAATGATTACGGAAAACGGCCTCGGCATCATGTACGATGGCGATAAAGAAAAAGAATTGAATGACGACATCCGCTGCGAATACATCCGCGAGCATCTGCGCATGATTTGCAGGGCGATTGAGGCGGGCGCGAATGTCACCGGATATTATTACTGGAATGACGCGGATTCCTACGAAGAGCTCGTGGGCTACGATTTCAAGTTCGGCCTGACTTTTGTCGATGAGCAGGGAAACCGCACCTGGAAAAAGAGCCGCTATTATTTCAGCGACATCTGCAAAACACACATGGTATATTAACGCGCTGAATGCGCTGCAGGAGAGGTTTATATGAAACATTTCAATATCAATCAGGAGCCACTTACGGTTCACGGACTCGCTGTGCATGAAAACGGTATGTTCTTTCGTCTGCCGCTCGATGTTATCGATACAGTCAGCGACGGAGTCAGCCAGCATGCCAGAGACAGCGCGGGCGCCAGGGTGCGCTTCCGCACGGATTCCGAAACGCTGAACATCACCTATCGCCCCTATTTGACCGCGTTTGACGGTTATATCATCAGCCGCGCCGCAAAGACCATGATAGGCGTTTATATTGACGGCTGCTTTGCCGGAGCGACGGCAAAAACAAACAGCGAGCACGCTACCTTTACCTACAATCCGCGTCCCGGTGCAAAGAAAAAAGAAATGCAGGACGTTATGATTTATCTGCCGATGAACAACAGCATAGAAGATTTGAACGTAGCTGTTGATGATGACGCGCAGGTGCTGGCGCCCCGCCCGTACAAATATGAAAAGCCGGTGTATTTCTACGGTTCTTCCATTACACATGGTCTGGCGGGCAGCCATCCCGGCAGGTCTTATGTAGACCAGGTGTGCAGAAAGCTGGATACAGAATATGTGAACCTCGGACTTTCCGGTTCATGCCGTGCAGAGGAGCCGATGCGTCACTACCTCGCCGCTCAGGAGATGAGTGTATTTGTTTACGATTACGACCACAACGCGCCCACTCCGGAATATCTTGCCCAGACGCATGAGCCGCTCTTCCTCACTTTCCGTGAGAAGCAGCCGGATACGCCGGTTATTTTTATCACCCGTCCCGATTTTTATAAATGGAACGAGAGTGATATCAAAAGCAGGGAAATAATCCGCGCCACCTATGAACGGGCGCTGGCCCGCGGCGACAAAAATGTCCGCTTTATTGATGGGGAGAGCTTCTTTGGTTATGACGACGACAGATACGAATGCACTGTGGACGGGTGTCACCCGAACGACCGCGGCTTTGACAAAATGGCCGAAGGCGTTTTACCCGTGTTAAAAGAATTGCTTGAGAAAAACTAAGTCAGACAGGAGACGTTTATTATGAAAGAATTCAGAGCACCGGCGGTTCCTCTTTTAACTGTTGACCCTATGTTTTCGCTCTGGTCGTTCGCCGACAGGCTGACCGACGATACCACGCGCCACTGGAGCGGTGTCAGACAGTTTATCAGCGGCGTTATCATGATAGACGGCATTGTTTATGAGTTTATGGGAAAAATCAATCCCATAAACCGCCGCTATCACACGGGCTATCCGGCGATGGAGCAGACCCGGTGCGAGATTCGTCCCATGACGACCGTTTATGAGTTTGAAACGGCGGGAATCAGGCTTGCGCTTACATTCACCAGCCCGCTGCTGCTCGGCGAGCCGGAGATAATGAGCCGCCCGCTCACCTATCTTACGTATAAAATTGACTTCATCGACGGCAAAAAGCATGAATACAAGATTTATTTAGGCGTTTCCGGCGAATTCTGCGTAAACGAGCCGGAGCAAGAGGTCTGGTGGGGCGAGACGGAGCAGTCCGTTTATTTCACCAGCGGCACGGACAATATGCTGGTCCGCGCCGGCGACGACCACCGCATAGAGTGGGGCTCGCTGCACATCGCCGCTCCGCAGATGGAGCACGAAGCTATGCCGCTCATGAGATACCAGATGAAAGTCAGAAGAGAGTCCGTCGGCGACAGACTGCGCTTTCAGAATTATCTTTTCTACCCCAGCCCCAATATGGAGCAGGCGGGACCGAAGGAAATTGAACCCGGAGAGAAATGCGTGGTCGGGAAATAATGGCCGATGCTGGTTTTCACGCAGGAGCTGGACGCAGAGTACGAGGGACGCATCATTTTCGCGTATGACGACATAAAGTCGATTCAATATTTCGGCAAAAATCTGGACGCCTACTGGAAAAAGGACGGGATGGCTTTTGACGAAATGCTCGGCAGAGGCATCGCGGAGTATGAAGAGATTATCGCAAAGGTCGATGCGGCAGAAGAAAAGCTCATGGCTGATGCGGCGCCTTTCGGCGAAAAATATCAGCAGATACTGGCGCTGGCCTATCGCGAAGCAGTCGCAGGCCACAAGCTCGTAATTGACGACGGCACGCCGCTGTTCTTCTCAAAAGAAAATTATTCCAACGGCTCTATCGGCACGGTTGACGTGACATATCCGTCGGTTCCGCTTTTTCTGCTGGAGTGCCCGTCTATCGTGCGCGGCATGTTGGAGCCGATTTTTGAGCTGGTTTACCGCGGAAAATGGGAGTATGAATTTGCGCCTCACGACGTGGGAACCTACCCGCTGGCAAATGGCCAGACCTACGGTTTTATTCAGCGGCACGTTGCCAAGCGCCCCGACCCGCGTGATTCACAGATGCCGGTGGAGGAATGCGGCAATATGATTCTTTGTGTGGCCGCCGTCTGCCGCGCAGAGGGAGGCAAGGCTTATTTTGAAAAACACAGAGAGCTCCTGACAAAGTGGGCGGATTATCTGGCAGGCGTGGGCTATGACCCGGAGTGCCAGCTCTGCACCGACGATTTTGCAGGGCATCTTGCGCACAATTGCAATCTTTCCGTAAAGGGTATATGTGCCATCGGAGCCTTTGCGGAGCTTTCCGGGGAGGCGAAATACCGCGAGGCGGCGGAACGTTTTGCCGCACAGTGGCTGGAAAATGCCGCCGAGGGCGACCATTACAAGCTCACCTTTGACAGCGAAAATACCTGGTCGATCAAGTACAATATGGTCTGGGACCGTCTGCTGGGGCTCGGACTTTTCCCTGACGAGGTTTATAAGAAGGAGGCCGCATGGTACAAAAAGGTGATGAATCCTTACGGTCTGCCCATGGACAGCCGCGGCGAATACACCAAGAGCGACTGGCAGATGTGGGCGGCGGCCATGTGTGAGGATGCTGAGCTTGCGGATATGATAATCGATGCTATGTATGCGTTCCTTGTCGAAACTCCGGACAGGGTTCCGTTCACCGACCTTTACTTTACTTCGGCGCCCAGACACAGGGGCTTCCAGGCGCGTACCGTGCAGGCCGGCCTCTGGATGCCGGTTTTGTATCGGAAGTGGACGGAGAAGTAAACCTGATTAATTTTTAATACATACCCGACGGGGTTTTCGCCGCTGAACTTATTTATCGCAAAGTATATCGTGATTTTTGTCAAATCAGCAGCGAAGACTTCGTAAAGAAATCCGCAGAAAAATCATATGTCTGAGCGAAGCGAGTTTTGATTTTTCAAGGATTTTAGAAGTCAAGCGCGCTGATTTAAAAAATCATTCGATCCGACTTTGCGATAAAAAGTTCAGCGGCTATAATTGCATCGGCGCTTTTTGAAAGGACAATAAATGAAGCTTGAATTCGGTTACGGAAAAGGTGAACAAATCGTAGAAGTTCCGGACAAAAATCTGCTCGGTATTCTTGTCGCGAATGAGATTAATCATGAACGCCGCGGCGCAGAGGCGGTGGACTACGCCCTGGCGCACCCCATCGGAGCGCCGCTCCTTAGCGACAGCGTCAAAACCAAAAAGGCCGCGCTCGGAAAGGACAGGCTTAGTATCGCAATAATCGCCAGCGACATATCCAGACCCGTCCCCAGCTACGATATTCTCCCGTCCATAGTCCGCGAGCTTTTGGCGGCGGGGTGCGACGCCGGGGAAATAACGGTTGTTTTTGCCCTCGGCTCTCACAGAGGTCACACCGACGAAGAAAAAAGACGCCTTGCCGGCGACTATGTGTTTAACACTGTGCGCTGCGTAGATTCCGACCCGAACGATTGTATTCGTCTCGGGGAGACCGCTTGCGGCACGCCGGTTGACATCACCCGCAGCGTTGCTGAGGCGGATTATATCATTTGCACCGGAAATATAGAATTTCACTACTTTGCCGGATATTCCGGCGGCTACAAAGCTATTATGCCCGGCGTTTCCACTCCTGCCGCCATTCAGGCAAACCACCGGATGATGGTGCAGGATGCGGCGCATGCAGGAAACATCGACACAAACCCCATCCGTCAGGACATCGAGGAGGCCGGCAGAATCTGCGGCGCCGATTATATGGTCAACGTGGTTCTGGACGAGCACAAGCACATCGTCTATGCTGTTGCCGGAGATATGATAAAAGCTCACCGCGACGGCTGCGCGTATCTCGACAAAATGTATAGAAAGCCCCTTGCCCGCCAGGCGGATATTGTTCTCGTTTCGCAGGGCGGTGCGCCAAAGGACGCGAATCTTTATCAGGTTCAGAAAGCGCTCGACAATTCAAAACACGCCGTCAGAAACGGCGGACGCATTATTCTGATCGGCGCTTGCAACGAGGGCTTCGGGAGCAAGATTTTTGAAGAATGGTTCAAGGCGGCGCCCACGCCGGAATCTATGATAAAACGTATCAATGAGCATTTTCAGCTCGGCGGGCACAAAGCCGCGGCAGTCGCAATGGTTATGCAGAAGGCGGATATCGACCTCGTCAGCGAGATGGACGACGACACGGTCCGGAGCATTTTTATGACGCCGCGCCGCACCGCACAGGAAGCCTTTGATGCCGCCATGGAAAAGTACGGTCCGGACGCCACGGTCATCGCCATGCCCTTCGGCGGCGCCACCCTCCCCATGCCGGAATAAATAATGATTCATTATTGAAAAAAAGAAAAAAGCATAGTAAGATAGATAACAAGTAAACTAACAAGATAATTAGAGGTATTTCTGATGTCGAATTATTCACCTCCGTTTGATATCTCATCGGCTATGCTCTCGCTAACAGCATCAATATCTGAGAAGTTAGGCGAATTGAATCTGTATCATAATCTTGATGCAAAACCGCATCTGCGGCGCAGCAACCGAATCCGCTCGATACATTCTTCTCTGACGATAGAGGCAAATTCTCTGACACTGAAAGAAGTCAGGGATGTTATTGCCGGTCATGAAGTATTGGGTCCGAGGAACGAAATACAGGAAGTCAAAAATGCGTATGCTGCTTATGAGGAAATTCCGAATATTGATCCATATTCAATCAAGGAATTAAAGCGCATCCACGGAATAATGACCGGTGGTTTAGTCGAGGAGTCCGGAGTATTCCGCAGCGGAGACGAAGGAGTGTTTGACGGAGAAAAAGTAATCTTTATTGCTCCTAAACCGCAAATGGTTCCCGGGCATATAAGGGATTTATTTTCATGGATGAAAAGAGAAAAAGAATTGAGCCCGCTCATCCTGTCTTCGGTATTTCATTATGAGTTTGTCTTTATCCATCCGTTCTCTGATGGTAATGGCCGGATGGCCAGACTTTGGCAAACGGTAATTCTTACAAGGTGGCGCGAGATTTTTCAGTATTTGCCGATTGAGAGCCAGATTGAGAAAGATCAAGCCGGTTATTACAAAGCAATCGCAGACTGCCATAGTGCCGGAAAGTCAAATCAGTTTATTGAATTCATGCTTCGTCAAACCGATAATGCGTTTACGGATATTTTAGGGCAGGCTTCTGCAAAAGAAGGGCATATATCAGAGTACATCGGGCGATTACTCGATGTAATGGATTATGATGTGCCGTATACGGCAAACCAGATAATGGCAAAGCTTGATATTAAAGCAAAAGAAAACTTCCGACAGAATTATCTTCGTCCGGCGATTGAATTGGGTCTCGTTGAAATGACAGTGCCTGATAAGCCGCGAAGCAGAAATCAAAGATATATAAAAAAATAAAATATTAGCAATTAAACAATAGGAAACGGCCCTTGAGGACCGTTTCCTGGGTTTTATTTATCTCTTCACCAACCTTCCGGGGCGGGCGGAAGTCACGGCTCCGTCTTTGAAAACGACCTCCCCGTTTACCAACACCAGGTCGATGCCTTCGGAAAGCAGCGCCCCGTTTTCGTAGGTGGCTTTGTCGGTGATATTATCCGGGTCAAACACGGTGATGGAGGCGGCGTAGCCCTCCTTAATAAAACCGTATTCATCGTCGACTCTGATAACGGAGGCCGGCAGCGAAGTGCACCGCGCTACCGCCGACTGAAGCGGCATCAGATTATGCTCGCGCACCAGCCTGAAAAATCTCGGGAACGTCCCGATGTTGCGCGGGTGCGGCGCCCCGACGTAATCCTTCACATCATAAGTGGTTCCGTCGCTGATGGTGCAGATATCCGTGCGCGACATAATGGCCAGCACGTCTTCCTCGGACATATTATTGTAGAAGCATTTCACGTTGCCGCCGCAGATAATGGTCATCTGCCTGATGGCTTCCAGCAGCGGCAGCCCCATTTCATCCGCAATCTGCGGCAGATTTTTTCCGATAAATTCCGGATGCACCACGGTGCCGGTTTCTCCCGGAATGATGTTCTCCGCGCCGCCGCGGCTGTCCATTTTTTCGAGCAGTTCCGGAACAATCTTTTCCCAGGTCGCGTCATCCCTGCATCTGTCGGCCAGCGCGTCAAAGCCGCCGTCCAGCGCCCACACCGGATAGCACGAGGCGATGCCGGAAGACGAAGAAGTATAAGGATACTGGTCGCAGGTGATCCGGATACCGCTCGCCCGCGCCCGGTCAATCTTTGCGAGCAGCTTAGCTGACTTGCCCCACTGGCGCTTGCCCATCAGCTTCAGATGGGATATCTCGATGCGGCACCCGGTCTTTCGACCGATTTCTATCATTTCGTCTATGGCTTCAAAAATATAATCGTTTTCATTTCTCATGTGGACGCAGATCAGTTTGTCATGCTTTTTGACTACCTTTGCGAGCGAAATCAGCTCCTCCGTCCTGCAAAAACTGCCCGGTGCGTAGATGAGTCCCAGCGAAATGCCGAGAGCGCCCTGCTCCAGCATTTTATTCGCCAAATCACACATTTCAGTTAGCTCGGCGTCCGTCAGATCTCTCTTCTCCATTCCTATGATAGCGTTTCTGAGAAAACCGTGCCCGATAAGCGCGCCATAATTGGTGGTGCATCCGTGTTTTGCAATGTTTTCACCGTAAGTCGTCACGTCATACGCGTCAAACATTTCGCGGTCGATATGCTTTTCCGCGAAAACTCCGCCCACCTTCAGCGGCGCCGAGGTATCGCGCACCGGAATGGGAGAGCGCCCGCAGTTTCCGCTGACCACGAAGGTCACGCCGGAGCTGATGTTGCCTATCATCGTGGGGTCAAAAAGATATGAATAATCGGAATGCGTGTGAATATCAATAAAACCGGGGGCAATGACTCGCCCTTTCGCGTCGAACACAGTTTCGGCGGTTTCGCCGTCTGCCGCGCCTCTGATAATCTTTGAAATCCTGCCGTCCTTTACGCAGACCGCGCCGTCATAAGGCTCCCCAGCGGTTCCGTCAACAATCAGACCGTTTTTTATAATTATGTCATACATCATATTCCCTCCGGAAACTATTTTTTCTTTAATCCGTTTTTTCGTAGATCGCTTGACACTATCCGGAAAACGTTCCGCGCCGATAGCCCCGCGAAGCGTGTCTATTTATGACACATTTTCTCATTTTAATCATTTCTTTTCAAGCAATTCATAACAACAAATTGTCATATATGATATTTGGGGAGTTCATATTGCCCGCCCTGCTGCGCAATAATCTTGTTGAGGAGAAAAGAGAGTAATTCAGAGGTCATTTTCTCCGAGATAGGGTAGGCCTAGTTTCCTGATTTTTAAAAACTCCCTATAAATCGAGGATGTGCCAATCTCTACGGAGATTTTATTTTAAAAACTCCCTATGAATCGAGGATGTGCCAATCTCTACGGAGATTTTATTTTGAAAACTCCCTATAAATCGAGGATGTGCCAATCTCTACGGAGATTTTATTTTAAAAACTCCCTATAAATCGAGGATATGCCAATCTCTACGGAGATTTTATTTTGAAAACTCCCTATAAATCGAGGATATGCCAATCTCTACGGAGATTTTAATTCAAAAACTCCCTATGAATCGAGGATGTGCCAATCTCTACGGAGATCTGATTGAAAAAACCCGCATAAAAAAGCCGGGTCGCGAATCTCCCTTTGAATGCAATATACTACGCAAAAGAAAAGGGCTCTGTGCCCTCCGCCAATTCCGGCAGTGGGTCGAGTCCGATTCTGCCTGTATAATATCAAATGTAGGAAAAAAGCCAATATCCTGCAACAACTCATACGGTGTTACGTTTAAACCTTGCAGTAGTAGAGATTATAGCGGGAATGTGTTATAAGCTCAAATCTGTCAGTTTAAATTCAAAGAAAAATGTGTTAAAGTATTACCGAAAAAAACGCGCCCGCAAATACAGCGCCGGCTGAAACAGGGACGCAAAGCTAAAAGGAAGAAAAATGAACAGATTATTCAAAGAAGCGGACATCCTGATTCCGCACACATCCAATCCGGAAAAGTGGGCTGTAATCGCCTGCGATCAATTCACCTCAGACAAAGCTTACTGGCAGAGAGTCAGGGACGCCGTAGGAAAGGCCCCCTCCACTCTCAATATGATTATCCCGGAATGCGACCTCGGCAGCATCAATGAAGACGAGCGCATAAAGGAAATCAACGCCACCATGGAAAACTACCTCGAAGAAGGTGTTTTCGACGAGTACAAAGATTCCTATATCTACGTCGAGCGCACCATGGAAAACGGAGCGGTAAGACCCGGGCTGCTGGGCGTGGTCGATCTGGAGCAATATGATTATTCGCCTGATTCCGAAGCAATGATTCATGCCACCGAAAAAACAGTGGTGGAGCGCATCCCCCCGCGTGTGCGTGTCAGAAAAGACGCCGCGCTGGAATTCCCCCACGTCATCATGCTTTGTGACGATTATGAAAAAAGAATCGTCGAGACCGCCACGAAAAACGCCAGACGCATGAAAGTTCTCTATGACTTTGATCTCATTGAAAATGGCGGACACATCTGCGGCAGACTTGTGGATGCGGAGACTGCCCGCGAAATAAATGAGCAGTTCAAAAAATACTGCGATACCATGGAAGAGCGTTACCGCGGCGCGGATGGAAAGCTGTTCCTTTTTGCGATAGGCGACGGAAACCACTCCCTCGCCACCGCGAAGACGTGTTATGAAAATCTCAAAGCGCAGGGCGCGGACACGGGCGCGCTGGAGCTCGCGCGTTATTCTCTGGTCGAACTCGAAAACATTCACGATCCTTCCATAGTATTTGAGCCCATACACAGGATCATTTTCGGCGCCGATATCGAAAAACTCCTTGCGGAGCTTCGGGACAAATGCTGTGCCGATACCGGGTTTGAGATAGAATGGATAGCCGGCAGCCGCCGCGGAAAGCTCACTCTCGACGAGAAAAAAGGAAAGCTCGCCGTGGCCGTGCTTCAGCATTTCCTGGATGATTATCTGTCGGAAAACGCCGGCGAGATAGATTATATTCACGACGATCCCGCGCTGATAGAGCTTGCGAGCGGAGAGGACGCTATAGGGTTCCTGCTTCCGCCTATGGGAAAAGGTCAGCTCTTCCTGGGCGTTATGGCAGACGGGGTACTTCCGCGCAAGACATTCTCCATGGGTCACTCCCGCGAGAAGCGCTATTATCTCGAAGGTCGCAGGATCAGATAATACGTGAGGCAATCTTCTCGTCCGCTCTGATGCACAATTAGAAAAATTTTCCACATTTAAGATGCGTTCGAGTAATTGAGAGTGCTGAAGACAACATGCCTTCTGGCACTCTCATTTAATACGACTTTCTCAACTACTCACTTTTCCCGGAAAAATTTTATTTTAACGAATAGTTCAAAGGGATGTGTCTCAAAGCAGTTCTTTAAAATTCATTTCACGAATATATTTGATGAATTTTTTGGCGGCGGGTGAGGCGTCGGACAGCGACGGCACCGCGATTCCCAGCGACTCAAACTGCCTGGGAGAGAGCGGAACCTCCGCCACGTTGCCGGACCACTTGCGCGCCCGGAGCTTCTGGTCCAGACTGATACCCAGCCCGTTCGAAACCATATTGTAGGTAGTGTAAGCATTCAGCGTTGTAAAACGCACGTCCAGCTTGAGATGGAATTTGTGAATCAAAGTATCCGTCTCGGTATCTTCGCCTGGATGAGTTTGAATAAACGGCTCCTTTGCGAGATCTCTGATGTCGAGAACGCCGGCCTTCGCGGCGGGATGGTCTTTCGGAACCCACGCGACAACCTCATCCTCAAAAATCGGTATCCAGTCCACAGAAGCGGTTCTGGGCAGAGCGCAGAAGCAGCAATCTACGGATTTCTCGTTTAAAAACCTGTCCATAGTCAGGTTGCTGCCCTCGTGGAGACTGATGCTCAGGCCGGGATACTGCTCCTGAAAGCCCCTGAGCAGCGTGGGCATCCATACCGAAGCGATGGAAAAATAGCATCCTATCGTAAGAGTGCCGCGAACGGTGCCGCAGATATCAGCGCTGGTCTGCTTGATGTTTTGCATGGACCTGTATATTTCCCTGAAAAGAGGCACCATTGTTTTGCCGTTTTCGGTGAGCCGAACGCCCTTTTTGCTGCGGATAAACAGAGGGAAACCGAGCTCATCCTCCAGCCCCTTTATTATTCTGGTAATGCCGGATTGTGTATAACCGAGGTACTCGGCAGCAGCGGTTAAACTTCCGTGGTCAACGGCCAGTAAAAACGCTTCGTATTTGCTCTCGTCCATAAGCCCCTCCGATATGACAAAACATCATTGATATCATACGATTGCACACATTGTCTCATAAATAAATTTATTTTATTATAGTTGAGGTAAAAACCATGTCAAATAACATTTTTTAGATTATGACAGTGTTTTTTGGAAAAATAAAAGCAACACAAACTAATATACAGAGGTGAAAGCTTATGCAGCAAAAAATGATGGACGCAATCATCAAACATGTCGACGGAGAAGGTCTGGCTCTCGCGCAGGTTCCGGTGCCGGAGGCCGGCCCCGGCGAAGTGCTCATCAAGATTCACAAAACCGCAATCTGCGGCACAGACGTGCACATCTATGACTGGACCGACTGGTCAAAAGCACACGTAAAAATCGGGCAGACCATCGGCCACGAATATGTCGGTGAAATCGCCGAAATCGGCCCCGGCGTTTCGGGCCTGAGCATCGGCGAACGTGTCAGCGGAGAGGGACATATCACCTGCGGACACTGCCGCAATTGCCACACCGGCAATATCCAATGGTGCAAGGACACCATCGGCGTCGGCGTTGACAGAAACGGCGCTTTCGCGGAATATCTCTGCATTCCCGCCAAAAATGTCATAAAAATCGACCCGGAGCTGGACGAGGAAGTGGTCTCGTTTTTTGACGCCTTTGGAAACGCCACTCACACGGCTCTGATGTGGAACCTCATCGGCGAGGACGTCCTCATCACCGGCGCCGGACCCATCGGCATTATCGCCGGCGGCATCTGCAAATTTGCCGGGGCGCGCAGAGTAGTCATCACCGATGTGAACGACTACCGGCTGCAGCTCGCTAGGAAGCTGGGCGTGGACGCCGCGGTCAATATCGCTCACGAAGACCTGGCCGAGGTAATGCGCCGCCTCAAAATAGTCGAGGGCTTTGACGTCGGTCTGGAAATGAGCGGCAGCGGCGCGGCTTTCAAGCAAATGATCTCGGTTATGAGAAACGGCGGCAAAATCAGTCTGCTGGGGCTCGGCTCAAAGCCTATAGAGCTGGATATGAACGACATCATCGGCAGAGGTCTGACTCTTCAGGGCATTTACGGCCGCAAAATGGACAACTGGCACCAGATGTCATACATGGTTCAGGGCGGCCTGGACCTCACACCCGTCATCACCCATCGCTATCATTACACTGATTTTCAAAAAGGTTTCGACGCCATGCGCAGCGGCATGAGCGGCAAAGTAGTTCTTGACTGGACAAAGGAGAAATAATAATGAAGGAATATTTAAAAAAATACTGCGATGAGCTGGACGCCATCCGCGAGGCAGGCACTTATAAAGAAGAAAGAATCATCACCACCCCCCAGAAATCGCGCATCGACACCACGACCAGCAGCCGCGTAGTCAATATGTGCGCGAACAATTACCTTGGCCTTTCGGACAGCCCGGAGCTGATTGCAGCGGCGAAGGCCAGCTACGACAAATGGGGTTTTGGCCTCTCGTCAGTCAGATTTATCTGCGGCACGCAGCAGATTCACAAGGATTTGGAACGCGCCATCGCGGATTTCGCCGGCACTGAGGACGCGATACTCTATTCCTCCTGCTTTGATGCAAACGGCGGCCTGTTCGAGACCCTTCTCGGACCGGAAGACGCCATTATCTCCGACGAGCTCAATCACGCCTCCATCATCGACGGCGTGCGCCTTTGCAAAGCGCACCGCTATCGCTACAAAAACAACGACATGACAGACCTTCGCGCAAAGCTCGAAGAAGCAAAGGCCGAGGGCTGCCGCCAGATACTGATTGCCACCGACGGCGTATTCTCCATGGACGGCTATATCGCCAATATGCAGGGCATCTGTGATCTGGCGGACGAATACGGTGCCATGACTATGCTGGACGACAGCCACGCAGTGGGCTTTATGGGTGAGCACGGCAGAGGCACGGCGGAATACTGCGGCGTCATGGGCAGAGTGGACATCATCACCGGCACCTTTGGCAAAGCCATGGGCGGAGCCTCCGGCGGATACACCGCTTCTCACAAAGTGATAGTCGACCTGCTCCGTCAGCGCAGCCGCCCCTATCTTTTCTCCAATACGCTGGCTCCCGCCATCTGCGCTGCCACGTTAAAAACCATTGAAATGCTTAATGAATCCACTGCGCTCCGCGACAAGGTTCACGAAAATGCCCGCTATTTCCGTGCCGAAATGGAAAAACTGGGATTTGACCTGCTCCCCGGAGAGCACCCCATCGTCCCGGTAATGCTCTATGACGCAAAGATTGCGAATGAATTTGCAAAGCGCATGCTGGCAAAGGGAGTCTACGTCGTGGGCTTCTGCTATCCGGTAGTTCCCAGGGGACGCGACCGTATCCGCACGCAGATTTCCGCGGGACACACAAAAGAAGACCTTGATTTCGCCGTGCAGTGCTTCAAAGAAGTTAAGGAAGAAATGGGGATTTAAAACGTATAAATATGATAAATCGTTATGACAAGCCGGCGCCGGATATGTTAGAATAAACTTGGGTTAGAGGAATTAGCCACAAAAAATGGTTGCTAATAAGAATTAAAGAACGGACTTCGGACAGTGAGAGCATATATCCTGCCGGGAGTTCGGGCTTGGATTTTATACAAAACAGGAGGGATCAGAATGAGAACTATCAAAAGGATTTTAGCGGTGCTTGTTTCATTGACCATGGTCTTTGGAATGCTCACCGTGACGGCGCTGGCCGATGAAGAAGAAGTGTTCGATATCGAAACGCTTTCGGATCTTACGACAGCATTTGCCGCAGGGCATACACCCACTACAGCTGCTTACAGGCTGACCGCCGATATCACAAACGGCACGCAGAGCAGCGGCGGAGCCGCTCTTAAGATTGTGGCAGACGATGATATCACGCTGGATCTAAACGGACACAGCATCACCATTGGAGCCAATAAAGTGGCCTTTGACGTTGCTTCAGGCGGCACGTTTACAATTGTCGATAACGGCGAGACCAAGGGTTTTATCAAAGGCTATATGGGAAGCGCAAGTTATCAGAATCACCTGTTTACCGTATCCGGCAGCCTGATTCTCGACGGAGTCACGCTCAAGGACGGACGCAACTCCCATTCCATCAGTTCCACTTCAAGCTATACATACCGCGGAGCCTGCATCTGGGGCAAATCCGGACATTATATCGAGATAAAGGGCGGATCTGTTATTTCAAACTTCACCGCGAACGGTAAGTTTACCGGAACTACCGGTGTAACCGGACTCGGAAGCGGAGCCGCGGTCTATTCACATGCCGGAACACTGGTAATGAATAATGCCACCATCGAAAACTGTACTGCTAATTCAGGTACTGTTAACAACAGCGCTACCGGCGGTCAGGGCGGCGCGATTTTCCTTACAAACGGAACCACCGCAACACTTACCAATGTCACAATCAGAAATAATACCGCCAGACAGGGCGGAGGAATTTATGTAAACTCGACAAATACTTTGACCATGACCGGCTGCACCGTCACCGGAAACACGGCGTCAAGTCAGGCCGGCGGACTTTTTGCCAACGGAACGATTGACGTTATCAATTCTGTTCTGGACGGCAATACCGGCAACTACGGCGGAAACTTCAGAATCAATTCCGGAACCACCACGTTCACCAATGGTGAAATAAAAGACGGCGAAGGAACGGGAAGCACTTCTTCGGGTTCCAACCTGTATGTTAACGGCGGTGAGGCTGTTATAAACGGCACAACCATAAGCGGAACGCCGAGCTATAATCCCGAATTTACGGTTTATGCCAAACCAGCCGGAACGCTCACCGTAAACAGCGGAACAATCAGTTCCAATATTACGAATGAAGGAAATATTACTGTAAATGACGGCGTTATCAGCGGAACGATAGTGTCAAATTCCACTACTACGGGAACCGTTACAGTAAACGGCGGCTGGTTCGCGGCAGCGCAGCCTCAGGAAAATGTTTCCACTCTTGGAACCGGATTGAGTGCCACGGGTATTTGCGCGGATGCTCCCAATCCGGCAGTTCCTTATACTGTCACAGAAGATGAAACCTACACGGTCAGCTTTACGGATAACGGAAGCACGGCGGCAGCCGATATTACCGGGAATCACGGAACCGCCATTACCATTCCGGACTACACTCCCGCCTCCGGTACCTTCGGCGGATGGTACTATGACGCTGAGCTTACTCAGGCGGCTCCTGCCCCCGGCGATGAGGTAGAATTCTCAGATGACATCACTCTCTACGCCTGGGTCGCTATGGAAACTCTCTATGCTGTTACAGTAAACATTGACGGAACAGAAGCGACAGAGCTTTCCGGAAACTATGTCGCGGGCGGCACATTTACGCTTCCTGAGGGGCCTGTCGTTCCTCACTACACTTTCGACGGATACTCGCTCACCGAGGGCGGCAGCATTGATTATCTGGCTGGAGATACATACACAGTCACAGAAGCGGGAACTATTGATTTCTATACTGTTTACACCGAAGACACAATTCTTGCCACCATTACGGCAGGTGGCACAACCACCAAATACTATGACGGCGCGGATTTTGCCGCGGCGGTTGAGGCTCTTACTGCCGACGCAACTATTACTCTTCAGAACTCGTTCACCACGTCTTCCAGGATCAACACTCAGAACGGACGCGCGGCGGCAGCCCTGACAAACGTCACGTTTGACCTTAACGGAAATACAATCACATACACTGGTAGCGCGAGAGGCATTATTAATGCCAGAGCCTATTGTTACATCACAATTATTGACAGTGTAGGCACCGGCGGACTGGTTTCTCAGTCCACTTATTCCACCAACAACAAATCACTGGTCTACGCCAATTCAAACTCCAGAATAACGATAGAAGCAGGAACCTTTACCGGAAACTACGAAGAAATTTCCAATTCTACGGCTCTCGTTACGGTTTCGGGCGGATGGTACACGCTTGATCCTGCCGTGTTTATTAAGAGCGGCCTGCTGGAGTCCTACCAGGATGAAATTACAGAGCTGTGGTCTGTACGCGAGCTGGAAGAGGTTCCGGTCCGTGCGACCCTGGCAATTGAGGGTGGAGAGACCACTGAATATGCTTCCTATCTTGAAGCTCTTCAGGCTGCGCAGGCACTTGAGGACGCTGTTACCGCCACGCTTACTCTTTGCGAGGATCAGGAAGCAGATTCGTCTCTCAATATTGGTTTCACCAATCCCGATCTTAATCTGACCATCGACTATGACGGTCACAGCGTGACCAGAGCAAACAGGACCAGATGCTTCAGCTTTGCAGCCGGAACATTCACGTTAAAGGACGGCTCCTTTGACGCCACAGGGCTTACCTATACGGCGGGCGACGGATCCTTCGCAAAGGTCTCCGGCGGAGCCACAGTTACTCTGGAGGGAATGGAATTCTCCAATTTCACCGCCGGAAAAGACGGCACAACCAACAGAAGAGGCTTTATGGCCATAGACGGACAGAGTACCGTTACCATAGACGACTGTACGTTTACCGACATTCATTCCGAAGGAAACGGCGGTGTGTTCTATCTGAAGGCCAGCTCTCTGAGCCTTATTGATTCCACCTTTACGCGCACTAACACTGCAAGCAATGGCGGTGTTGCTTACACGGACAAAGACGGCGAAAATTGCCCCGAGATCGAAGTTGACGGCTGCACATTCACCGGATGCTATGCTACCGGAAACGGCGGTCTGTTCTATCTCAGAGCCTGTGACGCCACCATCACTGACTGTACCATTACCGGCAAAGGCGATACTGAAAGCAAAGACGCGGCCATCGGCGGCGTAGCCGTTATAGAGAGAAACGGTGGTATTGCTTCGAATCTCACTGTAACCGGAACCACGGCCATCAGCGGATTTAATACTACTGACGGCGGCGTGTTCTGCGTCAGCGGCGGCACTACCCTTACCGTCAATTCGGGAGTTACCATCAGCGACTGCACAGCTACGAGAGGCGGAGCTGTTGTCATTTTCAGCAACTCTTCGAAGTCTTACACCACTGTAAGCTTTAACGGAACCATCACAAACTGCGCCTCAACAGGCACTGTAAACGAAGAGGTAAAAGCCCAGCCTGTCTGGTCGGCCGGATTCTTCTTCCTGAACGGAGTTCTCACCACTACGGGCGCGACCGTATATCAGTATGAAAGCGCAGCCGTAGCCAATACCGTCAGCGGTGAGATTGGAGCGGATGTTGCCATCAGATTCAACTATTGCGTGGCTCTTATGGACGGTGCGACCCCCACTCTCAGCTACAACGCGAACGGAAAGACAGATACTGTTGAAGGAACACTTGAAGCTGACGGCACTTACACCTTTGAAGTCACGGGAATCGACGTTTACCGCATAGCTGATGACATCGCTCCTCTGGTAAAGGATGGAGAAGCCACTATCTCGCTTGCCAGAACCTACAGCGTGCTTGATTATTTCCAGGCGCTCAATGCGGACGAAAACGCCACTCCGGCGCTTCAGACGCTGCTGGCCAATACCATCAGCTACGCTTCACTCCTTCAGGCCTATGCTGAGGCAGGCACTGCGATTGATCTTTCCGCCGAGGCCCTCGCGTGGGTCGGAACTGCAAAGACCGAGACCGCTCCCGCGACGACCGCTCCCGCAAGAGTGCTTGTTTCTTCTGCGGACGAAGGCAACAAGATTGTCGGCGCGTTCGTAAACATTGCTGACAAGGCCACTCTCGGCTTCAAATATGCTGCCGAAGAGGGCGCTGTCATCACAGTCAAGTGCGCGGACGAGACCGTGGCGATGAAGACTGTCGAAACCACTGTAACGGAAGGGGTAATCTATCTTGACCGTATTTCACCTGCGGATTATGACACCGCATTCACGGTTGAGATTTCTTCCGGCGGAACCACTCTCAGCAAGGTTTCGTACAGTGTGAACGCTTACTGCGTGCGCAAGGCTGCCGGCGAAGAAGAGAGTCTCGCAGCGCTCGTCACCGCCATTTACAACTATGGCACGGCTGCAGCCGCGTACATCGCATAAGCTTTATTTAAAAACCAATTATTATCAGGGAGGCAGGGATATTCCTTGCCTCCTTTTTGAGGGAAAACGGGGTATGAAACGGAGGCTTCCGCCTGCCTTGCGAAAAACCAAAAAAACACACTCATTTCAACAAAAACAGTCATATACTCTGAGAAAAAATAAATGATATAATTCAATCGGATAAATGCCTTTTAATATGTAAATTATTTTTATAAAGCCTGTTTTGACCACTGTAACAGAACTCTGCTTTCAGCAGGGTGGGGAGGAATTTATGAAGATTAAAAAGCTACTTGCGACAGCGATGACTTTTGTCTTAATCCTTTCTTATGCTCCGGCGATTACTGTCTCGGGAGAGACTGAGCCGGGAGCAGAGGGTCATTTTACCGATCTGGGTCACGACCACAGTGGATGGACCGCATGGGGAGATGAAGCATCGGAGCAAACCACCGTTCCCATGACATCCGGTAAATACTACCTGACTCAGGACATCACCGTAAATGAGCAGCATAGGCTCTCCACAGCCGTGGATATCGAGCTGTGCATGAACGGGCATAGTATCACATCCACGGGTACTCAGTGGGGCAGTCTGTATCAGATCTCCGGCGGCGCCGATGTAAAGCTCAAAATAGAGAATTGCAAGTCCGAAGGCAAGATTACCAGGACTGTCAAAGCCGCCAATGCTCTACTCGGTTCTTCACCAACCGGGGCCGGCAGCATTGAGCTTGTCAACGTCGTGATAGACGGCGTGCAGGGCAGCAATGCGGGTACGACCATTACCATGCAGGGCTCCACCGCTCTTACAATGACGGGCTGCACCATTAAAAATTGTCAAAACACCGGTTCCGGCACCGCGCTGTATCTTTATTCCTCAGGCGCGGTCACACTGACCGGCTGCAGCATCACAAACAACAAAACCACCAGCACTTCGAGCGGTCATTCGGTTATCAATATGGGCGCGAATTCACAGCTCACCATGGAAGACTGCCTGCTCACCGGCAATTCCGGTCCCAACGCGAGCGCACTTTACATTCTTTCGGCCGCGTCCGGCGCCGTTATAAAAAACTGCTCCTTTACCGGAAACACCACCACAAAGAGCGGAGCGTTTACCGGTGCCGTTTATATCCTGAACAATAACGTTACGCTTGAGGGTGCAAACGTCATTTCCGGCAATACGAACAGTTCCGGAGCCGTGGCGGATTTCACTGTCCAAAGCGCCACCGGCACTTTCAAGATTGTCAATCCCACAGACGGGACGAATGTCAGCCTCAGATATGCCAATGCTCCCACCATTACGGAGCTTGCCGCCATTACCGGCGGGCTGAAGGGCGCCTGGAAGTGGCTTAATGACACCTCAAAGGTGCTCGCTGAAAACGCCTCTCACAAGCTCATTGTCCGGGACCCTATTGCAGTCACCGGCGTTAATCTCAACAAAGAATCCACCACTATTTCATACGGCGAGAGTGAAACGCTCACAGCTGTCGTTTCACCCGATAATGCGGACAACAAGTCGGTCACCTGGGACAGCTCGGATAAATCCGTCGCCACAGTTGACGAAAACGGACTGGTCACCGCGGTAGGCTCCGGCACGGCCGACATCACCGCCACCACCGTGGATGGCGGAAAGACCGCCACGTGCCTTGTCACAGTCCCGCCGACAGTGATTTCGGTAAACAGCATCACTGTCAGCCCTACCGACGTTGCTGTTTATGATAGCGGCACGGCGCAGCTTACCGTCACCTTTGATCCGGTAGGCGCGTCCAATAAAAACATCTCCTGGAGCAGCGACAATGAGGAGGTCGCCACAGTCAGCGATGAAGGTCTGGTCACGGGCGTAGCCGAAGGCACGGCGCACATCACCGCCACTTCCGAAGACGGCGGAAAAACGGACACGATTACGGTTACCGTAAAAGAATCTCACAAACACGGCACGGAAGTATTTGACTTCTGGTCCAAAGGCGATTCACTTCCCACGGCAGCGGGAAAATATGTCCTTGAACAGGACGTTGTTCTCTCCGGCACGGCAGAAATAACGGCTGACATCAGCATCTGCCTGAACGGTCACAGCATAACGGGGAACGGCGTGTCAAGAGTTATTCGCGTCAGACCCGGAGCTACATTCAATCTCTACGACTGCCGGGAAGAGCAGGGCAGCATCACCGGAGGCAAAAGCACATACGGAGCGGGCGTCAGGGTTGACTCGAATGCCGTGTTTAATATGTACGGCGGAATTATCACGGGCAACACTTCCGACGCGACCAGCGGCGGCGAAGGCGCAGGCGTGTATATAGTCGGCAGAACAGTTTCCGGAAGCACTAATCTCAACGGCGGCGTCTTCAATATGTACGGCGGCTCTATCAAGGCCAACACCGGCAGAACCGGCACAGCCATCAGGCTCTACGGTTTTTCAAACACCGATCCCGGAGACGCATATTCACTCGGAACCGCCAATATCTACGGCGGCACCATTTCCGATAACAACGGCAGGACAGGTACCATCTATGCCGGTACAAATTCCATACTCAATATTCTCGGCGGCGAAATAAAGAATAATACCGCTTCCGCAAGCGGCGCCGCGATTTACGCTCAGGAAGGTGCAGTCATCACTATCAGTGACGCGGTAATAGCCGGCAACGAAGCTACCGTAAACGGCGGCGCGATTGCTCTTTCAAACAAAGCCACACTGAGCCTTAATAATACGGAAATCACCGGCAATACCGCCGGAGGAAGCGGCGGCGGCATTTACAGCGCTGTCGCGGATTCGGAAATAGAGCTCACCGGAAAGGTTGTCATCGACGACAATACCGATGCTTCAAAATCAAACAACCTTGTCCTGGCGGCGGGTCAGATTATCAATGCGCATGATATGACTGACGGTTCAAAGGTTGCCGTTACTGTGGCCTCTGTTCCGACAGCATTTACCACCGACGGAACCGCGGATCTGGAGGAATATTTCGTGACAAACAACGCGTACAGCGCCGTTACCGCAAAGGACGGACGGCTCTGGGTGGATACGGACGGAACGCACAAACACTGCCTCTGCCTCGACGGAAAGGGCAAGGGCTGCAGCCACGACGATATCACATGGATGGCATGGGAGTCTAATAATACGCTTCCCGTCATATCCGGCAGCTATTATCTCGTGGGAGATATCACCCTCACAGAGGAACAGGTTACGGCAAAAGATGCCGTTATCAATATTTGTCTGAACGGTCATACCGTTACCCAGACCACCGCCGGAAAACGTGTTTACCGCGTGGCTTTCGGCACGACTGTCTCCATCACGGACTGCGTGGGCGGCGGCACCATCACCGGCGGTACGGCCGGATACGGCGCCTGCCTCAGAGTTCAGCAGGAAGCCACGCTCAATCTCTACGCAGGCACCATTACCGGAAATGATTCCACCGGCGACAGCGAGGGCGGCGGCGTTTATGTGCTCGGCAGGAATACCATAGACGGAGCTCCCGCAGCCGGCGGCATATTCAATATGTACGGCGGCGTCATAACCGCAAACAACGCCACTTCCGGTGCGGCCGTCAGAGTATACGGCTACTCGGGCACCGAAGATATCGGAGACTCTGTTGAGCCGGGACGCTTTAATATGTACGGCGGCCTTATCTCGGAAAACACAGGAAATACCGGCGCCGTATATCTTACCACCCCCGCCGAAATGACAATCAGCGGCGGAAAGATTACTGGAAATACTCTTTCAGCCAGCGGCGGCGGAATCTATGCCCAGTCAAAAACAAAAATCACCATGACCGGCGGATCGATTTCGGACAACACGTCCGGCAATCTCGGCGGCGGCATTATGACAAAGGGTGATATCACCGTCAGCGGCGGAAAGGTCAGCGGAAACAAGTCTGCCACGCACGGCGGCGGCATCCTGACCGAAGGAAATCTCACGTTTAAGTTTTCCGGCGGAACAATCAGCGGAAATACTACATCCGGCGACGGCGGCGGCATCTATGTCAGCACTGCGGGAAAATTTGAAATGACCGGCGGCAGTATCAGCGGCAATACCGCGGACGGCAACGGCGGTGGCATCAATCTCTACAGAAGCAGCGCAAAGCTTTCGGGCGGCAGCGTCACTGATAATACCGCAGGAGCCAATGGCGGCGGCATGAATATAATGGGCGCAGAAGTGACTGTGAGCAAAACGCCGTTTAAAAACAATACTGCAGGAGCCAACGGCGGCGCTATCATGGTCAATTCCGGAAAATACACCAGCGGCGGAGAAAGCAAGACCGACCCCGGCAAGCTTACCTTAAAGAACGGTACTATCAGCGGCAACAAAGCCAGGATGGCAGGGGGCATCCTGCTGCAGGGCTCCGACAGCGAGCTTAGTATTCTCAGCGGCACAATAGAAAAGAACAGCGCGGATGTTAACGGCGGCGGCGTGTATGTCAGCTACGGAACGAAATTCAATATGACTTCCGGAAAGATAATAAACAACAGCTCGACAGGCAGCGGCGGCGGACTGGTCATATACAGAAATACCGTCACGCTTTCCGGCGGCATCATCCGCGGCAACAAGACCAACGCCAATGCGGCAGGTCTCTACGTCCAGGGCGGAGATGTCACGCTGGACGGAATGGAAATATCCGGCAATACCGCGGACGGCAACGGCGGCGGTGTGATGGTCAACAGCACAAAATACACTTCAAACGGTGAAAATGTGATGAAGGAAGGCAGCCTTATCTTTAAGAGCGGCAGCATTTCCGATAACACAGCCAAAAACGGAGGCGGCGTACTGGTCCAGGGCACGGGTTCAAAAATGACCATGACCGGCGGCACCGTCAGCGGAAACAAGAGCGTAAAGGGCGGTCATGCGGGCGGCCTGTACATCAGCACGAACACCACATTTGATATGACGGGCGGCACCCTGAAAAACAACCGCTCCACTGCCGGCGAGGGCGGCGGCATCGTCGGACTGCGCAGCGTGCTGACTCTTTCGGGCGGTTCCGTTACCGGAAACTACGCATTCGGCAGCGGCGGCGGCATCAGACTCATGGGAGCCACGCTTAATCTGAAGGGCGCATCCATCACCGGAAATACCGCAAAGATCAACGGCGGCGGCATCAGAGCCAACAGAACAGTTGACAAGGCCACCAATACCGAATACAAATCCACCATCAATATGACCAGCGGCCGCGTATCAAATAACAGCGGCACAAACGGCGGTGGCATCCTGCTCGAGGGCAAGGGCACCGTTATGAATCTGAAGGGCGGCACAGTCAGCGGCAACACTGCTACCACTTCTCATGGCGGCGGCATCTATGTCAGCACAGACACCAGGCTCAATATGACCGGCGGTTCTGTTTCAAACAATAGAGCTAATAACGGCGAAGGCGGCGGTATCGTAGTTCTGCGCACCGGCGTGGCGAATCTTTCCGGCGGTACAATCTCCGGAAACTTCGCAAAGGGCAGCGGCGGCGGACTCAGGCTGATGGGCTCTACGGTCTATCTGAGAGGCACAAGCATCACCTCCAACAGAGCAGAGCTCAACGGCGGCGGCATCAGAGCTGCCAGAAACACCAATAAAGACACAGGCCAGGTCTGGATTCCAAAGCTCGTTATCAGCGGCGGCAGCATCACAAAGAACACCTGCGGCCATACAGAAACAGAAAATTATGAAGAAGTCAAAAAGGGCGGCCACGGCGGCGGAATCCTAGTCGAAGGTGATGGTTCGCTGCTCGAGATGAGCGGCGGCAGAATAGCCGAAAACGACAGCCTGCAAAACGGCGGCGCGATTTTCATGAGTACCGGCAGTCTCATAAAGATGAGCGGCGGCACGATTGAAGAAAACCATGCAACCGGCATTTGCGGAGGCATCTACCTGTACAGATGCAGCAGCGATATTACGGGTGGAAAGTTTATAAACAACAAAACCGAAAGAACCGGCGGAGCCCTGCTCTACACTAGCAGAGCGGACCGCATGGGAATTGATAAGCACTCTCTGAAGAATATCGAGGCATACGGAAACCACGCTACGAATGGCGGCGCTATTGTGGTTCAGGCAAGAGTCACTCTTGACGCGGAAAATATCAATATCCACGACAATACTGCCGATACCGGCAGCGGCGGCGGCTTCTACCTCAGCGCAAACAGCTACGCAAACGTAAAGAATTCGCGCTTTGTCAATAACACAGTCGAAAAGAGCGGCGGCGGAATCTTTGTCAGCAGACCTGCGTGGCTCACCATTGAAAATTGCGTGATTGACGGAAACTCTGCTCCCGAAAAGGGAGGCGGTCTCTATTCCACCGGCAGCGTTGAGATGAATAATTGTACCATTACAAACAACACCGCTCAGATGATAGGCGGCGGCGTGGTTGCGTACAAAGCATACTACAATGTAGGCAAGGACGTAGATTTCAGAAGACCGTATTTCAAGACTCACAACAACCTCATCGAGGGCAATACCTCCGGTGAGCAGGGCGGTGGCATCTACATCAACAGCGGCATTTTCAGCGAGCTGGACGGAGACATAATCCGCGGCAATACGGCGGCGCTCGAGGGCGGCGGCATCTACATGGTCACCAACGTCAACATGAAAAACCTCACCGTCACAGAAAACAAATCCGGCGGCAACGGCGCGGCCTTCTACATCGCTCCTTCCGATTATGACGGGCACTCCTACATCAAAGGCATTATCAGAATGAGCGGCAATATGAAAGTCTTTGGCAATACCGGAAAAGATATGTTCCTGGATGCAGAGAATACCATGATTGTTGACGCGGACGGTCTCGGCACGGATTCACGTATAGAGATAGAGCTTTCCGAAGGACTTTTGACAAACAGAGTCTTCGGCGAGTACGGCTATGAAGGCGGAAATCTGGTTTACACCATCACGGCGGGAGACAAATCCATGACGGATCCCGAGCAGGGCGAGGTCACGCCTCCCAGCGGCGAAACGGATACTTCCTCCGAGACTGAAAAAGCCACCGGCGAAGATCAGTCCGGGGAGGTCGGCGCGTGGCCGTTTATCGCAGCCGGCGCAGCCATAATTGTGGTAATCGGCGCAGTTCTTCTGATCATAGGCAGGAAAAAGTCCAAAAAAGACGAAGAGGACAAATAATCCGGAGGAGGAAAACGATGAAAAAAATGTTTGCTTTATTACTTGCTTTGATACTTGTTTTCTCCTGTGCGTGCGGAGAAGAACCGGCCGTCGAATCGTCTGAATCCGCGGCCGAAGAAGAATCAAAGAGCGCAATTGATCCGAATGCCATCATTGACGCCATCGATGAAACCACCCCTCTGGCGGGAACCTATTCCGTCCATTCAAAGGTTGGTATCAAGCAGATGTCGCTTCATCCGGACGCAAAGTTCACGCTCCTGCGCGACATTGACCTTGAAGGCGCCGAGCTTAAGCCCATCGAAAACTTCACGGGCACCATTGACGGGGCAAACTACAGCATATCCAATTTCACCATTTCCGCTCCCGACGCCAACGGAAACCAGGGCTTTATCGGGCTGAACCGGGGCAGCGTCAAGAATATCTCATTTAAAAATGTGACTGTGACGACTACAGAGGCCACAAAGAACGTGGGTGTTTTCGCGGGAGTCAATGAAGGCACTCTGGCCAGAAACAGCCAGTCCGGCACAATAACCGCCGATACGCTGGCCGTCGGCGCCGCCTGCGGAACCATCGCGGGAATTAATAAAAAAGAAGTATCCAATACCATTTCTGACGTTGATATCGTCGTTAATTCCGCCGGAGCGGCAACTGTCGGCGGAGCTGTGGGCATATCCGAGGGCGGCTCTGTATCCAATATCGAACAGAACGGTCTGATCAGGATAGCCGATGCCGGACAAAAGACCGCCGGACTCATTGTCGGCAAGGCCAATAATACTGAGGTAAAGGCGTGCGCTTTTGTCGGAGCTGAAAACACAGTCGGCGGCACGCTCTTTACGGATCTTGCGGGAGAAAGCACGGGCAGCACCACCGTTACCAAATGTCTCACCAGAGACAACGGCCGCGAGCCTCTTCCCGAGGCGCAGCAAAAGCTCAGAGACAGAGTCGTGGAGCAGATGTACGCTATGGGCACCGTGGAATGGCACGTCAAGGAAAAGCTGTATCATGACTGCACCTGCTCACTTACCGCCTGCCACGGCATTTTCTATCCGGAGGTCACTTACTACGGAATGCCTTACGGGCACAAGGGCTCTTCACTTGACCGCTTCCACGATATGGTGGACGAGAACGGCTATGTCATAGACTGGGCATATTCGCAGCCTTCGATGGACAGCTTTGACTGCTATATGCAAAACGACTGCTCCTCAGCGCTGTTCCAGGCTTGGGTGACGGTCAGCAACACCATAGATTTTCACCGCGTGTCCGGACAGACCCCGATGATGAAGCTCGGCTGCATCTCGGTGGGCGACTATACTGACGAGATTAATTATCAGGACAGGGATCTGTCTACAGACTGGATAGGAGACGGCGAGGGCTGTCTGATTACCGAGGATGAGCTCATGGAATGCTACGCGCAGATGAGAAAGGGCGACGCCTACTGGTACAAGATCGCTGCCGGCGGACATACCCGTATGGCTGCCGAGGATCCCGTTGTGGTCCGCGACCAGGACGGAAAGATTGACGCCCAGCACAGCTACATTATCTGTGACGAGCAGGGTGCCACGCAGGACCTTGGCGATACGTATACCAGCTGGAAGATTAACTGGAAGTACACTTTTGCCTCGCTTTTGACGAACGGCTGCTTCCCCGTCACCTGCGAGGAGCTTCTGACCGGCGAGATGGAAACTCCCGAGGCTCATTTTGAGGGCGCTGTAGACGGCAAAGCGGGACTTTATACAGGTTACGTAAAGGCCAATTATTATCTCGACGAAGTCAATATGACCATAAAGGATTCCTCGGGCGAAGTGGTATTCAATAAGAACGCATATCCCACGCTCGGCAGGGTTCATGACGGCTCTGACGGCGGCGGCGGCGCGGATACCGTTATCCGCGGCTACTGCGACACTCTCGATATGGGAATGTTCGCAACGCTGCTGCAGAACTTCGGCATGAAGGTCGGCGAGACCTATGACGTCACACTGACGGCGCGTCTCAGCACCGGCGACAGGATTGTGGTCAGAGAATTCTCGTTTACAAACGGTTCTAAGACGGCGAAGAAATAATAAATGAATCCGTGGGTTTACATTCTTGTATTTGCTGTAGTAATATTCGCGGGAGTGATATTGCTTTCGTTCCTGTTCAGCGTATTTGTGACATCGGTCGGCGGAAAATTTGCCGAAAAGACGATTGCCAGATATGAGAAAAAGACGGAGCAGCTGCTGCCCGGTACAAACTGCGGAGACTGCGGGCAAAAGACCTGCGCAGAGTGCGCGGCGCTTTTGCTGAGAAAAGAGGTGGATGACAACGTCTGCCCGCATATTTCAGAGGATATGCAAAAGCAGATTGCCGGCGTCCGCGATGAGCTTTTAAAGCTCATGGAAGACCCGACTCCGCCTGAGCGGAAAAGAAAACGCAGCTTCTGGAACAAAAAATTCGGAGGAAAGAAAGTTGACTGACGCATTGCTCGCCGGTGTGAGCAAAAACAAAAAACTGATATCGGACGCTTTTGATTATATCTGGACGCATCCGGAGACAGGATATAAAGAGTGGAAGACTCACGAGTATCTGAAAAAAGCTTACGAGTCTCTCGGCTATGAGCTTACGCCCGCCGGAAATATTCCCGGATTCACCGCGATGGCAGACACCGGCAGACCCGGCCCCACGGTAGCATTCTTTGGCGAGATGGACGCCCTCTTTTGTCCTGAGCACCCCTGTGCGGATCCTGAAACCGGCGCGGCTCACGCCTGCGGGCACTGTGCCCAGTCGGCCTCTCTGCTCGGCCTTGCGGCTGCGCTTAAGGAGCCCGGCGCTCTGGATGGCCTGTGCGGCAGAATAATGCTGGTTGTCGTTCCGGCCGAGGAGCTCATAGAGGTTGAATACCGCAAAAAGCTTATCGCAGACGGCGTCATCAGATACTGTGGCGGAAAGCAGGAGTTTATCGCCAGAGGACTGCTGGATGAGGCCGACATTGCCGTGATGATTCACAGCAGCACATCACCGCTTGGCACGGGAAAAGTCAACCGCGGCTCAAACGGTTTTATATTCAAATCCGTCACCTTCCACGGGTTGGCCGCCCACGCCGGCGGTTCACCCGACAAGGGTCATAATGCCCTCTATGCCGCCACAAACGCCATAAACGCCATAAACGCGCTGAGGGAGACCTTCAGAGACAGTGACCACATCAGAGTCCACGGCATAATCACCTCCGGAGGAGACGTGGTCAATACCATACCGGACAAAGTCACAATGGAGTATTACGTTCGCGCCGCCACGACGCAGGCTGTCTCCGGGACAAATCAAAAAATCAACAAAGCTTTGTCGGGAGCGGCTCTCGCCATGGGCTGCACCGTTACGATAGAAGATACCATGGGATACATGCCCAGAAGTTATGACCCGGAGCTGATTGATGTCGCAATAGAGGCAATGGAAATGACTCTGAGGGATACGGTTTACCAGCCTGACGGATGGGGAGCCGGCAGCTCGGATTTCGGCGACGTTACGATGCTTATGCCCGGCGTGCATGCGTTTATCGGAGGCTCTACGGGAAAGGTTCACGGGAGCAGCTTCGGCTTTTCCGACCCCGCTGCCACCTGTGAAGATTCCGCCCGCGTGCAGGCGGCGATGGCCGGTCTGCTGCTTTGCGGCGGTGCTTCCCGCGCAAAAGCCATTATTGAAAAATTTAAACCGCAATTCAGTACAAAACAGGATTATTTCGTTTTTCTCGACAGCAATGCCTGCAAAAAAGAAGCAGTGGAATATCGGGAAGACGGAACCGTTCTGATCAGATAAGGAGGGGAAATGGGAAAGTATATACTAAAAAGAGTTCTGCTTCTCATTCCGACACTTCTCGTCATCCTTATCGCGGCTTTCGCTCTTATGCGTATGGTGCCGGGTTCACCGGTATGGGCGCTTCTCGAGGGCGAAGAGGATGTGGATGACGAACGTATCTGGGAAGTAGAAGAAGAAATGGGTTTTCATGACCCGATAGTCGTCCAGTTCGGACGCTATTTCGTGGGAATACTTTCGGGAGACTGGGGAGAGTCCTATACCAATCAGCAGCCCGTCTTTAAAAATATGGTAGACTGCTGGGAACCGACGCTTCTGATTACAGTTTATGCCACGGTAATCACTGTGGTGATTGCCATACCTGTCGGTGTTTTCTGCGCCACACACCGTAATTCGGTCGCGGACTATATTATAAGCACTCTGTCCACGGCCACAATGATTGTCCCGGGATTTATCATGGCGTTGCTTTTGGCATATTTCTTCGGCTTCAAACTCGGCTGGTTCCCCACCGTAGGCTACAAGAATATAGGCGAATACGGACTCGGACAGGCGCTCTGGAGCGTTACGCTTCCCAGCTTTGCCCTTGGTCTTCACCATGTCGCCTCGCTGGCCAGATACACCCGCTCCTCCATGCTTGACGTTCTGGGACAGGACTACATCAGAACCGCCAGAGCAAAAGGTCTTTCCCTCAGAAAGGTTCATTACAAACACGCACTCAAAAATACACTTTCCATAGTCGCCACCACTATAGCCGGATCTATCGCGGCCATGTTGGGCGGCGCAGCTGTCACCGAGAAGGTTTTCAACATCAAAGGCATGGGCACGCTGGCGGTCAATTCACTCAGCCGCCGCGACTACAATCAGGAGCAGGCCATAGTTCTGTTTATGGCAATGCTCTTTTTGGTGGTTGACCTTCTTATGGATATCATGTACAAAGCTCTCGATCCGCGGATCGAGTACGAATACAGGAGGGCGCCATGAATGAACAGAGAAAACACATGAAGTTCAGCGTATTCCTCCGCAAAAACGGCAGGACTATCATCGGCGGCTTTATTATTGCGATGGTGGTTTTCTGCTCGATTTTTGCTCCTCTGCTTACGAGCTGGGATCCGGAAAAAGAGAGCCTCACCGAAATGAACGAGCTCCCTTCTTCAGAGCATATTATGGGCACGGACAAATTCGGCAGGGATATTTGGGCCAGAGTGCTGTACGGATCGCGCACCACTCTGATTGTCTCAATAGGCGCGGAAGTATTTCTGGTTATTGTGGGAACCATCCTCGGTCTTGCCTGCGGTTATTATAAGAGGCTTGAAAAAGTACTGATGAGGATTCTGGACGCCTTTGCCACGGTGCCGAACCTGCTTTTGTGCATGCTGATGATCAGTGTGTTCGGGCCTGGTATTATTCAAATGATTATAGCGCTTGCCATTCACGGCATACCGGGGCTTGCGCGTATGGTCAGAAACCAGGTGCTTTCACTGCGCGAAAAAGAGTATATCGAGAGCGAATATGCCATGGGCGCAAGTGACCTGAGGACGCTGTTCAAGCACATTCTGCCGGCCTGTTCATCCTACCTGCTGGTCAGATTTTCAAACGGTCTTGCCGGCATGGTTCTCTCCATGACATCGCTGTCCTTCCTCGGAATCGGACTTGATCCCACCATCGCCAGCTGGGGCGGCATAGTTCAGGACGGACAGAGCATTATGTTCGCATTCCCTCACCTTGTATTCTTCCCCGCGCTTGCCATCTGTATCACGGTATTCGGGTTTGCAATGCTCGGCGACGGCCTCCGCGACAGATTCGATCCCAGGCTCAGATAAGGAGATAACACTATGGCAGAGAATATCAAATACGAAGAAAAAGAAACTGTCGTAAGCGTTGAAAATCTTGAGCTCTGGTTTGACAACGATTACGGAAGAATAAAGGTTTTAAACGGAATCACTTTTGATATCAAGAGCGGAGAGACTCTCGGAATAGTGGGAGAGTCAGGCTGCGGAAAGAGCATGACATCGCTCTGCATTATGCAGCTGCTCAATACTCCGCCCGCCCATATAAAGGGCAGCATAAAGCTTCGCGGCCGCGAACTTTTGGGTCTTTCCGACAAACAGATGCAGCAGATCAGGGGCAATCAGATCTCTATGATTTTCCAGGAACCGATGACCAGCCTGAATCCGGTTTTCACCATCGGAAATCAGCTCATCGAGACCTTTATGCTCCACCAGGGCATGAACAAAAAACAGGCAAAGGAGAAAGCCATCGAGATGTTAAAGCTCGTCAAGATTCCTCTTCCGGAGCAGCGTTTTGACGAGTATTCATACCAGCTTTCGGGCGGTATGAAGCAGAGGGTTATGATAGCCATGGCGCTGGCCTGCGAGCCGGATCTTCTGATAGCGGACGAGCCCACCACCGCCCTGGACGTTACTATTCAGGCGCAGGTTCTGGATCTTATGAGAGATCTTCAGAAAAAGATGGGCACCGCCATTACCTTTATTACTCACGATCTGGGTGTAGTCAGCGAGATGTGCGACAGAGTTCTGGTTCTTTACTGCGGCGAGGTCATGGAAGAAGCCGCTACGGACGAGATCTTTGAGAATCCGAAGCACCCTTATACAGAGGGGCTTATGAGCACGCTTCCAAAATTTGACCAGCCCGGCCGCCTGCCTACCATTCCCGGCACGGTTCCGCCTTCCGGAAAGTATCCCTCGGGCTGCGTTTTCGCTCCCAGATGCCCTCATGCCACCGACCGCTGCAGAGCTGAAAAGCCCGGCAGATACGTGGCGGGTGACGGACATTATGTGCGCTGCTTCCTATACGAAGACGGCCGGGAAAATCAGGACAAGGAGGCTTAAACCATGAGCGAAGACAAAAAAGTTTTGGTAAAAGCCGAGGGAATCAGGCAGTGGTTTCCCATTAAAAAGTGGTTTTTTGAAGAGAAAAAATACGTAAAGGCCGTTGATGATATAGACATTGAAATATACAAGGGAGAGACTCTCGGTATCTGCGGCGAGTCAGGCTGCGGCAAGAGCACGCTCATGCGCACCATTCTCAGGCTTATTGAGCCGACTGCCGGCACGATTTATTACGACGGAAGGGATATCACAAAGATCAGCAAGCGCGAGCTTAAAAAAATCCGCGAGCATATGCAGATAGTTTTTCAGGATCCTTACAGCTCTCTGGACGGGCGCATGAAAATCGGCGACATCATCGAAGAGCCGATGATTATCAATCATACCTTTGAGGCAAAGGAAGAGCGCAGAAAAAAAGTCCTGGAGCTTATCAGGGACGTGGGTCTGGACGAGTCGTATGTAGACCGCTATCCGCATGAGTTTTCCGGAGGACAGCGTCAGCGCATCGTTATCGCCAGGGCGCTTGCCACAAATCCCGAAATGCTTTTCTGCGATGAGGCCGTTTCGGCTCTGGACGTCTCCGTCAGAGCGCAGATACTTAATCTGCTCGACGAGCTTCAGGAAAAATTCGGGCTGACATATATGTTTGTCTCGCACGATCTTTCGGTCATCGAGCATATCTGCGACCGCATCGCCATCCTCTATCTTGGCAAGGTCGTGGAAATAGGCACAAAAGACGATATCTTCAAGCGCACGGCTCATCCTTATACACAGGCGCTGCTTTCCGCCATTCCCATGGTGGGCAGAAAGGACAAAGGAGAGAGGATTATTCTTGAGGGAGATATCCCCAGTCCGGTTAATCCGCCTTCGGGCTGCCGCTTCCATACCAGGTGCCCTTATGCCACGGAGCGCTGCAGGACTGAGGTTCCGGAGATGAAGTGCCTCGGCGGCGGGCACTATGTGGCCTGTCATCTCGTGGAGGCAGTAGATGAATAAATATGATTTCCTTGATATAATTGACGAAAAGTCTCAGATGCTTGACGATCTGGCCGACTATATCTGGGAAAATCCGGAGCTCAATTACAAAGAGTTTAAGTCTGCGGAGGCGCTTATACATGCGCTTAAATCCGAGGGCTTTGAAGTTACAAAAAATCTTGATAATATAGAAACGGCTTTCTGCGGCAGCTACGGCAGCGGCAGACCTGTCATCGGAATACTGGGAGAGTTTGACGCTCTGGCAGGACTTCAGCAATCTGCCGGGGCTCTTGCACCCGATGGCGACGGCACGCCCGGTCACGGCTGCGGTCATCATCTGCTGGGAGTGGGCAGTCTTGCGGCGGCGATAGCCGTCAAAAAGTATCTCGAGTCTCACCCCGGCAGCGGCACGGTCATCTACTACGGATGTCCCGCGGAAGAGGGCGGCAGCGCAAAGGCGTTTATGGCGCGTGACGGTGTTTTTGACGGGCTTGACGCGGCGTTTTGCTGGCATCCTTCCAATGGGCTTTCCGCGCAGAACAGCCGCAATCTGGCAAACTGCAAGGTGCTCTTTAAATTCGACGGAGTAGCCTCGCACGCTGCACTTACTCCCCACCTCGGACGCAGCGCACTGGACGCGGTGGAACTGATGAATGTGGGAGCCAATTATCTCAGAGAGCATGTTCCCACGGATGTGAGATTTCATTATGCCGTCACCGATCCCGGCGGGCTTGCCCCCGGCGTGGTGCAGGCTCACGCGGAGGTGCTGTACCTTATCAGGGCGCCAAAGAACGAGACGGTCGCAGAGGTCTACGGACGCATTTGCGACATTGCAAAGGGCGCGGCTCTGATGACGGGCACGACAGAAAGTCATGTATTTTTAAAGGCGGTTTCGCCGCTTATGCCAAATCAGGTTCTGGTGCGGACTCTGCACGAGTCCATGATGGAGCTGGAGGCTCCGCAGCCTTCAGAAGAGGACCTCGCGTATTACAGAGAGCTTTCGCGCACAGCGCTGGCCGATATGCCAAAGGTTGACCCGGAAAACCCCATCCACTGGCAGCCAAAGCCCCTTGAGGAGCTGAAGCTCAGATTCGGTTCTACGGACGTCAGCGACGTCAGCCGCGTCTGCCCGACTGCGCAGATGACCGGCGCCACCTACGCCATGGGCACGCCCGGACACACCTGGCTGCGCGTCACCCAGGGAAAGACAGACTGGGCGCATTCGTCCACCAGGCACATCGGCAAGATACTGGCTCTTGCCACGGTAAAGCTTATCGAAAACCCCGCGCTTCTTGCCGAGGCGCAGACCGAATACAATAATAATATCGGCGAAAAAGGCTTTGTTTCACCCATTCCGGCGGACGTAAAGCCTTCGGCGGATTAATAAATAAGATATTATATTTAGGAGGAAAATGATGAAAAAAATCACTAAAATTATCGCTGTGTTTCTCACTCTGGCGCTGACTGTCGGAATGCTTTCCGCCTGCGGCGGAGAAGGCGGCGGAAATCAGACCACCGGCGCGGCCGAAGGTCAGTCGAGTGGCGAATCACAGAGCACCCCTACCGGCGACGGTCCCAAGTACGGCGGCCATCTGAACGTAAGGGTTGCGAGCCTTATCAACGGCATCGATCCCCTGAAAAAGACCGGTGCGTGGAACTACCTCTTTGAGATGTGCGTATTTGAAGGAGCTCTTTCCAGAGATGCGGATAATGAGATCGTTCCCGGCGTCTGTAACTTTGAAATGTCCGATGACAAGCTCACCTTAAAACTTACCGTAGTTGAGGGCAAAACCTTCTCAAACGGCAACGCGGTCACCATTCAGGACGTAGAGGCATCCATAAACCGCTTCCTCGAAAGATATTCTAACGGTACCAAAAAGGTCAAGCCGTTTATCGAGAGCATGACTGTCGATGGTGACGCGCTCACAATCAAGTTCAACCAGTACAACACCACCTGCTACAGATATCTCGCGGCATACCAGACCTGGTGCCCCGTTATGCCAAAGGAAATCTGCGAAAAATATGCTCAGAACTATATCATAGACCAGTGCGAAGACGCTATCGGAACCGGTCCCTATGTTTTCTCGGAATTCAAGAACAACGTCAGCATAACTCTTACCAAGAGAGCTGACTATGTTCCCGTAGAAACGACCTACACCGGACCCGCCGCGACAAAATACGGCTATATGGACTCCATAACCTTCTGGGCCAATGACTCTGACGAATCATCGGCGCTGGCTCTTCTTTCCGGCCAATATGACATTGTCGAGGTTATCCCTGCCGCATATGAGTCCATGGCCGAAGCCCAGGGTCTCAAAGCCGAAAAGCTTACTTCAAACTCGACCTGTTTTATCATCTTTAATACGATGGGCAGCAACCTCTGCTCAAAATATCCGGCCCTCAGAAAAGCTATCATGGCTTCTATCGACTATGAAGAATTCCTGAGCGTCGTTACCGACAATCAGCAGCTCATGAATGACAACCTGCTTCTTTCCGACCAGTTTGCGAACGGAGTCCTGACCGGCACCGATTACTACGGAAAGACCAATCAGGAAGCGGTTGAAAAGTATCTTGCCGAAGCGAAGGCTCAGGGCTATGACGGCGAAGCGATTCAGTATGCCTTTAACAGCCATACCAATACCATCGCGACCATGGTAGGCAACTATCTTGACAACGCCGGCATCCAGTATCAGCCCAACGCCATGGAAGCCAACGCCTACAATACGTTCATCAATGACAACGGCAACAACTGGGACTTCTACTTCACATGGTACAATTCGAACTACTATCCCACCGATCTTGATACCAACATTCTGGACAAGCACTACGGAAATCCCGAAAAGGACAAGCTCCTCGATGAAATGCGCCTGCTGCCTTATGACAGCCCTGAATATATGGCGAAATGGGAGGATCTTTCAAAGATCTTCGCAGATGACTGCGCATTCGGATTTATGAGCCGCATCCAGTGGTACTGGTGGTGCCCGCAGAGCTTCCATCCGAACGATGAAGACAGCGTGCAGAGGCTTATGTACAACTGCTACTGGGATGATCCCGAGAACCATACCAGGAATTAACCACAGTCCCTTATTTTAATGAAAAGCGCGGTCCTTTCCGGGCCGCGCTTTTCACCAGGATAAAAAAATCAGGATTTTTTTAAAAATAATCAGAAAAAACAAAAAATAATAGTGACATATGCCGCGTGCTGTGTTAAAATTTGCTGTGCTTATTTGGAAGCAGTAGAAGGAAGGAGGTTTTTGGCAGATATGAAGAATTATTATAATACTCCTTTTGCGAATTTAGAAGTAATCAAAACAGAAGACGTACTGCTTGACAGCATCGACCTTCCTGTTGACGAGTTTGACGTGGAGGTACCCTCAACGGCCGAGCCGTAATCCTTATACAGTTACTTCTTTGGATCGCCGGTGGGCGGTCCATTTTTCGTGTGTAAAAAAGGCAGTGGACTATCCGCTGCTTTTTTGTTTTTACAAAAGTGAAAATACAATAAAAACATACCTTATTGATGAAAAACAATCATATATCATTGCCCACGAAAAATGGTATAATTCAAACGGATAAATATCTTTACTGATTATCGCATATATGCGGAGGACAATATGAAGCTGAAGAAGATACTTGCAGCGGCGATGTCGCTGGTTATGATTGCATCATACGCTCCGACGGTTTCTGCAGACGGCGCGGGCACTCATGGCGCGTCCGGGCATTTTGTAGAGCTGAACCACAATCACAGTGACGGCACATGGACCGCGTGGGGCGCAGGTTCGGGTGAGAGTTCTTCTTTACCGAAGACCTCCGGGAAATACTACCTCACGAGAGACATCACCGTAACCTCACAGCAGAGGATAACGGCAAGCGCCGACATCGAGCTTTGCCTGAACGGTCACAATATTAACGCCACGGCAGCGTCGTGGGGCACCGTATATCAGGTATATAATAATCTTGACATCACCCTCAAGGTCGAAAACTGCTCATCCTCCGGAAAGATTACCAGGAGTGTATCCTCCGGCAGCGCACTGACCGGCTCCACCGCATCTGCGCGTGGCAGCATTGAGTTTACCAATCTGGTGTTTGAGGGAATTACCGGCACAAGTAACGGCACATGCATCACAATGCAGGGTGCTACCTCGCTCACTATGAACAGCTGCACTATAACGGGCTGTTCATCTACGGGTTACGGCTTTGCCATATTTGACAACAGCACCGGCGCCGTTGTTCTCAATAATTGCAGCATCACAAACAATACTCTGACCGGAACCTCATCAACCGCAGGCGTTTCCCCCATCAGAGCCGGTTCGTCTGCGGATATTACCCTCAATAACTGTCTGATAACAGGCAACACCGGCAAAAATGCCAGCGTGTACTACGGTCCCAGCGGCTCGCAGCTCACGGTCAAGGATACGGAAATCACCGGCAATCAGGCCACTAATACCGGCTCGGTCGGCGCCATATATACTATCGCGGGCGGAGTGACCGTCGAGGGCAGCACTGTCATCAGGGACAATATCGATTCCGAAGGCAGTGCGGCGGATCTTACCAATCAGAACGCCACGGCGACGTTCCACATCAAAAACACCACGGATGATACAAATGTCAGATTAAAATATATAAACGCCCCCACTGTCACAGAGCTGGCTGATATCACGGGAGAGCTTAGGGGCACATGGACTTATACCACGGATCCCACCAAAAAGCTCATTGACAACGGAAGCGGCGCACTTGTGCTGGCGGATATCGTCAGAGTAACCGGCGTTTCGGTAAGCACTTCGGAACTGGAGCTCATACCCGGTGGGACGGCGCAGCTTACTGCATCGGTTCTGCCTGCGGATGCAGATGACACCGTGGTGACGTGGTCGAGCAGCCTCGGTACGGTTGCCACAGTTGATTCTACGGGACTTGTCACCGCTGCCGGATTCGGCAATGCTGTAATAACCGCTACGACGTCGGACGGCGGATTCACTGCGTCCTGCACAGTTACGGTATCGGCTCATTCGCATAGAGGAAACGAATATACCGCATGGGAATCGACCGACAGCCTTCCCACCGAAGCGGGTTATTATTATCTTGAAAATGATGTGGAACTCAGCTCCGTTTACAATGTTTCCGCAAATATCGGAATCTGCCTGGATGGTCACAGCATCACCGCCGCGGCAGGCACGTCTCACAGGATGATTGCGGTCAACAGCGGGTACACACTGACTATTGACGACTGCAGCATGGCGCCCGGCGTTATCAGCGGCGGCGTCAGCAATTACGGCGGCGGCATTCAGGTCAAAAAGGGCGCCGTGCTCAATCTCTATGGCGGCATTATCAGCGGCAACAGATCGACTGCGGATAACGGCGGCGAGGGCGGCGGCGTATATGTGCAGGGCAGAGGCTATGTGACAGAGGACGGGAACACCACCTATTATGATGGCGGCGTATTTAATATGTTCGGCGGCAAAATCACGGGCAACGAAGGCCGACTTGGCTCCGCTATTCATCTTTACGGTTACGGCCAGGAGGGAGCAGAGGCTTATGAGCCCGGCAAGGTCAATATCTACGGCGGAGAAATCAGCGGCAACAGCGCCGTAACATCCGCGATATACGTCAGACAGTACGGCGTTCTCAATATCTCCGGCGGAACCTTTACCGGCAACACGTCCACCGGCAACGCCGGCGTAATTCAGAGCAACGCCGGATCGGTTGTAACAATAACCGGCGGAACCTTCACCGGCAATACGGCCGGCGGCAACGGCGGTGTTATCTGGTCCGCAGCCGGAAACAATCTCATCATTTCAAATGCCGTTATGACCGGAAATACTGCGGTCAGAGGTTCGGCAATTCTTCATAACAATACATCGACTGCTGCGGGTGCGCTGGTTCTGAGCGATGTCACCATTACCGGCAATACTTCCATTGGTGACAGCTCAGGCAACGCTGAGGCGGTTTATTTCAATACCGGTACGCTCGAGCTCTCCGAGCTCTGCGTTATCACCGGCAATTATTACTACGGCTCGCCGCGGGACATTAGACTGAATTCCGGAAAGACCTTTGCCATAGGCTCCGGCGGTTTGTCCGAGGGCAGTATGATCGGTCTGCAGATCAATTCCGTAAGCTGCGGAACTGCGGTGGCTACCGGCGCCACGGCGGGAGAGGAGTCATATTTCACGCTGAATTCACAGGCCGGAGGCGCTCTTTGCTACAGCGGCGGAAGCCTGCTTTATACGGACCATATTCACGACGGAGTTTCGTTTATTCCCTGGACGGCGTCAGATTCGCTTCCTACGACCGCGGGTCATTATTTCCTGACCTCCAACGTGACTCTGGCTGCAGAGGTCGACCTTTACGATGACGTTGTCATCTGTCTTAACGGAAAGACGATTTCCGCCACGGCAAACAGCGGAAACGGAATCTTCGTACTCAGAGAGGCCGGCGTCAAGCTGACCCTGACTGATTGCAGCGATACTCCGGGCGCACTGACCGGAGGCAATACCGGCAGCGGCGGAGCGGTCTATCTGTTCCCGGGCTCGGAGCTTGAGATCAGAAATATTTCAATCAGAGGCAATTCGGTCGACAATGCCGGCGGAGCAATCTATGCAAAGGGCTCCACCGCGGAAGAGGTCGCCGCGGGAGTTACAACGTCGATTCTGATTGACAACGTTACATTTACGAACAATACCGCGTCCGCTTCCACAACGAACGCCGACGGCGGCGTTATGTATCTGGGGCGTGGCGTCAATGCCTATATCAAGGATTCAACCTTTACGGGAAACACCGGAAAGAACGCCTCCGTTTTCTATGCGACCACTACTGTCGGAGGGCTTACTCTTGAAGGCTGTACGATAACGAACAACAAGTGTACCGCCAATTCGTCCACGTATTCCGGCGCGGTCTATATGGTCGCCGGCGGACTTACGCTCAAGGGATACAATTACATTGCGGACAACTACTACAGATATGACTGGTGGAGCAGCTATATGATTGCAAACGTTACCATTCAGAACACGGAGGGAACGTTTAACATAGTGGATTCCGCAGATGACGCGTATGTAAAAATCAAATATGCTCAGACAAAGTCTCCCGGACATATGGGAAATATCACCGGAGAGCTCAGCGGCAGCTATATCTGGACTTCGGACACGAGTTACATATTTGACGTTATAGACGGCGGCCTTTACCTGCTTCAGCCGTGGAGCAGCAACGGCTCGCTGCCGGCGTCCGGCGCTTATTATCTGACGACTGGCGTTAACGTATCGTCAACCACCGCCGTTACCGGAGATTTGACTCTTTGTCTGCACGGAAAGACAGTTACTGTCGGCGCTTCTGCCGGCGCGTACAGCGTGGGATCCGATTATGCTGTCGTTTTGTCGAGCGGCGGGTCAGGCTCGTTTGCCTGTGACGAAGCGAGAACTGCCGACCTGATTTCGGCTTCGGCCGGAACGCTCAGCCTTTATGATCTGACATTTACCGGAATGACCGTCGGTGATGGCGCCGCTCTCATTTCGCTGACAGGAACCAGTGCGGCGACACTCAAAAACTGCGGATTCAGCGACAATACGGTCGGAAACCGCGGCTGCGTTTATGCGGGCGCTTCCGGAGCCACGCTGCTCGACTGCTGCACCTTCTCCGGAAACAGCAGTCAAAGATGCCCGGCTGTTCTTTGCGAATCGTCCGGACTTACATTCAAAGATTGTCTTGTCACCAATAATACGATTACTGCATCGGGCAGCGAGACCGGCGCGGTGATATTAAATGCAGCGGCCACCTTTGAGGGCGGAAACAGGATTGCCGGAAACTCTTACTCAGGAGTGGCGAGAGATGTTCTGATAAAGACGGGCGTCGGCTTTGCGGTTTCAAACGCCTCGAGAGATCAGGCAATCAGATTGACCTCATCGTCCTCTTTTTTGAATGAAAGGCTGGGAGTGATTCTCTCCGGAGAGCTGCTCGGCTCATACCAGTGGGCGCCCGATTCGGGTTACGCGGTGACCGCTTCCGGAAACGACATCGTGCTTGCGGCGAAGCCTTCATATTCAAATATTGTTTACAACGGAAAGACCTATGCGCCGTGGACGGATACGGCCTCGGTTCCTTCTTCGAATCCTTCGGCCTCCGGGGTCGACGGATATTATCTGACGGACGATGTCTTTGTGACGACTACAACGGCAGTCTCATCACGGATCGACCTCTGTCTGAACGGCAAAGACATCACGCTGTTCGCCCCTGCTGTCTACGGTGTTTACAGAACTACGAGCGGCACGGTAAATATCGTAAATAGTATTGACGGGAGCGGCACTATCAGCGGCAGCGGCGTGACTGTTCAGGCGCTGTTCTTTACATCATCATCCTCTACCTCGAGCGGGTCGATAAATTTGTCAAATATCGCAATCAGCGATTTTACGAACTGCGATAAATACGGTCACGCAGTTGTTATGCAGGGAGCTGCCGCCTTTACCGCAGACGGCTGCACTTTTGAAAACAACGCCATAACATCCTCATCAGGCGGCGCGGCGCTGTATCTTACCGGCAGCGGAAATACGAGCATTACCAATTGCGTATTCAGAAATTGCTCGTCCGTCGCCAGCGGCGGAGCTGTTATTGTGTCCGGCACCAGGACGATATCATTCACCGGCAATACTTTTGATAGTTGCAGTACTGCTACGACGGGCGGCGGTATGATTGTCGGCGGCTCCACGTCGGCGGTTACCTTAACAGCTTCCGGTAATACATTTAATAATTGTTCCGCGGGCTCGAACGGAGGCGGAATGGCGTTCCTCGGTTCCGGCATGGTCGTGGTTGACGAGAATAATTTCATCGGATGCACCGCCGGCGAAATATCTAACGGAGGCGGGCTTTATGTCAACGCGTATGAAACTGCGGCAGTAATCAAAGGCAATACCTTCACCGGCTGCCACGCCGGATACGGCGGCGGCGTGGGAGTGTATTATTCCGGAAACTCTGTCATCGGCGGGCCTGACGAGCCCAATACATTCAGCGGCTGTTCTTCATCTAACGGCGGCGGCTCGATTTATGTCATGGGTTCATCCAGAGAATTCAACTTCGGAAACAACGAGATTTCCGATAATATCTTCGCCGGAGAGATTACAGGGGACGCTGTTGCCATTGGAAGCCGCGGCTTTATGACAGTCAGCGGCAGACTGGATGCGACCGGCGCGAGCTTTGGCAGCAGCGGTTCACTCGTCGTATGCAAAGAAAGAGCAACGCTGACGATAGACGGCGCACAGATAGATGTTCCGCCTGCTGCTGAGGCCGTCAGAGGCTTCGGAACGGTTTACGCCGAGGACTGCGAGATAGGCGGAAAGACCGTTATTGACGCCGCTTACAATATGTGGATGATTCAGATGGATTCCATGCTTGTCGCACGCGGCGATGTCCGCGCCAATGTTGTTCTGACAAAGAATGACGGTTCGTGGTTTTCATCGCAGACCGGCGGATTCGCAGAGATAGCGCCGCTTATTATTCAGGGTGAAAATCTCGGCCCGAATGCGAGAATCAATCTCACTATTCCTGGCGGCGGCGATATTGCCGAATACGTCCTCGGCCCCGCCGACATCACCGGCAGGGGAACCTCTTATGTAGTCACTCAGGGCGTGGTCCTGCCGGGATATGAGCTCGCTCCAGAGAGCGAATCGGGGTATGATTACGACATCACTTCGGTGCAGATGATTATCGACACGCAGCTTTCGATGACATATTACGTGACCGCCGACAATCCGCTTACGCAGGCGAGGTTCTTTGTTGACAACAGTGAAACACAGGTTGAGGCGGAATATGTTTCCCGCGAGGCCACGGATTACGGATTCAAATTTACCGTCAGCGGTCTGTCTCCAAAAGACATGACCGCGAATATCAGGATTGAGATTCTTGACGGTGAAGGGGATCTTGTTACGTCAAAAGACGATTTCTGCATAGTCGATTACTTTGACGCGCTGTACCAGGCATACAGGAATGACAGCGGCGCGAGAGCCGAAGCGCTCAGGCAGCTTATTGCAGATCTGATACGCTACGGCGATGCCGCGCAGATTTTCTCCGGCTCGGAAGCGGCGCTTCCTTCGACCGGCAGGAGCTGGATCAGCGGCTACGTCCGCTCCGGTCTGACCGCCCCCGCTCAAAACGGCTTTGCGATGACTGAAATGTCTGCGGCTCCGTATATCAGAGCCGCCGGTCTGACGCTTAACGACAGAGTTGAACTGGTATTCAGGACTGTGGCTGCGGCTGCGGATACGGCGACGCTTGAGTATTCCGACGACGGAGAGAACTGGAGCATTGTACCGGGTCTCGACGGGACTATGGACGAACTCCTCGGCACCGGTACGGGATATATCGTGAGCGAAATCAGTCACGGCTACGAGATACGCATTCTCAGCCTGATGCCTCATCAGTACGGCAGGCTCTACCGCCTGACCGTCGGAGAAAACGGACACGCACAGGTGACATACAGCGTCAATTCCTACATTTATCGTATGTGGGAGAGCAGCAGCGTCGGCACGCTGGTAAGCTGCCTGTATGCCTATGAGCTTTCGGCTGCCGCCTACGCCGGGCTCAGCCTGTAAGGAGGAGAAGACAATGAAGATTAAAAGATTTCTAATTGCAGCATTTTGCGTTTCATTGATAATTACAGGATCCTTCTCTTCGGCAGCTGCGGATACTCCTGCACTGACCGGCGCTCAGGCTCGTGAAAAAGTCTGGACTATGATGTGGCGTATGGCCACCGTAAAATGGTCGCCGTCCAGCACCGTTTACTATGAGCATCAGTCCGAGCAGATTGCCGGAAAGACATATTCCGCCGGCACTGTATATGTCGGCATGCCCTATACCCAGTCGTCAAAGAGCATCGATCTTTTTATCAGAAGTTTTAATGACTTTGACAACGACGGTGTACTGGATCAGTTCAAGCCGTGGGTGCCAGTTCAATATACGTCTCTTTCGAGTGAGAACATTGATACGATTGATATTTTAATGGGTAACGACTGCTCCGGTGCTGTCTATTGGGCGATGGCGACTGTCGCCGATGTCACCTTTCGCGGCACCAGAATGATGATGCCCGCCAAAAGCACCGGACTGGCTTTCCTTGATGATTCGGGAAACAACCTTATTGACGTAGATGAGCCGGACTACTCCAGAGCCGCCATCGGAGATCTTTCCGACCCCGCAAGAGAATCGGCGGTCAGAGCCCTGATGTACAACTGGTATGATTCCATGCAGAAAGGCGATGTGGTTGTCGCGAACCACGAAAAAGGGTTTAAGGGAGCCAAGTATGTTTATGGTCATACCATGATGGTCGAAAGCGTTGACCCGGTCAATCAAAAGGTCACCATTCTTCAGCACGGCGGTCCGGGAGCTGAGTGGAAAAAACTATCAAGCGGCGATTTTGATCTGGATTATTCCAATAAAAACAACGAATTGAAAATGGGAGGCGACGGCACAGTTCTCTGGAACTACGGCGAAATGTCCTATGAAGATCTCTTTGAGCTTTATTATGTGCCGCTTACGCTTCCGGAATACTCTATGTCTGAGATTAGCGAAGGACAGGTCAGTATCGACAACAAAAACACCGGAAAGCTTTATCTCGCCAGCGGTATCGTTACCGCCACAAAGGGCAGGCTGGCTTCCCTCACCGTCGAAATCAAAAACGAGGACGGCACCTTGCTGGACAGCGTTACGCTCGACACGGCGGTCTATCGCTGGAGGATGTATCGCGACGCCCAAACCCAGCGTATCGTGGAGAACACCTTTGATATGACCACCTTCGGGCCATATCTGCTGAAGATGGGCATGAAAGCCGGCGAGACCTACCGCTACAAGCTGACCGCCCACCTCGCCGACGAGACAGACCACGTTCTGAAGGAATTTATGTTTGTGTATTAAGACGCTGTCCAATTCGTTCCCTGTTTTACTTTTTCGCTCTTTACTCGCCGTCATTGCGTTTTATCTTTATAAAAAGCTTTAATCCGGTTGAAATTCCGGAATCAGTACGTCGAGATTATCGAGCATATTCAGCCAGGATAGAATCCTGGCTTGTTTTTTTCTATAAGATTGTCCTTTGTACTAAACCGCGCCAGGCCATACAACCGTAATAATTAGCACAGAATGTGCTTACTCGTGTTTTGTGCTAACCCTCGTCCGGTTTTGCGGCAGAAAAGTTTAGCATAAACCGCGCCTATTGATGATTTGTGCTAAACTCTACTCAGCTGTCCGGCAGAAATAGTTAGCACAGACAGTACTTATTGGTGATTTGTGCTAACCTTCGTCCGGCTTTGCGGCAGAAATAGTTAGCACAGACAGTACTCATTGGTGATTTGTGCTAAACTCTACTCGGCTTTGCGGCAGAAAAGTTTAGCATAAACCGCGCCTATTGATGATTTGTACTAAACTCTACTCGGCTTTGTGGCAGAAATAGTTAGCACAGACAGTACTTATTGGTGATTTGTGCTAACTCCCGGTTTATAAAAAGCAAAAAATATTTGATTTTTAAATCGTGTGTGATATAATCGCAAAACCCTGATAATCCATAATGTTCCATATTTAATTTATATAATAAAATGCATGCATTTTGTTTATATCCCTTATTGGCTATTTTTAATTATTGGAGGTATTTCCTAGCATAAGGCTCAGAAAAAGATCAAATAAAAATAAAATGGCTTTTTCCGAAAAGTCAAAAAGTCCAAATATGCTTATAAAATATGGCAATTACGGGGCCGGAAGTGTATAATTGCAGTGCGCGAATGCCGCGAAAACGCCGGATACAAAACAAGAGCGGGAGAGCAATTTGATTACGATAATCACGGGAAAACTGAACAATCTCGAATACGACGTGCTTGCGCTCGCGAGCGCGTTTTATCCCGGAAGAGAAATAGTTTTCAAGGAAACAGATAAAGAGGCGCCATTGGGCGAGGTTATTTATCTCGAAAAAATCATTGATGAAACCGCTCCTAAAAACGAACAGCGGAGGCAGTTTTACCGCTATTTGTCAGAGCAAACGGGGAGACAGCTTCCCTGGGGCGTGCTGACGGGAGTGCGTCCCACAAAACTGACGACGGCGGCGATCCGCGGCGGAATGACCCCTATACAGGCGGCGGATATGATGAAAAAAGAATATCTTGTCAGCGCGGAAAAAGCAGTTCTTGCTGCAGAAATAGCCGCCCGTGAAGCGGAGCTTTTCGCGGAAGAAAAAGAAACGGCGGGCGCTTTGCCGACCCTGCCCCGCAAATCCGGGCTGAACCTGTATATCGGTATTGCATTTTGCCCCACGACCTGCCTTTATTGTTCGTTCACTTCTTTTTCAATAGAAAAGTGGGGGCATCGCGTGGACGATTATCTCAAGGCGCTTTTCAGGGAAATAGACTGGACGGCGAAAAAATTCGCGGGCGAAAAGCTCAACACGCTTTATATAGGCGGCGGCACGCCCACATCACTCAGCGCAGAACAGCTTGAGCGGCTGCTTGCAAAGATACGCGGCAGCTTTGATCTAAGCAATATCCGCGAATTTACCGTTGAAGCGGGGCGGCCGGACAGCATAGACCGCGAAAAAATGATTATACTGAAAAAATACGGCGTAGACCGCATTTCGATAAATCCGCAGACAATGAACGACAAAACGCTCAGGCTGATCGGCAGAAATCACAGCGCGGCTCAGGTCTCGGAAAAATTCGCCCTTGCCAGAAAGGCCGGTTTTGACAATATCAATATGGATATTATTCTCGGTCTTCCGGAAGAGACGGCGGAAGATGTGGCGGAAACCATCAGCCAGATTCAAAAGCTTCGCCCCGAGAGCCTGACCGTCCACGCGCTTGCGGTCAAACGGGCCTCCAGACTCAAGATGGAATCAGAAGGCGTCCCCATGCCCGGTCCGTCTGCGGATGAGGCTGAAAAAATGATGTATATTGCCGCTGAAGGCGCCGCATCGATGGGGCTGCGTCCTTATTATATGTACCGCCAGAAGAATATGGCGGGAAATCTCGAAAACGTTGGATACGCCGCACCCGGCCGCGAGGGGATTTACAACATAATTATTATTGAGGAAACTCAGTCGATAGTCGCCCTCGGCGCGGGAACCGTTTCAAAGCGGGTATTTCCGGACGGACATATTGATCGCTGCGACTGTGTGAAAAATATTGAGCAGTACATTGCCCGCGTGGACGAGATGATTGACAGAAAGAAAAAACTGTTTGAATAGTCCTGAAAACCGCAAAAACAGTTTCGGCGTGATGTATTTTTGTGTATAATAAACAGGCAATCAAAAGGCATTACCGCCCTCGCCGGCAGGAGCAGGGCTTGATAATCAGAGAGGTTTTTATGGGAATTTATGAAGAATTAAAAGCGAGAGGGCTTCTCGCACAGGTAACTGACGAAGACGAAATCCGGGAGCTGATTAACAACGGCAAAGCCACTTTTTATATCGGTTTTGACTGCACCGCGGACAGCCTGACCGCCGGGCATTTTATGGCGCTGACACTTATGAAGCGTTTGCAGCAGGCCGGGAACAAGCCCATTGCCCTCATCGGCGGCGGCACCACCATGATAGGCGATCCGTCCGGCCGCACCGATATGAGAAAAATGCTGACCGTCGAAGACATTCAGCACAATGCGCAGTGTTTTAAACGGCAGATGGAGCGCTTTATCGAGTTCGGCGAAGGAAAAGCCATGATGCTCAATAATGCGGATTGGCTGCTGGAGCTCAATTATGTCGAACTGCTGCGCGAGGTCGGCGCGTGCTTCTCGGTCAATAATATGCTCCGCGCGGAGTGCTATAAGCAGCGCATGGAAAAAGGCCTCAGCTTTCTCGAATTCAATTATATGATAATGCAGTCCTACGACTTTTATTACATGTTCAAAAACTATGGCTGCAATATGCAGTTCGGCGGCGATGACCAGTGGAGCAATATGCTGGGCGGCACTGAGCTGATCCGCAGAAAACTCGGCAAGGATGCTTACGCCATGACCATCACGCTGCTCACCGACTCAAACGGAAACAAGATGGGCAAAACCGCCGGCAATGCTGTCTGGCTTGACGCCAAAAAGACCACGCCGTACGAATTTTATCAGTATTGGCGCAATGTTGGCGATGCCGACGTCATCAAATGCCTGCGCATGCTGACGTTCCTGCCTCTGGAGCAGATTGACGAAATGGCTTCGTGGGAAGGCTCGCAGCTCAACAAGGCAAAAGAAATCCTCGGCTATGAGCTGACAAAAATGGTTCACGGCGAGGAAGAAGCGGAAAAGGCAATGGCTGCGGCCAGGTCGCTCTTTGCGGGCGGCGCCGGCGCCGATGTGCCCACCGTAAAGCTGACCGGCGATGACCTTGCGGACGGCGGAATCGGTATTCTCGATCTTCTTGTCAAGGCAGAGCTGGTCGGTACAAAATCCGACGCCCGCCGCGCGGTTGAGCAGGGCGGCGTCAGCATAGACGGCGAGAAAATCACCGATTTCAAATATATTGTCCCCAAAACACGTATCGCAGAGGGCTTTCTCCTTCGCAAAGGAAAAAAGAATTACAAGAAAATAGAAATGTGACTATAAATACAGGGAACGCGGGAAAAACTCCCGCGTTCTTTTTTATGATGTTATCTCTCCCAGAATCCTATCCAGCTCGGCGATGTCCGCTTCTGTTGTGGACCAGCAGGTGGCGCAGCGGATAACGCTGTGCGTATCGTCGTATTTTTCCCAGAAACCCACGGTAACCTTCTCGCGCAGCTTTGCAAGGAGGCTGTTTTCTATTATGGGAAACTGCTGGTTGGTAGGGGATTGGAGCAGGAATTTATAGCCGTGCCGGGCAAATACGCTGCACATTTTTTCGGCCAATTCCACGGAATGCTTTCCTATCCTGAAATACAAATCATTTGTAAACAGCGCATCAAATTGTACTCCGAGAACTCTTGATTTTGACATCATCGCGCCGCGCCTTTTGATGGAACCGTCGGCGTGAGGCGGCATATTGTTTCTTGTGAAAACCAGCGCTTCACCGCAGAGGGCGCCGAGCTTTGTGCCGCCGATATAAAAGAGGTCGCAAATACGCGCGATATCAGGAAGTGTCAGATCCGACTTCCGGCTCATCAGCCCGTATCCGAGCCTTGCTCCGTCAAGGAACAGCTTCATATTATAATCGCGGCAGACCGCGGCAATAGCTTCCAGCTCCGCCTTTGAGTACAGAGTGCCATACTCCGTCGGGTACGAAACATAGACCATGCCGGGAAATACCATCATACTGCGGTTTTCATCCGCATAAAAAACCTCGCAGTATTCGCGGACTGTGTCGGCATTGAGTTTGCCATCAGTGCCCGTCAGCTCAATGACTTTGTGCCCCGTATATTCAATGGCGCCGGCTTCGTGCAGGCTTACATGGCCTGTCCGGGCGGCGATAACCCCCTCATAATCCGCCAGCGACAGCGCAATTGCCACGGCGTTCGTCTGAGTGCCTCCGGAAATAAATACTATCTCCGCGTCCGGGCACTCGCAGGCCGCCCTGATTTTTGCGCGCGCCGCCTCGGAATACTTATCCGTGCCGTATCCGCTCAGCACCTCGGCATTTGTCTCTGCCAGCTTTTTGATGACTTCGGGGTGCGCCCCTGTATTATAATCGCTTTCTAAATGCAGCATATTTTTTCTCCTTTTTCCGGCACTATGTGCATTTCATAATACACGTTTTGCAGGAAAAATCAACTCTCATTATTGCCGAAAAGTATTCAAAAAAACAAAATTGTCCGTTTTTGCCGCTTTTTATTGTGATATAATACCTCGGGGCAATTTCTTGCCTTTTCAAAAATCATTCAGACTTCAGCGGAAACTTTCCGCATCACAATGCTTTTCGCATTTGTTGTCCGGTTAAGCGCAATGCGCAGATTTTTAATGAAAAAGGAGGTAGTATGTACCAAAAAAACAAGCAGGAGTATGAAAGGATTGTTAAAGAAATTGAGGCGTTGGAAAGGCGTATCTTGCCTTACATCCTACTGAATCTGATGCCAGGGCATTCGCTTCCACGCCGGAGATTGCAGAGCTTCTTTTCAACCAAAAAAGAAGTAATTACTATGACTGGGCAAACGAGAGATATCCAAGCAGCGTGGGATACCCGGAGGCACTTGTGAAAAAAACCATTGACGGAAAAATGGTTCGCAGCAAATCAGAGGCAATTATTTACGAGCAACTGAAGAATTACGGCATTCCGTTCAGATATGAGTGTGACCTGAGTGTAAACGGGCATGTGATTTGTCTGGCGGCCAAAATGACGATTTCAGGAAAAATTGGCCGGTAGGTGGTTTAAAGAACATCATCCCGCAGATTTGTAGCGAGTGGTGTGCAAGAATGAAATTGCAAAAAGAGGCGGCAGGTTGTATTATTTAATCGAAAGAAATATTTTAATAAGGAAGAATCTTTGATAAAGACTCAGCCCGGAGAATTGAATAAAACAGAAGTCCTTCGCCTGCTCGGGTATCGTGGACAGGAGGTGCCGGCGGAGATTAACGCCCGGATAGACGAATGCGCGAGGCAGATTATTTCTGCGGCGGCGCCGAAGGTCATATATAAACAGATAAAGATAACCGAAATCAGTGAGACCGGCGTATGCGCAGAAGGAGTAAACTTCAGCGGGCGGGATATTTCGCATCATTTGGACGGCTGCGGGCAGGCAGTACTGATGGCGGCCACGCTCGGCTCGGACGTGGAAAAACTGCTAATGCGTAGCGGGGTCTCAGATATGACGAATGCGCTGATAATGGACGCCTGCGCGACCGAAGCGATAGAAGAGGTTTGCGATGCTTTTGAAAATGCGTTGCGTGACGAACTGCGAGCGCAGGGTCTGTACCTCACCGGGCGCTTCAGCCCCGGATACGGAGACCTGCCGATTGAAATGCAGGGAGAGCTGTGTACTTTTCTTGACACACCCAGAAAAATCGGTCTGACGGTCTCAAGGTCGTCTATGCTCAACCCGGGCAAATCGGTCACGGCAATTTTGGGAATATCGGAAAAACCGGTGCGGATTTCGGCTGCCGGGTGCGATGCGTGCAGCAAAAAGGCGGATTGTGCATTCAGAAGGGAAGGAGAAAAGTGCAATGAGTAAGATAATACTGCTCGACGGCGCGATGGGAACGCTGCTTCAGGCGGCGGGAATGAACGCCGGAGAAAACCCTTCGCTTTTCGGAATGGCAAATCCCGAAATAATTACAAAAATACATCTTGATTATATAAAAGCCGGAAGCAGAGTAATTCTGACAAATACCTTCAGCGCGAACGCGGACAAGCTCTGCGGTGGAGACTACTCAGTATCCGAGGTTGTCGCCGCGAATGTAAAAGCGGCGGTCGCCGCCAAAAAAACCGCGGAAAGCGAAGGGATAAAGGGCGTTCGCACAGCCCTCGACATAGGCCCGATAGGAAAACTCGCCGAGCCCTACGGGACGATGACTTCCCGGGAAGCCTACGACATTTTTCTTGAAATAATAAAAGCGGGCGAAAGCGCCGGCGCAGACATCATTTATTTTGAAACAATGTCGTCACTGACGGAACTTCGCGCGGGAGTGCTGGCCGCAAAGGATAATTCCACGCTTCCGGTATGGGCGACCATGAGCTTTGAGGCAAACGGAAAAACGTTTCTCGGCACATCGGTCGCGTCAATGGCAATTACTCTGGACGCACTGGGCGTGGATGCAATGGGCTTCAACTGCTCCGTCGGGCCGAAGGAATTCAGGGCATTCACCACAGAAATTAAGAGGTTCACAAGTAGGCCCATAATCGCAAAGCCTAATGCCGGTTTGCCGGATCCCGTCACGGGAGAGTACGGACTGGGACCGGACGGTTTTAAGGAATATATGCGCGAGGTTGTAAACGCCGGAGCGGAGCTGATTGGCGGCTGCTGCGGCACGAGCCCGGAATACATCGAAGCGCTGGTAAGTATCGCGGCAAAAGAAACCGCCACGGAGCACTCAGCATTATTTAACGGAATCTGCTCCGCCGGGAAGCCGGTTTTATTTGACGGCGTTCTCGTGGTCGGAGAAAGGATCAACCCCACCGGAAAAAAACGTCTGCGCGAGGCGCTTTTCGAGGGCGACATGAATTACGTCATGAAGCTTGCAATCGAGCAGGAAGAAGCCGGTGCGGACATTCTCGATATTAACGTGGGATGTCCCGGAATCGATGAGCCGGAGACGATGCGCAGCGTGGTAAAGACTGTACAGAGCGTGACGGATCTGCCGCTGCAGATCGATTCCACAAACCCCGCCGCCATAGAAGCGGGGCTTCGTGCCTGCACCGGCAGGGCTATTGTCAATTCGGTGGACGCATCGGATGAAAAGCTTGCCGCCGTGCTCCCGATAGCGCAAAAATACGGCGCCGCGGTGGTGGGTCTTACAATGGACGGCACCGGAATACCCGAGAGCGCGGACGAAAGAATTGCTCTTGCAGAAAAAATCATTAAAAAAGCAGCGGAGTACGGAATCGGCGCGGACAGCGTATTGATTGACTGCCTGACTCTGACCGCGGCGACGCAGCCCCTTCAGGCAAAGGAAACGCTCGAGGCGGTCAGGCGCGTGCGCACCGGGCTCGGCGCACACTGCACGCTGGGCATCAGCAATATCTCGTTCGGACTTCCCGGACGCGAAAAGATAAATCGGGCGTTTCTGGCGCAGTCACTGGCCTATGGCGTGGATTTCCCCATCGTCAATCCGTGCAGCGAGGCTGTCATGGACACGATTGTTTCCTCAAAAGTGCTGCTCGGACAGGACGCCGACTGCGAGAGCTTTATTAAATATGTATCAAGCGAGACTGCCGAAACCGCCCCCGCACAGCCGGCCGCGGAAAGCATGACTATAAAAGAAGCCGTCTCAAAAGGCCTTTCCGGCGAAGTGGCGGCGCTTGTGAAGCAAAAACTTGCCGACACGGAAGAACTGGAAATAGTCAATAAATTCCTTATCCCCGCGCTGGATGAAGTCGGCAAAAGATACGAAGAGGGCAGGATTTTTCTGCCACAGCTGATGACGGCTGCGAATGCCGCATGCGCAGGTTTCGACGTGATTAAAGACAGCATAGCGGGACGCGGCGGCAAAAACGTGAACCGCGGCGACATTATCCTGGCTACGGTCGAGGGCGACATTCACGACATCGGCAAAAACATCGTGCGTGTGGTGCTGGAAAACTACGGTTTTCACGTGATTGACCTGGGAAAAGATGTGCCCCCGGACGAAATCGTCAGGCAGGCAAAAGAAAAAAACGTCAGGCTGATAGGGCTTTCGGCGCTTATGACCACCACGGTTCCGTCGATGGAAAAAACCATAAAAATGCTGCGCGACGAAGGCCATAAATGCATTGTGATGGTTGGCGGCGCGGTTCTGACAGAGGATTACGCCGCAAAAATCGGCGCCGATTATTACACAAAGGACGCCACGGCGAGCGTGAGAGTTGCGGAAAAGATTTTCGGATGATTCCGCCATGTAATCGAAATGAGGCAAAAATGGACAATAAAAAATATTTGAAAATCGTAGAACTTGACCCGCCGGTCAGCGCGGACGCCGAAAGATTTCTCGCTGCAGCGAGAGAATTAAAAGACGCCGGCGTTGATATGGTGACCGTTTCCGACAGCCCGTCCGCCAGACCCCGCATGGATTCGTGCCTGCTGGCCTGCCGCGTGCGCCGTGAAGTGAGCATAGAAACGCTGCCTCACCTGACCTGCCGTGACCGCAACAGCATCGCGATGAAAGCGCTGCTTATGGGCATTTATTCCGAGGGCATCCGCAACATTCTGATAGTGACGGGCGATCCCTTCGGAGAGGAACAGCGGCAGACCACTTATTACAAAAGCGTTTTCGAGCACAATTCCCGCACCATGACGAGAGGCGTGTACCGCCTCGTGGGAAACGAGCTGCCCGGCGCATTCAATATCTTCGGCGCGCTTAATGTCAACGCCCGCAATTTTTCACACGAGCTCTCAAAAGCAGAAGACAAGGTCCGGGTGGGTATGTGCGGCTTCCTCACCCAGCCGATTTTTTCCGAAAAAGCCATAGCCAATCTTGAAAAGGCAAAGGCCGAGCTGGGCGTTCCGGTCTATGGCGGCATAATGCCGATAGTAAGCGAGAAAAACGCAATTTTTATGAATGAAAACGTGCCGGGAATCACGGTTCCGAAAAGCATCGTTGAGAAATATCATGAAAAATCAAAGGAAGAATGCGCTCAGCTCGCGGTGGAAATCAGCCGCCGGACAGCCGACGCCATCCGCCCGCATTCCGACGGAATCTATGTTGTCACTCCTTTTTATAGGACGGAGATAGTAAAAAAAATACTGGAGTGATGCCCAAAATCATCGTATAACAGAGTGAATTATTTATAAATTTGGCATATTTGACATAAAACATAACGTTGAAAGATGGATTATAGGTTTAGTTATTAAAGACCATGTTGTTTTCTGTTAATTCTATGGATTATGGTAAAAATTAATGATTATTATAGGTTTAATAGTTTTAATAGTTGTAATTCTTGTTATTAAAAATAAATATAAAGAGCATGTAAGAATTAGAGATCATTTGTATCCTGAAATTGAAAGAGTTGGGTAAAAGCGTAAAGTAAGTGCGAAAGGCTAAAAACCCGACGCACTTCTTGTTTTTATAGCGTTAAGGTTAAAACCTTAGCGCTTATTTTTTTGCACAGAAAGAGTAAAATTCAACATCTATTGCGGCACAACTAAAAACATGTTGAATATTTTTCGCAACGTGTTCACTTACGAAATATGTGCAGGTTTAAAGTGTTATTGTAATTCTATAAATATAATTATCATTATTAATCCGCTGTCTCTTTCAATCAGAATCAGCAGCGGTATTATGTGTTGCTATTAACAAAAATATGTTATAAAATCAAAACAAGAATAATTTGTATAATACAGAATTAAATAGGACGTCTTGTAAAGGATTCTATAGCAAAACCCTTCTCGTATAATGCTGGGAAAGGGGAAAGGTAAAAGAAATGCAATTTACAGTTGTTGTAATAAAAGAAGAAGACTGGTATGTGGCGCGAGACATTATTTCCGGTGTCGCATCTCAGGGGAAGACAAAATTGGAAGCCTTAAATAATCTGAAAGAGGCTCTTGAACTCTATTTTGAGGACTCGCCTTCTATTAAGGAAACAGATTTTTGGATTGAAAAAGTGGAGGCGTGTGTGTAAATGCCTTCAAAATATCCGATTTTAAAACCATCGGAAATAATACGAGGGCTTTCAAAAAGAGGTTTTTCTTTTGTGTCGCAAAAAGGAAGTCACGCAAAATATTCAGATGGTATGCATATTGTTATAATTCCTATGCACAGCGAAATTGCAAGGGGGACACTAAAAAGCATTTTAGAGCAGGCCGGAATGTCTCTGGAAGAATTCCTTTCAAATCTATAGTTATTATCTATGCTCAGTTAATTATCTCCTTCAGCACCAGGACTTCGTCCGGAGCGTAGGAGGCGGTGAGCGTCAGAGCGTCGCCGAGCATATATCTGTCGTCGAGCATGACGATTTTGGAAAAATCGCCGACCAGCATCGGCACAAATGAATTCGCAAAAGAATCCTTGATTATTACAAGGGTTCTTTTATTTGCGGCGTCGGGGTTTTCGATAATCACGATACCGTGATTGCCGCCCTGAAAGACGTTGTATTTGTCCTTGCCTTCAAGGGCGGACAAATCGTAAAAGCTTACCTCGGCGCCGTCCGCGGTCACTTTGATATTGCCCTTTACGGCGAGGGTTTTTATGGCGTCAAAAGGAGTTTGGGGCAGGAGAGCTTTTGAATAAAGAGTGCCGTGAAAATTTTCGCAAAGAGTCAGAACTTCGACGGTTATAGTTTCACCACCGGATGTGTTCTGCCCCTCGCCGTGCGCGGATTTCCATTCAAGATAAGCCGCCAGGACCCCGTCAAACGTCCAGTGATGGTCGGTCAAATAATAATTATCCGCAGAGGCCCCGAGAGATTTTTTGAGATTTATCGTTTTTACCGATGGCATTGCCGCTGAAAGCTCATGAAGCAACCCGTCGAAATCATAAAACGGCGCTCCGTAAGGAAGCTCGCCGTCAAGCGCGGCTCCCGCGGAGGGCACCGGCATAGCATATACCGGCACGCCGCTTTCTTTCGCGAAACTTTCCACACGCTCCGCGAACCTGATAATCGCCGCCTTGTCGATTTCCTCGTCAGTTATCTTCTGAAACAGTCTGCCGCCGTTTCCCACATAAGCGCCGCCGAGTTCATTCGCTCCGAGCACCGTCCTCACGGTGTTTTCGGCGGATTTCAGCGCAGCTCTCATCGGAAATTGGTCGGACAGATATTTTTCCAGGTCGGTCTGAAAATCTCCGGAGAGAACGTCGCCCCGGATGTCCGCCGCTGTCTTCAGCATGCGGTTTTCATCCGGCGAAAATGACGCGTCCGGCAGCAAAAAGATTGACGCCGCAAGCAGCAGAGGAGCGATTATGAATAATGACAGAAACACTTTTTTCATAGTCAGAACCTGAAATACAAAAACGGGTTGTAGGCCGAATTAATAACCATAATCAGCGAAAGCGCGTAGAGCAAAACGGCCGCGCACTCAAGGACGGCGCTTTTCGCCTTGCCGGGAGCAAGTCTGCGCAGTAAACGCCGCACGATATTCGTGGAAAAAAGCAGCCCGATCGCGAGCAGTACACTGCAGTTTCGCAGATAATACAAAGTGCCCGCGTTAGCAAAGCCGTTTGCGCCAAAGAGATTGCCGATCATATTGCCGGCCGCCCCGATATCAGGCGTTGCGAAAATAATCCACGAAACCAGCACTGCCACCAGCGTGTAAATGCGCTTCGCCGCGCCCGGAAGCCGCACCCTGCCGGCGCATATTTTTTCTATCGTAAGCAGCACAAAGAAATACAGTCCCCAGAACAGGAAATTCCAGCCTGCGCCGTGCCAGATTCCGGTCAGAGCCCAGACAATGAGCAGATTAAGAATCTGCCTCGGCAGTCCCTTCCTGCTGCCGCCGAGGGGGATATAAACGTATTCCCGAAACCACGAGCCGAGCGAAATGTGCCATCTGCGCCAGAAATCCGTGATGCTTTTTGCCATATACGGGTAATTGAAGTTTTCGGAAAACTCGAATCCCAGCATCCGCCCGATACCTATTGCCATATCGGAATAGCCGGAAAAATCAAAATAAATCTGCAGTGAAAAGCACACTGCGCCAATCAGCGTGGTCATGGCAGGAGCGCCTCCCGCAGCCGAGATTTCCTCCCAAAAAGCTCCGAGACTGTTCGCCAGCAGAACCTTTTTGCCAAGTCCCACGCAAAAACGCAGTATGCCGCAAAAGGCCCTGTCGGCGTCAAAGCTCCGCTCACGCAGGCGTGCAGCCACGTCGGAATAACGTACTATCGGCCCCGCGATAAGCTGCGGGAACATACTGATGTACGCGCCGAAATCAATCAGGTTTTTCTGCGCCGAAACCTTCCCGCGGTAAACGTCAATGACGTAGGACAACGCCTGGAACGTATAAAATGAGATGCCTATGGGCAACGCAAGCCCCATGAGCCGAAGCCCCGCGCCGAAACTTCCGTTTATCGCCGAAATCAGAAAATCGGAATATTTAAAGAAAAAAAGAGCTCCGACATGGACGGCGACGCTGACCGTCAGCAGCGCGCGCATTGCCGCTCTATGACCGGCAAACCGCGACAGTAACAATCCCGCGAAGTAATTGACCGCTATCGAGCCCATCATCAAAAACACGTAGACAGGCTCGCCCCAGGCGTAAAAGACCAGGCTTGCAAGCAACAGCCATGCATTTTTGATTTTGAAAGGCAACAGATAATAGACCGTCAGAAAAACGGGCAGAAATATCAGTAAAAATACAGCGCTGCTGAAAACCAAAAATCACCCCGTCCTTTCGGATTGTTCAGATTGACCGCGGCATATGCCGCGAAAGAGGAAACCGCTCCGCGGGTCAGTGGGCGTCGATATAACCTTCAAAAAACGCGTTTGCCGCCGCGGGATCTTTGCATACAAACAGCGCGGCGAATTCCCGATAAGCAACGGTTTTCGCGTTTTCAAGAACGGGCAGCAGATCAGCGGCATAGGTCTTGTAAAGCTCCTTGCGGCTTTCCAGATGCCGGTTCAGCGATTCCTTTGCCGCCGCCGCGTCCGCCGCGTCCTTCAGTCTGATGACCACAATTTCATCAGCGGACGCGGAACCGTTTGCCGATGCGTCGATAGTGAACGCCGCCACTTTTGAATAATCCAAATCGGAGACTTTGTGAAAAACGGTCTCGGCGTCCTCGTCCTCGCTTGACGCGTGCATAAGCAGGTTAAAATTATCCGAGGCCAGAATATTCTGGCTCAAATCGTACATACTGAATTCACCCACCGTTGCGGATGATTCCTCCTCACTCCCGCACGCCGCCAGACTCAGACAAAAGCAGCTTATCATCAAGAAAACAATAAGTTTTTTCATATTACTCCTTTATCCTGCCGATTCGTCGTAAAAACCGCCGGAATACCCGTAGTTATCATAGAAATTATGTCCGTTTATTGCGTCGTTAATCGAGTCGTGAATATTTGTGAGCGTTTACACGTACAACTCATTTTCTTCATTGTAGCCATTGTCATTGTACGATACGAGAATGCAAAGCGCATAGCCTTCCTCACCCTTGTCCTCCCAGAAGAAGGAAGAGTAGAAGTGGTCATTCATGGTGTCGTTTTGCAGGGTGTTTACGAGCTGCGAGGCGATGGCGGCATTTTCATCGGTAATCTTTTCTTTGAAAACGCAGCTCATTACGCTTACACGTTCGTCAATTTTGCTGAGGTACCACTCCGGCAGTGCGTAAATGTCGTCAATGGTTTCGCAGACCGAAAGCGCGTAATCGTATTTGGTACCCTCGGCTGCCGGATAATTGTCTCTTTCCCAATCGTGTCCCATCGAGCAGCGGGAGTCGTTCATATTGAAATTATAAAAATTGCCGGTGCCGGAATCGGAATAGCAGTCGGTATGATACCAGCCGTCGTCCAGATGGATCAGATCCCACGAATGCGAAAGCTCGGTGCTGTGAACAACCATGCATTCGATGTCCATCATCTGCATAAACATACGGAAGGTGGTGGCGTAGCCAACGCAGACTGCGCTCTTGTATTTCAGTACGTCGTGCGGTGTGTAATATTCGCCGGTGCTGTCGGACAGGAGATTGAGCGCACCCGCGTTCCCGGTCATGTTCTTTGTCAGATACGTATAGATGGCTATCTCCTTTTCATAATCGCTCATGCCGTCGGTGATAACGTCCTTTATTACCGCGGACGCCATATCCAGCGTTTCTTTGTCAGCGTCGTTAAGTCCGCTTCTGTCGCCGCTTTTATAGGCGTCGGAAATCTGCAGAGTGGATCTGATTTCGTACCTGCTGGCAATCATCACACCGTCTTCGGAAAACTCCTGCGCCCGCGCGGCTTCTTCCGCCGCCTGCTCCTGCGTTTTCCTGATTTCGCCCACGGTTTCCGCGAGCTTGCTTTGATTACTCAGTGTCACGGCGGAAATCGCGGTGCTGCCGAGCGTTGCCAGTACGATTACAACAACGATAATTACTTTTAAAGATTTTTTCATAAAAAAAGCTCCTTTGAATTATATCCATAATATACTACCAAAAGAGCGGAAAAAACTACAAAAAACCGGTATATTATTTTACAATATCCTGCCTGTGTAAGAAATCGCGGATCATTGTTTCGAGGGCGGCGATGGAACGGGTCCGGTAGCCGTCCGGCGGGAACGTCAGCATAAGGTCAACAAAGCAGCCTTCCTGACCTATACGCATATACTCCACGTCGCTTCTGAAAGCGGCGCAGGAAGCGTAAGTAAGCGCCAGCCCGAGCCCGCAGCACGCCATTTCCGCCGAAAAGGCGGCGGTGAGATCCCTGTTTAAGGCAACGGGAGAAATGCCGTGTTTTTTAAATAATTCATCAGCGACGTTTCCGAGAACAGTGGACTTGTTTGAAAGCAGATATTCAAAATAGGCGGTATCCATAAGGTCTATCCACGGGCGCTCCGGATAATTGTAATGCACGTATTTCATCACCGGGTGCGCCATGTTTGCGACGAGCAAAACCTCATCTTTCATTATGAATTTGTCGCCGTCACAGTTTTTGCCGGGCAGATTGGCGACCAGCGCCATGTCCAGATTTCCAGCGGCGATTTCTTTTCTGAGGTCGATAGTGTTTGCTTCCTTTATAATAATATCCACTCCGGGATATTCCGCGCGGAAGCGTTTCAGCAGAGGGGGAATAAGCGCCGAACCGCGAAAAGAACTGATTCCGAAAATAATCCTGCCGCAGCTCGGTTTGTCCGCTTCTTTGAGCTCGGCCTTGACGCGGCTGTACTGCTGCAAAATCTGTCTTGAATTTCGGACGAAAATATCACCGGCAGGCGTAGTGCGCACACCGCTTCCGGTTCTGACAAAAAGCTTTGACTCCAAATCGCATTCATACCGTGTCAGAAACTGACTCAGACTCGATTGGGCGATAAAAAGCTTCTCCGCGGCGCGGCTGATACTGCCGCTGTCCGCTATAGCTACGATATATTCAAGTTCTTTCAGATCCATAAGTCCCCTCCGGGGTATCTGTTTTTCCTATATGCCCTATGCCGAATAGATATTTTACTTGCTCCGAAAATTAGTATACCATATTTACAAAGCCTGATAAAGGGCAAAAAGGCACAGTTTTTTGCAAACGGAACATTTCAAGACACGGTTTTTTGACGGAGTGTCATAGCAAAAAACTATATCTTCAAAGAAAGGAGATACATTATGCCGGAAATTTCATTAAAAGGCGTGTGTGATATGCACGTCCACACAAATCCGGACCTTCGTCTGAGGGCTTATGACGATTTCGAACTCTGCGATGCCGCTGTCAGAGTAGGCGCGCGCGCTATCGTCATCAAAACGCACCTCGGCGACACATCCTGCCGCGCGGCTTTGACTAATCATTACAATCAGATCGTTCACGGTGAAAACGACTTTACCATGTTCGGTTCGATTACCCTCAACAAATGCGTCGGCGGAATCAATCCCATCGCGGTTGAAAACGCGCTGAAGCTCGGAGCAAAAGTTGTCTGGCTCCCTACTCAGTCAGCCAGAAACCACCTGCTCAAAATGGGAAAACCCACAAAGGACGCGGTCGACATGGTTGTTGACGGAAAGGTCGTGCCCGAAATGCTCGACGTTTTCAAACTTATCAATGAGCATGACGCGGTTCTCGGAACGGCGCACGTTTCCCCGGAGGAAGCCTTCGTCGTGGTTGAGGCGGCCAGAAACGCCGGAGTCAAAAAGATTGTCGTTACACATCCGGAGTGGTGGATCGTGGGAATGACCGTTGAGGATCAGGTGCGTCTGGTAAAGGACTACGACGTCATTCTGGAACGCTGTTTCGCGCAGAATATGGGCGGCGGAAAGTACAAGAGCAATCTTGCCGACAATCTTGCCATTATCAATACGGTCGGATATAAAAACGTCATGGTTGATACCGACGGCGGCCAGACCGAAAACCCGAACTGGGAGATTGCGATGCAGCAGTATATGCAGTATTTGCTTGACAACGGCACTCCCGAAGAACACATTCGCTATATGACTCACGATCTGCCGTGCGGACTGCTCGGTATTGAATAAAAAAAAGGAGATTAAAAATGGACGCAACATTACTTAGTATTATCCTGATTGTTTCAATTGCTCTCGCGGTATTCCTCGGATACAAGACCAAGATCAATACCGGCTTCTTCTGTATTGTCTTCGCCTTTATTATCGGGTGCTTTGTAATGGGATTGAAGCCGAAGGCGCTGATTGGCTATTGGCCTGTTAGCACGATGTTTGTCATCCTTGCCGTCTCGCTGTTTTACAATGTCGCGGCGGCAAATGGAACGCTGGAAAAGATTTCACGGAGTCTGCTTTACAAGTGTCGTAGATTCCCGGGAATCCTTCCTTACGCGCTTTTCTTTGTGGCGGTTATTCTCTCGATTATGGGCGCCGCGTACTTTACGGTTCTTGCCTTCCTCGCCCCCATTACTCTGATGATTTGTGAAGAGTCCAAGATGGACAAACTCACCGGCGCTGTTGCCATCAACTGCGGCGCGCTGGCCGGCGGCAATTTCCCTACCGCTTCGCTGGGCGTTGTTTTCCGCGGGCTTATGGATACGGCCTATGAAGGTACCGAAATGACGGCTGTTGATACATTCAGCTCGTCGCTTATTATGTGCGGTCTGGCGATTCTGTCCAGCCTTATCATCATCACCGTTTTCAGATTCGCGGTCAAAGCGAACAGGAACATCGGAAAGGGCGTTGCTTTTGAAAAACCCGAAAAATACAACCCCATCCAGAAAAAGACCCTCACGCTTATTCTCATCATGATGGCTGTAGTTCTTATTTTCCCGCTGCTCAACCTCTTCATCGAAAACGAGTTTATCGCGCTGGTAGCCGGAAAACTTGACGTAGGTCTTGTAGCCATCGTATTTGCTGTCATCGCGCTCCTTATGAAGCTTGCGCCTCAGAAGGAAATAATCGCGAAGGTTCCGTGGAACACAATTCTCATGATTGCCGGCGCGGGGATGCTTATTGCCGTTGCTGTTGAAGCCGGCACGATTCAGATGCTTTCGAGCTGGATCGGAGAGAACGTTGCCGTATGGCTCATTCCGCTTGCATTCTCGGTAATCGCGGCTATCATGAGCTTTTTCAGCTCCACCACGGGCGTCGTATGTCCCGCTCTGTTCCCGCTTATTCCCGCTCTCGCGGCGGCTGCCGGACTTAACCCCGTTGCGCTTTTCACTTGCACGGTTCTCGGAGCCCAGAGCTCGGCCATCAGTCCGTTCTCTTCGGGCGGCAGCCTGGTACTCGGTTCCTGCGGCAACGAGGAAGAACGTGGCAAACTTTTCAATCGCCTGCTCTTTGTCGGCGTCCCCGTCAGCGTGGGTATCTGCGCGATCTACAACCTCGTCGTATCGCTGATTCTGTGATGGCTACTTTTTAAATTGAACCATTAATTAACCAAGCCCCGGGGAGACAATTCCTGGGGCTTTTTGGCACTTATCTTTTCAAAAACTCTGATTTATCCCGTCGCCTTGCTCCACGATTGAACACATTCTTGCCTTTGCGCAAAAAAATGTTTAAATTTACACTTTTTTCCTTTTTTTTGCAAATTGTCCGCTTTTGTCACAGAAAAAAGTGGTACAATGTTTCCGAACCCCGTTCCGGGTTTTCTCAAAAATCAGTTAATCAGCAGCAAGCAAGTTCCGGCTGTGCTTCAAGATGTATATAGTTTTATTTGCGACAGTTTTTATTGTCGTTGATAATTGCAAAGCTGATATTGAATCAATCTGGCATGCCAGGGAGAAAGGAGTATCCATTCGTCACTGATGAATGGATTGTGTAGAAAAATGTATCAAAAGATTATGCACTATTATGACGAAATAGTCAGGGAAATCAATGTTTTACGAAAGCGTCTTGACGTCGCACCAAAAGACAGTTTTTTTGTTTTTCATGATGGTAATCGGCTTCGTGCCGGCTACTACGACAGTTCTGGGCGGCACTATTTCAAGCAAGAAGATCTTCATACGATAAAGCCCTATGTTCAGAAGAGGTATGACAGCCTCAGATTCAAAAGGCTTCAGAAAGAGGCGCGTGCTTTAAAAGCATATTTTAAGCTGCACTCGGAAGAAGACGGCGCAACGGATTTTATAGCAGAAAATCCTGAGTTATCAGAAATGCTGTTTCGAGATATGTCGAGTGATTCGTATTACGCTTGGGCAGACGAACCGTATGAGAGCGGAGCCGGACACCCGGAGGACTTGAAGTATAAAGCTTTCGATGGAAAAGTACTACGAAGCAAATCCGAGGTTATGATTTACGAGCAATTAAAAACAAACAAACTTGCATTCAGGTACGAGAGCAGATTGCAAATTGAAGGAAAGTCGTTTTATCCTGATTTTTTGATAAAACACCCTAAAACAGGCAAAATAATTATCTGGGAGCATTTTGGCAAAATGGATGACCCGGAGTACCGCAGGATGGCCATGAGAAAACTGCAGATGTATTCGGAAGAGGGTTATATTCTCGGCGTTGATTTAATAATAACGACAGAGACAAAAGACAAACCATTTTCGTCTATGGATGCCGTGACAGTCATCAAAGACTATTTTAAATAAGGAGTCGGAGAAAAAGAGCTTGCGGACAAAGATTTTCTCCGGAAAATGGAGAAAAAGAGCTT